>JADKBM010000016.1:0-336643 GCA_016715115.1 Acidobacteriota bacterium
CTATCCACTCTGTCAATGCCTGAATAGTGTTGACCGTTTTTTGAGTTTGCTAGAAAACATTTGTTTGCTTTTTTTCGTCAAAATATCGGATACCTTCGTTTCGAGATCGAAACGGAAGTGAGTACTTCGGGAGAGCACCTCACTGTGGATAGACCTCCGAAGTAGTTTGTCGCGGAGCCGGGCATTTATTGTCCGGCTTTTCTTCAATTACTTTTGAACCCTCCACGCTTAAGAAAACTCAAGGTTCCCTGCCGCTTTTCGGAATGCATCGGGGCTTAAGGGAGTTCAATGCCGTATGCGGCTTGTAATTGTTGTACATATTGACCGCCTTTTCAGTCATCTGCCTTAGCTGGGATAAATTCTCCGGCCCGTAGAATCTGACGTAACTGTTTTTAATAGTTCCGTTTTACGCGTTCGGCATTCGGACTTCATAGACACTCGTGCCCACGCTACTTTTCATATTACAGGCTTGGGTCAGTTTCACGAATTCCTTGCAGTAATACTGGCCGCCGCCGTCCGAATGAAATATCAGACCACGTGCGGGCCGGCGACCCGCGATCGCCATCCGTATTGCTGGCAGCGTGGTGCGCCTGGTCATCAGGTTGTCCGGAGACCGCATAGCCCACGATCCGTCTTTGAGAAGAGGTCCATAATGAAGGTCAGGCACAGAACCTTTCGCCTATTCTGTAGTAGGTTACGTCGCTGACTCCAAACCTCGTTTACACCTCGTCAACTCGAATCCGGCAATCAAATTGTCAAATCGCGTCACCCCGCGCGAATCCGTCGGGCGGTGATATGCCCTTTCCGCCTGATCTTGAACCCGTGCGAAAAGCAAACTGCTCTCGAACCGGTCTCTGCCAAAACTGCATCGGCCTTTATCATCCCGTACATGACAGCGCGACGACATTTGCGGGATGATCGCGCCGTATCTCGGCGATCACCGGCAGAAGCTGCTCCTGCTCTTCCAACATCCTGAGATGACGTTCCGTATGCTGGTGAAAACGCCTGCTTGCTGATACCCATTGCCCGATACAGTTGATTCATTTTGTGCCCGTGCCTTTCCCGGTTCGGGACCAGAACCACCGGAGGGCTTTTAAAGTACATTTTTTAATATCAATGCCGTACTCTTCCTCCGCCAGATCGATCATCTTGTCAAAGAAATCGATCTGTATCTGCTTCTGCCCGACAGCCTGCTCCAGCTCTTTCAATCTTTCCTTCAACGCCTTGGATCTTTCTCGTGTCGTCTCAGACTCTCCAGCACAAGCCGCTCCTGTTTTTTTCTCATACGTGAATACTGACGCATCCACGCATATATTGCAGACCGGGAAACCTGATATTCGCGGCTCACCTCACTGACCGACGTGACGCAACGCTCGATCTCACCCACTTTCTCTTTCGCCTGAACCCTTCACTGAAAGTCCTGTTGCGTCGTTCCTTGACCGTCAGCTTTTCATATTCACTTAAATTTGCCATAGTTGTTCGCTCCTGGAGTTGAAATCAAACTCAAAAAACGGTCAACCTATTTCAGGCAAGGACACTATCCTTCTATTCCACTTTCACGAAGTCCGTGCCCGTGCGGCCGA
Source organism: Acidobacteriota bacterium (assembly GCA_016715115.1). Taxonomy (NCBI): domain Bacteria; kingdom Pseudomonadati; phylum Acidobacteriota; species Acidobacteriota bacterium. The sequence continues at coordinate 1,584 of JADKBM010000016.1, forward strand.
AGGTCCGGGATGATACATCTCCTCGGCCTTGGCCGGCGGGACGACGAATTCGCCCGGTGTCGTTGCTCGGCGACGTATGAGTAGTTGTAAACGCCTTCCCAGCAGCGATGCAACGCTTCGGCGCGTTCGTCGCGGAAGTTCTGGTGTTCGAACCAGTATTGCCTCCAGTAATACCAGCCGCGGCCGTAGCTCCTGACCCGTATTCGACGACCGCAGTGTTCTGATTGTCGCCCGGGATCGATCCGTCGTCGCCAGCCCCGGATCCAGGATCTCAAGCTCCCGCCGGCAGATTGGTCGACCAGCGCGACGTGGTATCGCCGCGCCTGGAGCGACCATCGTCAGTTTCACACGGACGCGCGCCCCGGCCTTGAAAGTCCAGGTTCCGTCCGGATTCTGCTTGACGTCTTCCGGATCGTCGACCGCCTCCGTATTTGTGGAGCACAGTGAACCCGTAATCCGCCGGAGCGAGTTTCAGGACTTCTTTCGGCGCGTACTTCAATCCGATTTGGATAGTAGAGCCGTCCTGGCCCCTGTTTGTCGAGGATCAGGTTCGACGTTCCGCCCTGCTCGACGAGGTACGACATCGGCACGTTAAGCCGATTCGAATCGATCGAACGTCCCTTGAAGACCTGTTCGCCGGCGTATGCGTTGCCGAGCCAGACTTTGGCGACGAAATCGGGCGTCACCTTTCAAAGGCGTTGAAATACTTGTCGAGCGCGAGAAGAATAAACACATTCCCTCCTGCGTATTCGACCACGCGCCTTTCGTTCGATGATCGAGCAGTCCGCGGACGAGTTCGGGGATCAGATCCCTCGACGCTCAGACCGCCGCCCTGACGGGCCTGATCAGCGCTTTCGAGCAGCACGCCGTCGGCGCGCCGGTTCGAATACATAATCAGCCAGGCACCGTCGCCGTAATCGGTGACGAAACCGCCGTCGCCGCGGTTTCGGTGGTTCGGTTTACGAGGAACCGCTTGATCGCCTCGACTCGACGGTCGAACCCTTTGTCGCTCGCGAGAACCGACAGGATCCAGCCCAAAGCTTCGAACGGCATCTTCTCGATCGTCGCTTCCTTGAGCAGCGCCTTCGCCTTCGCGACGTCCTTGTCGCCGATCATATCGCGGACATAGAGCGCGTAGGCCGAAATCGTCCAGCGGACCTGCGGCGAGCGTCTGTGCCACTCATCGAAATGCTTTTCGATGTCCTTGAGATACGGCTTGGTCTTTTCAAGCATCCCTTCGGGGACCTTGTAGCCCTTCGCCTTTGCTAACCCGGAGCGCGTGCGCGACGTGGACCGTCAGGAACGGATATTCGTACCGCTCTTTGCGCTGCGACCAGAGCCCGAAACTGCCGTCGCCGCGTTGACGTCCCTTGAGAATCTCGACATCCTTCGCGAAACTCGCGTCGAGCGCGTCTTTCGTCGGGAAGTCCTGGTCTTGAAAGCCGACAGCACGTCTCGCAGTGCGGCGATCGAGATCATCCGTGACGAGATCTGTTCGGAGCATTCGAACTGATATCGATACAGGTAGATGAACGCGTCGGTAAGTTCCTGCAGCTGGGTCGAACTCGTCGTCACTTCGAGGCCGCCGAACTGCGGCCAGACCTCGCCGGGCGTCTGGACCGGCTGGAAGATCGCGCCGTTCTGATCGGTCGTGCCGTAAGTCGCGAACGCCTCGGTCGTTGCCGGCGTCCAGACCGGCAGATTGATCTCGGCCGCGTCGGACCATTTGCCGGACGTGACCGCGATCTGAAACGTGCCGTTCCGGCCGATTGCGTCGAGACCGGGAACCTCACTTCCGCGCGGTCATTGGCTTTTTACAACCCTTCGGCCCGCAGTCGTGCCGGCCGATCCGGGCTCCGTCAGGGTGCATTCGTCGCCCGAATGGCGACGTCGACCGACATATCCTTGTCGGTCTGATTCTGACGACGACCGGAAGCTCGACCTTGTCGCCGAAGTTCATAAACCTCGGGGCCGACGGCCTGACCATCAGCGGCTGACGCGCCGTCAGGTTCGATTCGCCCTTGCCGAAGCGTTTGCCGGTATCGACCGAAACCGCCGTGATGCGGTACCGCGTCAGATTGTCCGGGAGTTTGACGTTGACCGTCGCCTTGCCGTTCGAATCCGTCTTGACGCGCGGAGCGAACACCGCCAGCGCGTCAAAATTCGTCCGCAGATTGATCGGGGTGTCGGGACTCGCCTCTTCGTCGCGCTCGGCGACCATTTTGTCGGCGACCATCTCCTCGGCGCGGACCGCCGAAGGTCTCGGCGCCGACTTCTTCGCATCGTTCATATCGCTCTTGCGCGCCATGATTGCGGTGTTTGAAACGGCCCCGGCGGCCATCGTTGCCTGAATCTGCGGTTCCTGCTTTCTGACGTCGAGCGGATTTCCGAGCAAAATGTCCTTGCGCGAATGATAATCGGTGACGCCGTTGCCGCGCTGGCCGTAGAACGCGCCGAGCGGATCGGCGATCGAATACCCTGGAAAGCGCGAGCACGCTTTCATCGACGACGACGACCGCTACCTCTGAATTGGCGACCGGTTCGCCGCGGAAATCCGTCACCGCGACGTTGACCTTCGTCTCGCCGCCCGGTTCGATCGTCGCCGATTCCGGTTCGGCCGAAACGTTGAGCTTGCGCGATTCGGTCGATATCTGGAGATTTATCTGTCCGCTCGCGAATGCCGGGCGTTTGGCGAGCTTTTCGTCGATCTCGCCCTTCTCGTTCGGCCGCGGCGCGGCGCCGACCAGATCGACCTGGGCATAAATGTTCGGCAGATACTTCTCTTCGAGCGGAACGCGCAGAGTGATCGAAGAATCCTTGACCGAAAACCGCTCGGTCTTGATGAGGCCGCCGCGGCGGAGTGTCAATACGCCTTCCGCTTGCGCGAACGGGGAGATGACGAGAAGTTCCGCCGTTTCTCCGGCTTTGTAGTCCTTCTTGTTCGGGATCAGCTGCGCTTCTTCCTGTTCGACGTTGCGTTTCGGCGGGGTCTTTCCGCCCGGAACCCAGATCGTGAACTCGCTTTCGTTGAAGCGTTCCTTGTCGTCCATCACGCGCGCCGAGATCCTGTACTGGCCGCCGGCCTTCGCGACAAACTCGCATTTCTGACCCTTGTCGCCGAGCGATTTGACGTTGCAGACCTGCTCATCGACCGTCTTTTCGATCCAGCTTCCCTTCTCGAACGCCCAATCCTTCAATACGGCTTTTATCTCGACATCGCGGTTGGCGACGAGTTTGCCGTCGAGATCGGTGACGATCGACTCGACCGCCATTTTCTCGCCCTTCTGGACGAAGTTTCGCGCCGACTTGATGCCGACATACAGATCCGCCGGATGAACCAGCAGACTCGTCGAACTCGCCCACGTCTGTCGGTTGACATCCTGAACCGAGACGGAAGCCGAAACCGTGTAAGGCCGCGGCGGATTCACCGATTCAAAGTCCACTTTCAAAAGATGTTTTCCGGCTGCGTCGGTCACTCCCTTGAACGTCTGCGTCACCGATTGGCCGCCTCCCGGCCTGAAACCGCCGTCGTAATCCCCAAACGTGCGCCACCAAGGAACCCACGTTCCAAAGGTGTAATCCTCGCGGTTCGGCGGCGTGTAACTCGTCGGCGTCGCGGTCACGGTCCAGTTCGTTTCGGCGTTCCCGAGCCCTCCGCCGGCGTAGTATTTCGCTTCGACGCCAAACATCGCATTGCCCTTGACGAAGTGCGGCGCCTCGGATTCGACGCGCGCCTTGACCTCGAATTCGGGCCGGCGAAATTCCTGAACCTGAAACTGATGGTAATGGGTGTAAGCGCCGCCTTCGGTCTTGAGTTCGACGGTCGCCATCCCGAGATTCATATTGTCGGTGAGCTTGAACTTGAAGTCGAACGCGCCGAAAGCGTTGAGTTCGGCGGCGCCCTTCGTGATCTCGTTGCCGCGCGCGTCGCGCATCACATAGGTCACGCTCTTGCCGGCGCGGTCGCCGAGCGCGCCGATGTCGCCCAGTTTTCCGCCGTCATAATGGCGAATGTAGCCCTTGATCGAGACCTCCTCTTTCGGGCGGTACATCTTGCGGTCGTCAAAAACGAACCACGTCAGCGTGTCGCTGTAGCCCTTTTTGTACCAGCTCCCGGTTTCATTCCAGTAGTAGTCGGAGTTCTCGGGCAGGAACGCGATGTCGCGGCCTTTCTTCGCAATCAGCACGTTCTGGGTCTTGTCGGACTGCGTTTCGGGCAACGGCAGTCTCAGAATGCCGTTGTCGCCGGTCTGCGGACCGACAGCCGGCAGGATCGTTTCCGTTTCCTGCACGTCGCCGTTCTCATCGACCGATTCGACCTCCGTTTTCGGTTCGCTGCTTCCCCAACTCCAGAGCCATTCCCACCAGCTCTTGCTGTTCGCGGGCTCTTCGTTCACGGAAGACCCCGTCGGCGTTTTGCCGTTCGGATAGATCGACAGCTCGACGCCGTTCAGCGGCTTGCCGGTTTTGAGATCGGTCGCGAATCCGACCAACTCTTCGTTATCGACGAACGCGTCGAGCCCGATCTGCGTCGCCTGCGTCCAGGCGGTGATCTTCGTCCGGTCGTATTTGTCGCGCCGGACCGTCGGCTCGACCTCGATGATCGCGCTGCCGAAACCGCCGCTCAGAGCTTCGGATAGATCGATCCTCGTTTCGACCATTTCGTCGGGCTTCGCCTCGATCGCCTGGGTCTTGTTGATGACGAGCCTTCCCGGGATCTTCGGGCGCTTCTGCTCGTCGTAATACTGGAAACGCATATACGAGCGGTACGCTTCCCAATCCTGGACCGTAACGGCGTAAACCTTGACCTTGACCGACGGCAAATTTGTCGAATAGATCGAATATGTCGGCTTCGCGGTCGGGTCGAGTATGACGAACGTTCCGCCCTGCGAGTACAGATTCGGTTCGGCGGAACCGACGACCATCGTCGCCGTTCCGGGCGCGACGAGCGATTGTCCGTAAATGTCTTTGATCGAAGTGTCGACCGTGACTTTGTAGCTCGTTCGGCCCTTTTTGTAGCCTTGGAAATAGATGTAGTTCCCTGCCGGGTAGATATTCAGCCCTTCGACCGGCGGATCGATCTTGATCGATTCCTTACGAAACGATGTTCCGTCGATCGCGTTCGTGAACTGAACGTACCAGGACTCGAACGGCGAACAGTTCTTGTTCCCCTGCCAGCCGCAGTAGCCGTTGACGAACTTCATCGCGCCGAACGTGCGGAATCCGAACGCCTGATCCTTGACCGACGTCAAAGGCCCCTCGGCGGATGCCGTTCCTTTGAACACGGTAACATTGATCGCCGCGTCGGCGGGCAACGCGTTTTCGGTCAAGCCTTCGTTCGTGACCGCGCGGAAAGCGACCCAACGTTTCGGCTGCGCCTGCTGGGCGTAATACTTGATCGAACCGTCCTTTTCGATCTCTTCCGGCGTCGCGAGCCTGATCGCGAGCGGTTTCCCTGCGCCGGTGACCTTGACGGTCTTCAGAACCGCTTCGGGATTGATCTCCTGGTCGAACTGCAAAAACATCAGAGCGTCGCGCCGGGTCGTCTGATTCTGCGGGATCATCTGCTCGACCGTCGGCGGCGGCGTGGTGAATGTCCACATCACGTCTTTCTGGAGCGTCTGGCCGGTGGCGGATTTCGTTCCGGCGGCAACACGCGCGGTGAATTTGGTCGCCATCGGGAAACGCTTCGTGGTGTCGAACATCAGCGTCTTCGTGCCGAGCCAGCGCCATTTGCCCTCGACCTGCGGCGTCAGTTCGACGGGCACGGCCTTCGCGGCTTCCTCTTGCGATGTGACCGCGACCATCGGCTGCGAGAATGTGACAGAAAGATCCGGCGCGAGCGAGACTTCGCCCTCGGGCGAGAATCTCAGAACCTCAAGCGCCTGTTTCGACGGATCAGCGTTCGGATTTATCTGTTCGGGAGCGGGAAACTTGACCTCGATCTTGTTGCCGGTCTTCGGCGCGGGGAGCGTGCCGAGCCGTTTGTTGAACTCCGTTCGATCGTTGGGTTCCGCCTTGATGTCAGGCAGACGCTTGAGCATCGCGTCGCGATCGCCCGCACCGAGCGGGTCGGAAGGCGGCAGCGTTTGTTTCTCGCGCTTCTCGGCGCCCTCGACGCCTTCGGAAAGGCGAAACTGCAATCCGTTCGGTAACACTTGATTCATATTCTGGGTAGTTTTCCCACTGACCTTCTGTGCGTTGACCGACAGAATTACCGGCGAGAAAAGATTGAGAAAGAGACCGCAAAACAAGATCCAGGCAATAGTTTTTTTCATTGTCGTGTCCTCCCGCGAGACAGGGGCGAGTAATATTCGTCGCGTTAGTTTCATTCTAAATTATGCTCTCAAAACAGCTTTTGGAAAAGCCTACTTCTGGAATGAGAACGCGCGGGAAAGGCGGGACTTGCAACCTGACGGGAGAGGAAGTGCAAAGTGCAGAGTTCAAAGTGCTTTGACATAGTGCAAAGTGCTTAGTGCAAAGTGCATAACAGTTGAAGGCGGCAGCTTCTGCACTCTGCACTCTGCACTCTGCACTCTGCACTCTGCACTTTGCACTTTGCACTCTGTCAATGCACTCTGCACTCTACACTCTGCACTCTGCACTTAGAAGTTTTCCATCACGACGAGCGCCGTTTCGCCGCCGCCGGCGGTTACGTTGACGAGGGATTTGGAAGAGAGACGGACGAGTCCGCCGTTGACCTTTCCGCGAAAGAGGAACGGGTCGAAGTCGATGTTGAGGCTTTCCATCGTCAGTTCGGTGTCATTGAACGTCGGCATCATCGTCTTCTCGATCGCGACGCGTTCCTGGGCGATGAAGATGTTTGAAAGCGCGTTCCCGAGCAGCGCGTCCCATTCGGATTCCGAATGCTCCCAACCGAAACTGACGCCGTGGCCGCCGTAATCGTCGTGCGGTTTGATGATGAACCGTTCGCGTTCGCGGCGGAGCGTTTCGAGCAGATCGACCTCGCGGCCATCGAGCGTCGTCTTCCCTTCACGGACACGGCGCGTCCAGGGGATGTGTTTGGCGATCACCGAAAGCTGCGCGGACGTGAAAAGATGATGCCACCGCTCGTCGGACACGATCGCGAAACTCGTTTTCTTGTGCGGGATCTTGACACGGAAGTTGTTTGCCATCAGCACGTTGCCGTCGGCGTACGCGCGGATTAGCGGATGGGTCTCATCGAACGTTTCGAGAAATTCGTGAATGATGACGCGTTTGTAGAATATATCGACGACGAAGTCGCCGACGCGCAGGACTTTTCCGTCATACTCGAGCTGATACGGATTCGCAATGATGGTTTCGTAACCGTTCGCCAGCCAGTGCTTTTTAAGGATCTCGAACTCCGAATATGTCGAAACGCCGTCCCAATCGACGATCGCGATGCCCGGCTTTTCCTTCTTGCCGCCGAAATCCCGATACGCGGCGTCGAGCGTTTCGAGCAGCGTGATGTAAGGCTTCGGTCGCCAATGGGCCTTATCTGACAGGAACTCGGCGACCTCTGGAACCTTTTCAAAAACGAGATCGAAAGAATACTGATCGCCGACACCGGCCGGAGTCTCGGCATTGTACTCAAGAAACTTGAAATCGTCGCCATCGAGAAACGTGTCGAAACGACTCGAAACACACAGTCCACCGTGTCCCGGTTCCAACCGCGCCATCCGTTCTTCTTTCTCGGTCAATCCGACTTCGCTCATCAAAACGGGGTCGGCGATCGCAGCCTCCGTCATCCGTTCGAAGACCTGATGGAGAGTCTCGGCTGCCGATTTGACACTTTCGTAACGCGAGCGCGGAAAGAAATGCGGACGCATAAACGGACAGATCGGACGGTCGTCGTGAAGAATTCCGGTTTCGTGCTGGACGCGACCGAGACTCGCGAAAAAGTCGGTGTCAAACCGATATTTTTCAATAAGCCGGGCATCGAGTTCGCGGACGCTTTCGTCAAGTTTCGTGTTCATTCCAAATAATTTAGCGCAAAGCCGGATTTTCTGCTACGCGATCTGCGACTCTAGGCGGAGAACGTCACACACTTCTCTGAGTGCGCAACGTCAGAAATCCGTTCTTGCCGCCGTCGAACACCGACCCAGTTTTCGTGAAATTCGCGCGATTCGTGGCGGAAAACAAGCCTGACTTGCAGCCGACAGACCGAATTTCCGGCCGCGGCGATTCTCCCGATTCGACCCGACCGAATTCAACGCTTCAAAATTGGGACTTTCTTGTTATACTGACTCTGGAATTTGCAACTTTGGCAAAATAGATGACGTAAAGATTTCCGACATTAAGTTCATTTAACAATTTTTTAGGAGCGGATTGAACAAAAATGGGATTGTGGCAAAGAATAACGCGGATTTTTAGAGCCGGAACCGGCGCGGCTCTCGACAAGATGGAAAACCCGGAATTGGTTCTTCAACAGACGATCCGGGATATGCGCGACCGTGTGCCGGAACTCAACAATTCCGTCGCACAGGTAATGGCGACCGAGCGCCTTCTTGGAAAGCAAAAGGAAAATCTCGAAACTCAGGTCGTCGACCTCGATTCGAAGATCAAGGCATCGGTGAAAATGAACCGCGACGACATCGCGACCGCGTACATCGGCCAGTTGCAGCAGGCGCAGATGGATCTTGAACGGACGAACGTTCAGTACGACAATGCGCAATCGGCGTCCAAGCAGGCGCTCAAAGCGCGTGACAACTATGTTCTGAATATGAAGAAGCGCACCGCCGAGGCGATGCAGCTGATCAGCGCCGCGAAACAGGCGAAACTTCAGGAACAGTTGGCGCAAACGATGGAAACGTTCAACATCGGCGACGATGCCTCGACTTTCAACGAAATGCGCGAGAAGATCGATCGCCGCGTCGCAGCCGCGGAAGCCAAGCTTCAGCTCGGAACGAGTTCAGTGGACTCGCAGATGCAGGATATCGAGCGCGAGGCGATGGACATTCAGTTGCAGGACAAACTGCTCGAGTACAAATCTAAGATGGGACTCCTCGGCGCCGGGGCGCCTACGGCCGGCAAACAGATCGCCGCCGGAACGCCCGAGATCAGCGAAGAAGAGGTTCTCGACCAGGCGATCCTCAACGAAACGAACGAGATGAAATGAATCTGACGGTCAATGATCACCCTGAAACCGTTAAGAGAATCCCGCCGGCGGCCGGCGGCAAGGAGGTTTTTTATCCGTGCTCAGACGGAAAACCTATGGGGGAAACCGGCGCTCACGTCCAAACCATCATCACACTTTTTCAAATACTCACAAATCACTTTCGCCGATCGGACGACGTGGCGGTGATCGCGAATATGATGTTTTATTATGTGGAAGGCGATCCGCGAAAGGTGATCTCGCCCGACGTCTTCGTCGTCCGAAACGTCGGGAGCCACGTCCGGCGGGTTTACAAACTATGGGAAGAAGCGGCACCCGATGTTGTTTTTGAAATTTCCTCGCGCGGAACGCGGCGCGAGGATTTGAATCGCAAGTTCCAGCTTTACCAGCAAATCGGCGTCAAGGAATACTACGTCTTCGACCCGGAATACGATTATTTGGGAGACGAACCGTTGCGCGCATTCCGTTTAATCGACGGCGTTTTTGTCAAATCCGACGTTCGCAACGGCCGTGTTTTCAGCCCGGCGCTCGGACTCGAGCTTGTGGATACGGGAAAAACGCTCCGTCTTTTCGATCGCGAATCGGGTGAATTCCTCAAAACGTATGACGAGATCGATACCGCAATGGATACGATGGAAACGAACCTGAAACGCGTTGAGGCGGAAAATGATCGCCTGCGCGCAGAACTAGAGGAACTCAAACGGAAATAACGGCATCTATCGGAATATGGCGGATCTAGCGAAATATCAGAAGGAAATTCAGCGGTTCAATACGAAATTCGTAAAGGAAGCCGTCAAGGAACCCGTGAATTTTTGGGGCCTTGCCGGTTTCGCGGTCGCCGCCGCCTGGACCGGTAGCATCATCCCGCTTTTCGTCGCGCTCATTTGCGAAGCAGTTTATCTCGTGTTTCTGCCGATGGTTCCGTCATATCGCCAACTCGTCAACCGACGGGAGAAAGACCGACTGCTGGCCGCCAACCGCGCCTATCGCGAGAAGATGATCCGCGAATTCTCGCCGCGCGAGCGCGAGGCCGTCGATTATCTCAAATGGCAAAAGAATAAGATCCAGGAAAACTACAAGAAGTTCACGGGCGCCCGCGAACTGCCGACGAATCTTATCACGCTCGAACAGCGCTGGGAAGACTTCGTCGACTTGCTTGACGTTTATCGCCGCCGCAAACAGCATCTCAAGTCGATCAACCGCCAGGCCGTCCATAACCAGCTCGCGCAGGCCTTTCGCGCGTCCGAAAACTCGCCCGACGAAAAGACGCGCCGGATCCAGCAGACGAACGTCGAGATACTCAAACGCCGCATCGCTTCGTTCGACGAACTCGAGAACAGCGTCAAACTCGTCGAGGGCCAACTGCAGTCGATCGAAAACTTCTTCGGCTATCTCAACGACGAGATCGTGACGATGTCGACGCCCGAAAAATTCTCTTTGCTCGACTTTGAACAGCTCTCCGATTCGATCTCGATGACCAAGCAAATGCTAGACGCCACCGCCGATTCCGTCGGCGCCCTCGATGCCTACAACCGCTCGATGGGCAATTACGAACTGTTGCCGGAAAACCGTTAGACTTGATCTCAGAGTCTTGGTCTTGGGACGTTGAATTCTGGTCGTTGGCCATCGAGGTTCGATCTTCTCGGCATCGATATTAAATGAGATCGGCAGCCCAAAGCCCTTAGTTCGAAGCTCCAAAACCAAGTTACAGGTCCACAGATCGTAGTCCAAATCGAAAGCTCTCTTGCGTGCCCGCCCGTTCATCTACTAAAATCTAAAATTTCAGATCAACACTGAAAAACTGCACTTATCAACATAGAACATATTTATTTAAGGACTAACTTATGAAAAGAGTCGGAATATTAGCGGGGCGCGAAGTGACGTTCCCGGAATCAATTATCAAAAGCATCAACGAACGCGGCGGCGGCGAGGTCGTCGCGGAAATGGTCACGGTCGGCGGCATCCGGATGGATCAGGACAAGAAGTACGATTTCATCATCGACCGCATCTCGCACGAAGTTCCGTATTACCGGGCGATGCTCAAACGAATGGCGCTCGAAGGCACATACATCATCAACAATCCGTTCTGGTGGTCGGCGGACGACAAGTTTTTCAACTTCTGCCTCGCCGACAAACTCGGCGTCGCGATCCCGAAAACGGTTCTGCTGCCGCAGCACAGTTATATCAAGGACATCGTCAGCGACAGTCTGCGCAATCTCGAGTTTCCGATCGATTGGGCAGGGATCTGCGAGTACGTCGGATTCCCTGCCTTCCTTAAACCGCACGACGGCGGCGGCTGGAAGAACGTGTCGAAGATCTGGTCAATGGAGGAACTCTGGCAGGAATACAACCAGTCGGGAACGCTCTGTATGACGCTCCAGGAAGGCATCGAATACGATCACTTCGTCCGTTGCTATTGCGTCGGCAAGGAAAAAGTCCTGATTATGCCATACGATCCGTCGCAGCCGTATCTTTCGGGAATGCAGTATGTTGACGTCGACGAATACCTGACGCCGGAACTCCACGCGCGGGTTGAGAAGGACGTGATCACGATCTGCGAAGCTCTCGGCTACGATCTCAACACCGTCGAATTCGCGATCAAGGACGGAGTTCCGTATGCGATCGATTTTATGAATCCGGCGCCGGACGCGGAACTTGCATCCGTCGGGGAAAGAAACCACAAATGGATCGTCGCCGCGATGACCGAATTCATCTTCAAGAAGATCGAAGAAGGAGTTGAGACCCCGGAATATCGTTGGTCATCGATGCTCAATCCGCCCGCTGCGGATCCAAAAAAAAAATTGACGACTAAAGCGAAGGCGAAAAGACCGGCCGCGAAAAAGGCGAGCACGAAGAAGGCCGGAAGCGTCTGATCGTTTCGCGGCCCTGCAGCGACAGCGATCAACGCAGATTGCAGCTTTCAAATTCGATTTGCCCGCGAATCACGCCAAATCACGCGAAAAATACTGGTTTCCGGCAATTTTTCGAGTATTTTGCGTGATTCGCGGGCAACCCCCTCTTTTCGGGTAATCTTGGATTAACCCAAAATTACGTAATAGAAAATTTCTTTCCCGCGAAACATCACGCCAAAAACGCGAGAAATGGCATTTTTGATGTTGTTTTTCGCGTATTTCGCGTATTTCGCGGGAAATTGCTTTCAATGAGTAATCTGGGATTAACGGGAGTGCCGCCCCGTGGGCGGGACGTGAAGCAGTCCGAAATCCGAAATCGCAATTCGCGAATCCGAAATTCGCTCATTCTTCTTCCAGAACTTCGTACGGGATCCGCGAAGAGAAAACATTCACGGCGACCATCAGGGCGAGCCAGAGCACGAGCGCGATGGACGAAACGGCCCAGCCGATGTTGGCGACGAGCGGGTCGTCAAAAACGACACCGAAAATTATCGTCGGAAGCCCGACGAGTCCGACACGTCGCGCCGTGCGCTTCGAACGCTCGAGGGTTTCGAGCAGATTGATGCGACTAACCTCAAGATCCATATACTCTTCGTTCTCGTTAAGCCGCGAAAAGTAATCCGCCTCGGTCTGCGCCCAGCGGCGCAACGCCGGGGTCTCGGCCAGCCGGTTCGCAGTCAGAAAATTATGTATGACGTGGGCGATCTTGCCTTCGCGCAAGGCGATCTCGGCCATCCCGCGGGCGGCTCGAAAACTCTCTTCAATGATCTCGACCGACTTCTGGAACGCCGTCTGCGCGCGGCGCCAATCGCCGAACTGAAAATACGATTCGCCGACGCGTGCCAGCAGTTCGCCGTCGTCGGCGCGTTTTTCGACCAGCCGGAGCGAAGCGATCGCGCGTCGCAAAAGACGCTCGTTACGCTCGGCCGCGGCGTAGGAATTCAAACATCTGGCGAACTCGAACAATAGCCAGCTATCGCGCGGCGTGATCAGAAGCGCCCGCCGAAACGCTTCGAGCGCCTGGATGAGATATCCCGAAAGCCGCAATTCATTGGCCAGCTGTCTCAGATCGGCAGCTTTCGCCGGATCGCCCTCGGCGCGCTTTTCCGTTCGCCGCGACTTCCCGACCCGAAACTCGAACACCGAATCTTCGAGAACGTCCGCCGAAGGGATGTGCACGAATTCGGCCTTCATCAAAACCTCTTTCGGCTCCGCGAGATAGTCCCGAAGTTCGATCGAACGGTTGTCGAGAATGTCCGCGGGGACGCGTGGAAATATCTCATGCACCATCCGGCGATAGTCTTCGCCGCCCGAAGCGATGACAAAATGCATCCCGCGGCCGGAAAACGACGTGCGGTAGCGGTAGAAGACGTTCCCGCCGCGTTTGAGGGCGCGCAGCGACTGTGTTTCGATCTGCTCGATGTCGGTGATCTTGAGGCGATAGTGGAAGTTGTTGAACCAAGCCCAGAATCGCGGCACAATGCCGGTCCGCCGAAGCCGCTTCCCGTCGAAGACGATACGGTCGGTGAATGCCAAAACCGGCAGAATGACGATCCCGGATACGAAAAGCGCGACCGCCGCTATGTTCCATTCAAGGTAGACGCAAAAGGCGGCAAAAAACAGCACGAGCATCATCGCCGTCACATACCGATTCGGCGAAACCCTGATTCCCGCAAACGCGGCGCGCTCGTTCTGCCTGGTGTTGGTCAAATACGTAAAATCTCCAAAAAAATGTTCGTCCTATTACAAAGTACGAATTGCCGTTGAATTTTTCAACTGATTCGGGAATTCGATCGAAGTTTGCGTGGATTTGCGCTCTGTCAACTTTCAATTATCCGCTATCAACTAATATTATGGCTGAAAACTTTGCCGGCAATCGCCCCGGGAACGCGGTTAAGCCGGTTTTTCAAAGCTCCGTTTCTGAGATCCTTATCGAGTAATTCGGCGTCAACCGAAACTCCTCAGTCGCGGACAAGCCGGATGCCGGTAAACTGCCAGCGGAGGTGCGGTTGGAAGAAATTCCGGTAGGTCGGACGGCTGTGGCCCGGCGGAGTTGCGACGGATGCGCCGCGAAGCACCATTTGGTTGATCATAAATTTCCCATTATATTCGCCGACCGCTCCGGGGCCCTTCGTGAAGTTCGGGTACGGAAGATACGCGCTGTTCGTCCATTCCCAACGCAGTCCCCAATCGAGCGAACCGCTCGCCGCTTCCCATTCGAATTCGGTCGGCAGCCGCGCCGACCGCCATTCCGCAAACGCGGCCGCTTCGTAAAATGAAACGTGACAGACCGGCGCGTCCCTTTTCAAAGGGCGCAAACCGCTTAGCGTGAATTGATGCCGGTTTCCGTCCCCGATCTGCCAATAGAGCGGCGAGTCGATTCGATTTTGACTGACCCAGTCCCAGCCGTCGGCGTGCCAGAGATTATGATCCCGATAGCCGCCGTCATCGATGAATTCAAGGAATTCGCCGTTCGTGACGAGTGTTTTGGAGATCGAGAAATCGCCGAGACGAACCTGATGGCGACCGAGTTCGTTGTCGAAACAGAATCCGTCACCCTCAAAACCGATCCCGTAAATCCCGCCGGCGACGTCCAGAAAACCCGATTCTTCAGGCTGGACGGTTTCGCAGGGCGCGAAATCATCCCTGTACGCCGGCAAAAGCGGATTGACGCCGAAGGTGTACTTGAGATCGGTCAAAAATAGTTCCTGGTGCTGCTGTTCGTGGTTCAGACCGAGGATCACGAGATCGTCCACGCCCTCGGGCAAATCTCCGCGCAAGAACTCCGCCATCTTCCGATCGACATACCGGCGGTATTCGAAGATCTCCCTGACTGTCGGCCGGCTGAGGTCTCCGCGCTTGTGCCGCAAGGTGCGTTCGCCGATGGTGTTGTAATAGCTGTTGAAAAGAAACCCGAACCGCGCGTCAAACAACCGATACGACGGCGAGAAATGCTTCAGGATCATTTCCTCGAAAAACCAGGTCGTATGAGCGATGTTCCATTTCGCCGGACTGACGTCGACCGACGGCTGCGGAACGTAATCCTCGATTTCGAGCGGCTCGCACAGTCGTTCGGTGTACGCCCTCACTCGACTGTATCGATCCGCGAGATCAATCGATGGCTGTTTGTTGTCATCGTCCGGCATACCGACATTAAACCAAAAACCGCCGGAAAAGTCTCAGGCCGCGGATTCCCGCCCCGCCTTGCGGCAACGGAAATCGTTTTGACTTGCCGGGCTTTCGCGTTAAAGTTATCGTGCCCCGGCTCAGCGATATGACTTATCTGACGGACAAAAATGAACCCGCGGTTGAACTTCGTAACGTTCGACTTTCGATCGGACAGGCGACGATCCTCGACGGGCTCGACCTGCGGATCGAACGCGGCGAGACGCTCGTCCTGCTCGGCGAGTCCGGTTGCGGAAAAACGACGACGCTCCGGCTGATCAACGGTCTCGCAGACCCGACCGCCGGAGTCGTTCTGGTCGAGGGAAAATCGACGGCGTCCTGGGACAAGATCAAACTTCGCCGACGGATCGGCTACGTTCTGCAGGAAGCGGGCCTCTTTCCGCATTTTACGGTCGCCGAGAATGTCGCGCTGATTCCCCGGATTGAAAAATGGGACGCACCGAAAACCGACTCGCGGACGCGTGAGATGCTCGAACTGGTGGGCCTCGAACCGGAGACGTTTGCCGGCCGTTTTCCGCACGAGCTTTCCGGCGGCCAGCGCCAGCGCGTCGCCGTCGCCCGCGCGCTGGCGGCCGACCCGCCGATCTTGCTGCTCGACGAACCCTTCGGCGCACTCGATCCGATAACCCGAAACTCTCTGCAAAAAGAATTTGCGGCGCTGGTCAAAGCGCTCGGAAAAACAGCGATTCTCGTAACTCACGACCTGCGTGAGGCGCTTCTACTCGGAAACCGGATCGCGCTGATGGACCGCGGCAAGATCCTGGTTCTCGAAACCGCGAAGGGATTTCTGAACGCTGAAGAACCGTTGGCGAAGGCATACCTCGAAACGATCGCGGGACTACATTGAAATGAACTTCTTAGAGTTTCTGCGGCAAAACTGGTTCGAACTCCTCGTGCTGACGCGCGAACATCTGGTGCTTGTCGCCGTCTCGACCTTCGCGTCGGTCCTCATCGGCGTTCCTCTCGGAATCGTGCTGACGCGCATCGAGAGGTTGAGGTCCCCGGTGCTGGCGTTGGCGAACATTCTGCAGACGATCCCTTCCCTGGCGATATTCGGGTTGCTGATCCCCTTGCCGTTCATCGGCGGTATCGGCGCGCGAACCGCGATCATCGCGCTCGTTCTTTATTCGCTCTTGCCGATCATCCGCAACACCGTGACTGGAATCCTGAACATCGACCCGAAAGTCCGCGAAGCGGCGCGCGGGATGGGATTGACCGACGGGCAGATGCTGAAATTGGTCGAACTGCCGCTTGCGGCACCGGTGATCCTGACCGGGATCCGCGTCGCCATCGTGATCGCGGTCGGCGTCGCGACGATCGCCGCGGCTGTCGGCGCCGGCGGTCTCGGCACTTACATTTTTCGCGGACTTCGGCAAAACGACAATAACCTGCTCCTCGCCGGCGCATTGTTTTCGGCTCTGCTCGCGCTTTTGGCCGACTTTGGGATCGGACAGATCGAACGCGCCTTTCGTTTCGGTGAACGCGCGGGTTCGCGCCGGCGAAAATTGGCGACCGTTGTCGCCTGTATTTTGTTGCTGGCGGTCGGCGGCTTGAGCTTTTTGCAGGGCTCCGGCGTTTCGCCGATCGGCAAAGACCCGATCAGGGTCGGTTCAAAGGACTTTACCGAATCGATCATCCTTGCCGAGATTCTCGCCCAGATGCTCGAGAAGCGCGGCGTCGCGGTTGAACGAAACTTTGAACTCGGCGGAAATCTGGCACACGATTCGGTCGTTTCCGGCCAAATCGACGTCTACCCCGAATACACCGGAACGGCGTTCACGGCGATCCTCAAAAACGCCCCGTTGACCGACCCGGACGCGGTTTATCAGCAAACGAAAAGCCAATATGCCGAGAGGTTCGACCTGACGGTCAGCCCGCCGCTTGGTTTTTCGAACGATTTCGCGATTCTCGTTCGCGGCGAAACGGCGCGGCGGCTCAACCTCAAAACGATCAGCCAGGCCGTTCCGCTTTCGAAGGACTGGCAGGCGGGTTTCGGCCAGGACTTTATGTCGCGGGCCGATGGTTACAGTGGTTTTGCAAAGGCGTACGATTTTCAATTCGCGAAGCAACCGCGCGAAATGGATCTGTCATTGACCTACCGCGCGCTGGCGTCGAACCAGGTCGACATCATCGCCGGCAACTCGACCGACGGTTTGATCGCCGCGCTCGACCTTTTTCAACTCACGGACGACCGAAACTACTTCCCGCCGTATCAGGCGGTATTCATCGGACGCGCCGACAAATCGGGAATTCTGGGTGAGATATTTGAAAAAATGCGGAACGCGATCTCGACGGACGAGATGAGGCGACTGAATTTCGAAGCCGACGGAAACAAACGTCCGCCAAAAGATATCGTCTCCGAATGGATCAGGAAAAAGGGGTTCTAGCTTGCGCCGAGCCAACGCTCTGCCAAAGCGAATCCGCAAAGTAGCGCTTCTCGTCGAGAAATTCGGTGACGACATTGAACCCGCTTTTCCTGGCAATATCGGCGATCATCCCGAGCGTGTATTTCTGGGATATCTCCATAAAGATCGGCTCCCAAGCCCGAAACTCGAAGGTCTTGCCCAAATACTCCACGGTCACCCGCTGATTCTCGCGGCTGATCAAATACGATCGCGCGGCGCCGTCGGCCGGGTCATAGTTCGCATAATGTGAAAACTTCGACAGTTCGAAATTCCCTCCGAGTTCCCGGTTGATCCGTGTCAGCAGATTCAGATTGAAGGCCGCCGTGACGCCGCGGGAATCGTCATAGGCCCGCAAGATCGTTTGCGGATTTTTTTGCAGGTCGAAACCGATGAACAACAGATCTCCGTCATTGATCGACGACCTTACGCGGTTCAGGAAAGCGACGCTGTCGGCGACCGTGATGTTACCGATGTTGGAGCCGAGGAACAGGACGATCTTACCGCGCTCCGAACCGGCTTTGAGGCGTTCGAGTCCGTGAAAATAGTCGTCGTGGACAGGATTGACGACAAGCGCCGGAAATCGAGCCTTGAACTGTTCGGTCAGGACCGCGAGCGCCTTTTCGGAGATGTCGATCGGCGAGTAGCTGAAATCAATCCTCTCGTTGATGAGCGTTTCGATCAGGATCGCTGTTTTCGTGCCGTCTCCGGCGCCGAGTTCGATCAGTTCGAAACCGGCGTGATGCGCGGCGAACGCCCGAGCGATCTCAAGTTTCTGCCTATCGAAGATCTCGGTCTCGGCCCGCGTCAGGTAATACTCGGGCAGATCCATTATGGCTCGAAACAGATCGCTGCCGGCATCGTCGTAGAAGTACTTGGAGAAGAGCTTTTTCGGATTCGCGGTCAGGCCGGATCGCACGTCTTCGGCAAAAATGCTGAGTTTGTTTCCCGTTTCATCCGCCATTGTTTCTAGTCTGAATTCGATCGATCAATCTGGAATTCGCTGTGGCCAGATTCAGCCATTCCAAAATCAAATAGGGATGAAAGCTCGCGGCCGTCACCCCCATTCCACATCGGTCATCCCTCAAGCTTACTGCTGCAGGATCGGCGGCAGGTTCCCGCCGCCAAGCGGATTCTCCGGAGTCGGCTCGACGATCTCTTTTGCCTTCTCGGGGTTCAATTCCTTGAGTTTGTCCTTGGCCTCGCGTGCCGTCGTTCCCGGCGGGACCGGTTTGCCGTCGGTGTCCTTCGCTTCGCTTGCCGCCTTCGCGATGTTGAAATAAATGTCAGCCGCTTCGGTCTTTTTGCCTTGCTTTTCGAGGAGCGTCGCAAGTTCGAAATTGATCGAGTCCTTGGCGACGACCGGATTCGACGAACCGGCAAGTTCCTGATAGAGCGCCACGGCCTCATCCGTCTTTCCGTCGGCCGCCTTCGCCTGCGCCAACGCGAACTTCGCGAGGCTGGCGATATCGCCGGAAGTCTTCGACAATCCTTCGAGTTCCGTGATTGCACCGGCGCGATCGATGCTCAATTTGTTGACGGCGATAAAATACTTCGCGCGTTCGCCGACCGCCCCGCCGAACTTGTCGACGACGGCCTGGAATTCCGCGATCGAAGCTTCGGCGCGTTCCTTTTCGGTCTTGAACGTCTTGAGCGTCGAACCAGCCGCGGCCGGGACGTCGGTCACCTGCGCCTGCGACGTTTCGATCGCCTTGCCGAGCGCCGCCTGTGCCTTCGCATCGTTAGAACCCGACCAGCGCCAGAAGATCGCGACGACGATAAGCAGAACGGCGATCGCCGCCACCGTGTACAGCGCCGTTTTGCCCTTGCCCTCAAGTTTCTTTTGCGCGTCCTCGACCTTTTTGATCATCGTCGACTGAAACGCATCGCGGTACTGCGGTATTTCCTTTTTCTCTTCCGTCGGCAACACCGCTTCAGGAGTTCGTTTTTTACGTGCCATCTGTTAAAAATTGCAATCTCTCAAATGATTGTTCGTTATATAATCAGCCCTAATGGAAATTTTCCAAAAGAGTTAATTTAGCCTAAAAACACGGTCGTGGCAAGCGATTGCCGGAATCGGAGACAAAAGGAAAGGGATCGTGGTGGGAAGAAAGAAAACTTCTGCCCGCGAATTGCGCGAAAAACCGCGAAACTTGCGTCTAGTTCGAGTGTCGGGACTCGCCTCGCAAGAATCGGGGCGCTGGGGACCGGACTGATGAACTGGATTTCATTCGCCTTTTTCGTTTGTCCGGCCGATCGGAAAAATAGCCGGGAACAAATCCGGGAATCGGGTGTCTAACAGTTCAGTCCGCGAAATATGCGGGTGAGCAATTCGAAATTCCCGGTTGAGGAGATCGCTAGGCAGGAGATGTTCTTCAGCAAGTCAATCAGTTTGGACGATGAGGAATTAGGGCGCGCCGCATTGGCCGCGCGGTCCGATGCTGCCTACGGAGAGATCGAGTTCATTGAAAGATTGAAAGCGGGAGACGCCGATGCCTTCGACGTTCTCGCCAACCGCTACGCCGGCGATATCTACGGATTGCTTTACCGCTTGACGCAGGACCCGGAGGAGGCTCGCGACCTGACGCAGGAGACTTTCCTGAGCGCGCTCAGGGCGATCTCGAAATTCCGCGGCGAAGCGAATTTGAAAACCTGGCTTTTCCGGATCGCGATCAACGAGTCGCGAAATCGTTTCCGCTGGTGGAAACGCCGCCGTCGCGATCAGACGATCTCGCTCGACGTCAGTTTCGGCCCTTCGGAGACGCCGCTCAGCGAAACGTTCTCGTCCGATTCGCCGAACCCGGAAGAAACGACGTTGCGGCGCGAACGCGAAAGACTTTTGCGCGCCGCGCTCGGCGAGTTGCCCGACATCTTCCGTGAAGCCGTGGTGCTCTGCGACATCGAGGGCCTGAGCTACGAAGAGATCGCGACCGCGCTCGACGTCAACATCGGCACGGTCAAATCGCGGATCGCCCGCGGACGCGATGATCTGCGAAAACGCCTGAGGGATATTTGAAAACTCGATCCGGGAAACGGGGTCCGAAATCGGACACCGCAAATCCCGAATCGAAACGGTGGATAATTGACTCGCCCCGGTTTTACCTGGAGACGAAAAATCGGTGCCAAACGAGAGGTCAAAGGTAACGATGTGTCGGCGGCGGATCAAAAGCGGCGGAGCGGTTCGGTTTTTTTGAAAACTGACCAGCAACAAGCAAGTAGCCAAACGGCCGAAAGCGCGCGCTGCGATCCGACAAGGACATTCGTTGTTTTCCCGCAAAGGAAAACAGCCGGGGTCAGTCAGTTATTCACCGGAAAACATTGGACTTTGAATTTTGATCTTCGAACTTTTGAACATTCGCGCAGATCTTTCTTTTCAAAGATCAAAAATCGAAGATCGGTTTGATTAATATGAACTGCGAAACTTTACAACTTAGCCTATCGCTCTATCCGGACGGATCTTTGTCGTCTGAAGATAAGGCCGTCGTGGATTCGCATCTCGTAACGTGTCCGATTTGCCGCCAGAAGCTTGATGATTTTGAACTGTTGCGTTCGAGCCTCAGACGGATTTCGCGGCCGGCGGTACCCGCCGATCTGACCTCGACGGTCAGGAGTGCGATGAGAACCGAGCTTTACCGTTCGAGGAATTCGCGTTTCGGTTTCGTTCCCGAGGGTTTTCGGGAGTTTCTCAAGATGCGCGTGATGCCGTACGCGGTCGGCAGCGCGGCGTCGGTCGTCATCGGATTCACGATGCTCTGGATGTTGCTTTCGGGAACGGCCGGACCGGCGCGCGACGTCGCATCGACACAGGATTCAACAACGCCCGTTTTCCTTCCGCCGGTAACCTCGAGCGTCGGAGACGTGATCACGCCTACGGCATTTGCGGCGGAACGAATCGCCGTTTCGGGTGAATCGCCGAGCATCAACCCTGAAGGCGCGCTCATCGCTTTGACCAAGTCCCTGACCCGCGGGTCGATGAAGGACAGCGAGGTGGTCGTGGTCGCGGATGTTTTCAGCGACGGATTGGCGATCGTTGACGAGGTCGTCGAACCGCTCGACGATTCGCGGACGCTCATCGAACTTGAAAAAGCGTTGCGGCAGGACGCATCAAACGCACCGTTCGTCCCGGCATCGCTTGACCGACGCGCTGATTCGGTGCGGGTAGTCCTCCGGATCCAGCGGGTCGACGTGAGCACGAAAAAACCAAAAACGAAGAAATAACCCACCCGCGATATGACACAGCCTTCTGACAGTCCCGGCCCCAAATTGCCGCCGTCTTCAATTGCCACGGTCTTCAATTGCCACGGTCTTCAATTGCCACGGTCTTCAGACCGTGGTCCCGAGTCAGCAATGACACATCGCATTTTGGAATGGGGATTTGCGGATTTTCGTCCACCCATAAGAGTTCGCGATCACACGTGACCGCAAATCGATGAAAGACCGCGTGTCGCGATCGGATTCCTTTTGGTCACGACCAATCCAAAATCCGAAATCCAAAATCCCAAATGGATTGTGCCGGGAAGCTTTATCCAACGAACTGGTTTCCCATCAAGAAATAGGCCAGATTAGGAGATTCGTGCGAACGGTCATAGCCGACCAACTCAACATATGCGCGTCCGCCGACGTCGCCGGCGACTTCGCAGGCGCCTTCCCAGTAAATGATCATCGTCGTTCCGCGCGTGTCGAGTTCCTGTTCGCGAAGATACGGCGTCACCAGCAGGTTGAGTCCGAATCGGTCGCATTTGACCCGCCAACCGCTTGGGTAGGTCGCGCCCGATGCGGGCGATTTCCAAAAGCCCGTCGGCTCGATCGAGAAATCCTCGTGCGTGAGCGGCGTGAACTTGCCATCGGCGTCGATGAACGTCCCGCTTGAGAACGGCGAGACCCGATTCTCGCTGTCGCGCAGTTGATAGCACATCAGCTCCGTATTGTTTTCAAGTTGGATCGAGAACCAATCCCAGCCTTTTTGGTTCTCGGTCGGCGTCCACGTTCCGAACTCGCGATCCATCCACGCCGAACCCTTGAAATGCTCGGCTCGTCCGCCGCGGACGATATCGCCTTCCATTTCCATCCGCGTATATGCAAAGTAGCGCGAGGCTTCGCCTTCGTCCTTGTACGACACGCCGTCCTTGTTGCGGCCGTTCAGGATCGGCGCTTTCGACGGCTTGAGATCGGCTTCGAAGACGAGATCGCCGACGGTCGCGCGGAGGATCTGCGTCCCGTGCGATTCACGCAGCGACCAGTCGCCGAGCCGAAGGTGAAAATGGTTCTCGCTCGCCGAGGCCGGATAGTCGAACCAACCGTTAGAGCTTTTGCGATGCGCGTATTGAAATTTCTCGCCGTCGACGTCGGTCAGGGCGAAATGCGCGAAATAGATGGGATTGCCGAGGATCCGCAACGGAACCATCGAGAATTTGTCGAGGTCGGTCCGCCGTTTGAAGAATACGAGTTCGAATCCGAAACGCTTTCCCGACGAAGTCTCGCCGTGACCCGTGTAGTACCACCATTCGGTTTGCGCCCCGTGGTGCGCGTAGAGGTCGCGCGGCAGAGTTACCGGATCGAGTTCGGTTCCGTCACGCAAAGTTTCGGCCGGCCCGGCAAACGTGACCGCGAGATTCTCAAATAGTTCCGCGGCCGTCTTTTCAAAATTCTCGAATATGCTGTCTTGCTTTTCCATCCCTTGTTTGTTGTCCCTCCTGGTATAAGGTTAGCGGATTGAGCCCATCGGGGAAAGTGAACAAAGAATACGGCGGACTTTTGGATACGAATCGAGCCGTCAGAACTGAACGCTTTAACATTCGGACGTCGCGCCCTCGCGAAATAGCGGGAACATCGGCCGATTCAAATCGAACCGATCGTTTTCCCGCCAAGTCGCAAAGGCGCGGTGTTGTCGCTATCTACTTCTCGAGACGAAACAAATGCGTGATCTATTTCTCGATCACCGCCCGCAGTTTCTCGGCCAAAACCGGATCAAGGTTCAGAAGCAGATTGTATTGCTCACGTGCGGCCGATTTGTTGCCGACCGAGAAATACGAATATCCAAGCGTGTATCGCGCCCGGGCAAAATTGGGCGCAAGCCGCAGGCATTCGAGATATGCCCTGATCGCGTCGTTGTCCTTCTGAAGCGCGAAGTATGCGTTGCCGAGCAGATAAAACCCGTCCGAATAGTCCGGATTCTCCTGAGTATATTTGATCAGTCCCGTGATCGCCTTGTTGTAGTTGTCGACGGCGCGATCGGTTTGATTCAAGAACTCGTACGCGCGGGCGATGTAAAGATGGCTTTCACCGTCGCCAGGATTGATCCGCAAGGCCGAGTTGCAAGCCTGAACCGCCTGACTGTATTGTTTCGTGTCGTTGAGGGCACGGCAAAGGTTCGTATATCCCATCGACTGCGCCGAATCGAGTTTGATCGCTGCCTGCGCCGCGATCACCGCGTCCTGATGCCTGTCGGCGAGGCTGTAATACCAACTCAATCCGATCCAAAGGTTGTAATCCGTCGGGTAACGCTCGATTCCCTTTTTCGCGGTCGCGACCGCATCGGCGAAGCGGTTCTTGATCCGGTAGATGTCCGAAAGCGCAATATAAGCACCGTAGATCTCGGGCTTGACGTTGATCGCGCGTTCGTAGTATTCGATCGCTTCGTCATACTTCTTCGCACGATAGAGCGCGTCCGCGACCAAAAAATAAGACTCGCCGACGAACCGCGTTTTGTACTTCAGAGCATCGAGCGCCGCGAACCCCTGGTTCAGATAATCGCCGACGTTCGCATAAGATTCGGCGAGATTGTAATGAACATCCGCCTCGTTCGGACGGAACTGAAGCCCTCTCTTGTAACTCTCGATCGCTTCCGGATACTGTTTCTTGGCCTTGAAAATGTCACCGAGTGCGAATTGATAGTTGGCGTTCTTCGGTTCGATCCGCGCCGCCTCGGAGGCATCGCGGAACGCGGCGTCGTAGTCGCCCTTCTCGAAATACAGGAACCAACGCACACGATAGATCTCGATCGGTTTGTCGTAGCCCTTGGCGATGGCGGCGTCAAAATCGGTCAGCGCCTGGTCGTTTTCCTTCAAATAGTAATGGGCGTACGCCTTCCAGTAATGAGCCGCCGCATAGCCGGGAAAAACGACGATCGCCTCGGCATACTTGCCGATCGCGCCGCGATAGTCCTTTTTGTTGAACAACGCGTCGCCCTGAACAGCGATCTTGCGGGCCCGTTCGCGATCTTTTTTTGACTGCGCGGGAACCGAGACCGCCGATCCGGCGGCGATCGAAAGAACGATGAACAAAACGAAAAATCTAATCAATTTGTACCTTTGCATCTTTTCAAATCCTCCCGCTTACTGCGGAATCTCGCGTCCGCGAAGCGTCGGTTTGGCCGACGGTTTGACGGTCGGCTTGATCGTCGGCCGAGGCGTCTGCGGAGTTACCTGCGTCGGACGCGGCGTCGGCGGAACGTTCGTCGGTCGCGTTACAGGCGTATTCTGTCGGTCAGGCGTCACATCGGTTGCCGGAGTCGCGGTCGGTTCCGGCGACACGGTCGGCGACGGCGACGAATCGACCGTTCCGTTTTGATTCGAGGTGTTCGATTCGTCCGGCGTCGGCGTCGCCGTCACGGTCGGCGAAGCTGACGGCGTCGGCAACGGTGTCGGCGTTTCGGACGGACCGAACAAACTGCCTTTGCCCGAATAGACGTACCAAGCGAGACCGGCGCCGCCCGCGCCGAGAATCATCAGCAGGAACAACGCGATCAACACTCCGATCAGGAATCCCTTCGACGTCTTTTTCTTTTCGGGCGCGGCGGCAACTGCCGCCACCGCCGCCGGACTCGCCGGTTCAGGCTCTGGCTGCGCGAATGATTCGGCCGCCGGCGTCTCCGAAAAACCGCCGTCCGCAAACGGCGAAGCCGGAACCGAAAAATCGCTCGTTTCGGAAAATCCGCCGTACGAACCCGTTTGATCGTTATGCGGAGCCGGTGCCTCGGGCGCGTCCAGATTCACGATCGGCACGGTTGCGTCGGGAAGAAATGTCTCGTTCGCCGCCGCCGGCGCAGAAGGCGTCTCGCCAAAAGACTCGGGCATCTCTGTGAACGGCGCCGGAGCCGGTGTTTCGGTGAACGGCGCCGAAGGTTCCTCAAAAGTCAGGTTCGGCGAGATGAAGACCTCGGTCTTGATATCGGCCTGTTTCGGCGTCGAATCCGGAGCCGCCGGCGCGTCGATGATCGGGCCGTCATAGCGGATCGTCGCGTCAAACTCGGCGGGCTGAACCTCCGCCGGGGCCGGGGTCGACGGTTCCGGCAAATTGACGACCATTCCGAACGGGATGGTTGCCGCGCCCATATCTTCTTTTGAGGCCATTTGCGCTTCGCCGGGAGACGTCTCTACCGGCGCATTCATCACGACGGTCTTCTCGGAAGTCGCCTCGTTCATCCGCGCGAACGCCTCGCGGAGTGCTTTTTGCATCGATCGCGCATCAGCGAAACGCTGGTCCTGGCTAACCGCCATTCCCTTCTGGATCACTTCCGAGACCGAAGCCGGAACTTCCGGATTGATCTGGCTTATCGGCCGAAGCGGATCGGGTCTCCCACTCAGAACGGCGTCGGCCCGCTGGGTCGCATCCGGCGGGACAACGTTCGTCAAAAGAAAGTAGAGCGTCGCGGAGAACGAAAAAATATCGCTTCGCGGGTTGGTTTCGGCGCCGCGGATCTGCTCAAGCGGCGCGTAGGGCTTGGCGAAACCCGCAGATCCCGCGCCGCCCTCAAGTTTCGCAACTCCCTTTCGGGACAGCCCGAAATCGAGCAAAACGACGTTGTTGTTTTCCGTCAGTTTGAGATTTTGCGGCTTGATGTCGCGATGGACGATCGCCGGCTCGTTCGAGTGAAGATAAACGAGCGCGTCGAGCAATTGGTCGGCCCAGAACATCACCCAACTCAGCGGAAACGGCGTTTGCGTCGTTGCGAGGCGTTTTGACAGGTCGTCGCCGGCAACATGATCCATCACGAGAAACTGTTCGCCGTTCTCGACGAAATGGTCGGAAACCTTCGGCAGCGCTTGGTGTCGCAGACGCCCGAGCGCACGCGCCTCGTTTTCGAAACCGCCGCCGAGAACGTCGTCGCCGGCAAAATAGGTGCGCTTGATCACCACCGGACCGCCGACGCGCTGATCTATCGCGAGATAAACCTCGCCCATTCCGCCCTGGCCGATCATCTGGCCGACAAGATATCGGTTCTGCAGTAAAGTGTTTTGTGCTAATGGTGTCATATGATTCGCCGCAAACGGTTCTCTGAAATTTGCCAATCAAAAGAATTATAAGGAATTTCCGCGAAAAATCACTATGGCGCGGCGCGCGTTTTCGAATTTCCCGCCGGAGGCGGCTGATCTTTGTGTTGCCAACACCGTCCGCCGCCTTTGACGCGGCGTGTGCACGACGTCCCTTTCTTGGTCAAAGCGCCGCAAAACTCGGCTGATTCCTCGGTTGGCTCCGGAGTGGGACGCGTCCGCTCGCCGAAGTTTGCGATGTTTCGATTCGCCGGGGACGGTGTTTGGTCCGCGGCGACGTTCGAGTTTCGGTTCGCGTTTCGGACGGGCGCGGGCTTGCTGAACGCGGCCGGTGGCGGCGCGCTTGCCGCCTTGAAGTAAGTTCCGACGCCGAAGAGTCCGATCATCGCCATCACGCCGGCGAGGACCGTCGGTAGCCAGTCCTCGACGAAGAACTCGGTTTGGCAAACATCGCAGAATCGGCGGCTGTTCGAGAAATTCCATTCGACACGTTCGATTTTTTCGCCGCAATTGCAGCAAAAATTGGGTTTATAGATCACTGAGGTTCCCCTTTTTCTATTCGAGGCGTTGAGTCGGCGGTAATGTGACGGAACCGCCGTAAATTCGTTTGAGTTGGATTATAGTCCAATTCGGCCTGGTTGTTAAAGAGTCCTTTGACAAATCGCTCCGCAGTTTGACGTTGCGCGTAAGGCGTCACAAGGTCCGACCTATCGGGTTCGCCCCGGAGACGTTGCGTTCTTTGGGATCTCCGCACGGTGCAACTCCTGATCGGCGATGAATCATCTGCATTTCGTGCAAAGTTCGCCAAGATCGCAGAGTTTTGGATCGGCCGCTTGCGTGATCGGGAGCATTGAAAGAACACTTGGGAGGAAACGAGTATTCCGGATTCCAGATATTCCAGCATTCCAGTATTCCAGGAGCCTGTCGGAAAAAGGCCGTTTGGGAATCTTCAAGCGTGCGGAGCACCACGTGAAGCGGAGCGGAACGTGGTGTCAACCACGAACAATTCAATTCAGCGTGTGTAACACGCTCGTCGGGATTTTCCGCGGCTGACACGCCGACCTGTGTTCATTCGCAGACTACCAACTCAACTACTTTGAAATCACTGTCTTCCGGAAAGATAAGTTTGATAACTGTTCCGGAAACCACTCGGGAAACGCAGTATGGTTGGTTCTTCGAAGCCCCCGAATCTGGATCCCAGAATCAGGGTTGATCCCCGGCAAACCCGCCGGGCCTGACACCGAAGGCAGAATTGAAACAGCGATCGACGAAACATCGTAAAACCAATTCGGCGCGGCGGTGCAACCAGGCTTCGGAAATCGGCGTCTGATTAGTAAAATTTCGTGTATGTTTCGCAAACTTTTATTCTTTCTACCATTTACGTTGTTCCTGTGCGCCGGCATCGCGTTCGCGCAGGACGATGAGCCGATCACGGTCGATTCCTCGATCGTCCGGCTGAACGTCGGCGTCGTCGACCGCCAGGGGCGCCCGATCACCAGTCTCTCAAAAGACAATTTCGCGATCTTTGAGGACGGCGTCAAACAGTCGATCTCGCGTTTCGAGCCGACCGTCGCGCCGTTCTCGGTCGTGATGATCCTTGATATGTCGGGTTCGACGCTCGGGTTTCGCGAAACGATCCGGCAGTCGGCATATCGCTTCGTCGACGCGCTCGCGCCCGACGACCGGGTCGCGGTCATTGAATTTTACGACAAGGTCAATCTCCGCAACGATTTCACGACCGACCGAAAGACGATCGGAAATTCGATCGGCGTCGCCAACGGGCGCGGAAAGACGCAGCTTTACAAGGCGCTCGATTTCTCGCTCGAAAAGCTCAAGGGCGAGGGAAAACGCCGGAAGGCGATCATCGTTCTGACCGATGGAGTCGACACTGCGGCCCGCGACATCGATCGTGATTTTCTGCAGAGGGTGAACGAAAAGGATCTGAGTGCGGCGATCAAACCCGAGGCGAGCGATTTGCTCGTTCGCGTCCTCGGCAAGTCGGACGTTCAGGGCGTGACGATCTATCCTCTCGCGCTGCCGACCGGAGACCCTTTCAAACTGGCCGATCCGACGCCGATCCAGATCGCGATGTTCTCGGCCGCGCGCCAGCGCCTGCAGATAATGGCCGACCGCACCGGCGGACGGCTCAACACGATCAACCGACTCGAAGAAATGGGCCGTCTCTACGCCGCCGTCGCCGCCGAACTTCGGACGCTCTACACGATCGAATATCAGTCGACCAACGAAAAGCGCGACGGCAAATGGCGCACCATCCGCCTCGACGTCGACAACGCGGAACTGATCTCAAGAACCCGGCCCGGATATTTCGCGAAATAAGAGCAAAGAGCAAGTGCAAAGTGCATAGTGCGGAGTGCATAGTGCATAGTGCAGAGTGCATAGTGCAGAGTGCGGAGTGCATAGTCCGGAAAAAAACAAGTGTCGGGACTTTCCATTTTGCACTCTGCACTCCGCACCTTGCACTATGCACTATGCACTATGCACTCTGCACTATGCACTTGCACTCTGCACTATGCACTCTGCACTATGCACTCTGCTTGCACTCTGCTTGCACTCTGCACTCTCCCCCACTTTGCTTGACACATAATCGCCCGAATTAGTATTCTCTTCATTCGCCTTTGTGCACCCGTAGCTCAGCTGGATAGAGTACTTGACTACGAATCAAGGGGTCGCATGTTCGAATCATGCCGGGTGTACCATTTCAACTTCAATAAACAGAACGTTTAAGCAACCGCAAAGGCAGGCCCGAAAGCCTGCCTTTTGTGTTTGGTGCAACATAGGTGCGCCGACGTCGGCCCCGAGCTATTCGCCGAACGGGAGAAGATCGCGGCCTGAGATGACGTTGCCTTCGCTGTCCGTGATCACGCGCGGTGTCCGAGATGGTCTTCGGTCAGATAGCGTGTCGTCGGATTCGTCACCGGAACCTGCGTGTTAGAGTATTCCGCGACGAGCTTTCCCACGGAATAGACGAAAACAGTCGTCTCCGAAACTCCCTGGGTGTTCCAGGTGATCTTCTTGACGCGTTTTCCCTCGCCGTCATAAAATTATCGCCCGATCGTCTGGCCTGCGGCGTTCTTTATCTCGTGCTGTTTGTTCTCGCCGTTGAAGATGACGGTTCGGTTGTCGCCGTCGGTGGCCAGATTTCCGTTTTTGTCGTTGCGAAAGTTTTGATTGGCGGCAATGAACCGGTTCGTCGCCGGATCGATCGTCGGCGTCGTGAATGTCTGAACCACGCCAATCGATGGATTCAGTGCCGTGCTGTTGCCGTACCGATCTCCTGAGACCAATGCGTCGGCTTCGGCGCGATTGGTCCCGGTCGACTCAAGATTCGCGGTTCAACCAGCCGCGCGAGCGGCGGCATAGTTTAGCCGTGGCGCGTAAGCCCACGGTAACGTCGCGCGAACTCGTCCCCGAGCCGCGGCAGCGGCGGCACATCGCGCTCGGGAATTGGGATCTGCGAATACGGATTTTGCCCAATTCGGATGCGACGGATCGCGAAATGCCCGAGGGGAAACCATTTGGAATCGTCGAAACTCGGGATGTTGTGACCTTGGAATCGACGGAATCCTCCAAATCGGCAATTCAAAATCCAAAATGTACCGTGTCGTCGCTCTGCGACTCGGGCGTCCTTTTTGATCAATACCGTGGGTTTACGCGCCACGGCTAAAGTCTGCCGCCGCTCTGCGGCTGGTTGACGGGCGAGTTCGGGCTGGCGCTGCCGGAAGAGTTGTGGTTCGGGTCGCGGCGGGAGCTTGGGGGCATCAAAACTGTACAGCCAAACTTGTTTCCTGTATCTTAAAAAGTATCCCCGAATGCTTGATTTTGTGAGGTTTTTGAAGATGAAGTCGTTAAGTTTCGCCGCGATCGCGGCCGTTTGCCTTTTCTTGTTTTCCGGTCTTGCCGTGGCTCAGAAATTGAAGGCCGAAGAGATCATCGCCAAACATTTGGCAGCCGTCGGTTCCGCTGAAAAACGTGCGGTCAAGAACCGTGTCGTGATCGGCACCGCCGAATATGAGATCGAAGCCTCGGGCGGGATGAAGATCAGCGGCCAGAGCGTCCTTGCCTTTGAAGGCGACAAATCGGCGTTCGCGATGGCGTTCCAGAATCCCAAATATCCGCAGGACAAGATGGGCTACAACGGAAAGAAAGTGACCGTCGGATTCACTCTGCCGGGCGAGCGGTCGGCTTTGGGCCGCTACATTTTCAGTTTCGGCGACCCGTTCTCGGAAGGACTTTTCGGCGGCGTCCTTTCTCCGACGTGGGCACTTTACGATCTCGCGGCCAGAAAGGCAAAGGTCGAATCCGAAGGCACGAAAAAGATCGACGACCGCGAAACCTACGTCCTTTCTTACTCGCCGAAAGGCGGTTCCGACCTGACGATCCGGATCTACATCGACCAAGAGACCTTCCGGCACGTCAGAACGGAATATCGCAAGATCATATCCGCGCAGCAGGGGCGAACCGCGGATTCTTCGGCCCGACAGCGCGAGGCGCGTTATTTTCTGACCGAGGATTTCTCCGATTTCAAGAAAGAGGACGGCTTAGATCTGCCGCACGCAATGAAGATCACGCTGCTTACCGATGCGATGAGCGGTGCGCAGACGGCGATCTGGAAGCTGGCATTCAACCAGTATTTCATCAATCAAAAGCTGGAACCCGCAACGTTCGTGATCGAATGACGGTGTTTCAAATCTGAATTGAACGGGCGTGTCTGTCGCGCCCGTTTTTATGTTCGTACGGTTGCGGGTTGCCGCGTCGAGGGATTCGGTAATGTAAATTTTTGACAAAAGCGGTCGAAGTCCGTAGTTTCGTGTAAGGCCGATGAAGACGTTTTCGAAGATATGTTTCATTCTGTTCGCCGTGTCGGTGCCGTTTCTGTTTTATGGCTTCGGCGTTGAAACCTTGCGGGCGGCGGCAACGGTTTCGCTTCGCGATCCGCGTTGGACGTCGTTTTTGGCGGGAGCCGCGATCTTCGTTCCGTGTTATTTCCTCCTGCGGCCGCTGATCCATTCGATCTGGAGCTGGATTGAAACGTTCGAACACGAATTGACCCATTTGCTGATCGGACTTCTGTTTCTGAAAATGCCCGTCGGCTTTCGCGTCAGCGCCCACGGGGGCGGCGAGGTGAAACACGTCGGCTGGGGAACGACCGGTCAGACCTGGGTCACGCTTGCGCCGTACTTTTTCCCGACGGTTTCGATCTTCGTCGTTGTCGTTGCCTGGTTTGCAGGAATGAGTTCGAACTACCTGCTCGGAGCGCTCGGCTGGGCGACCGCCTTTCACCTCGTTTCAAGCTGGAGCGAAACGAGTTTTCGCCAACCCGATCTGAAGAAAGCCGGAATCCTGAAAACGCTTCTGATCTTGCCGGTGATGAACCTCATCTGCTACGGCGCCGTCATCGCCTTCGTCGCCGGCGGCGGTGAACGGTTCTCGGAGTTTTGGATAAACGGCATCAGGCATTCGTGGAAATTATTGACGGGCATTTGGATCCGATGACTTTTGTTGCAGCGCGGATTCATGCGCCCGATCCATCCGAGCCCGCCCTTCTTCCGTCTACCCCTTTTTCACTTTACCGTCACAAACTCCGTCGCCGTCCGTCCGAACGTCTCGGGGGAATACATTTCCTCGGCCTTCGCCGGAGGCACGATGAATTCGCCCGGAGTCGTAGCGCGCACAATGTAGGTGTAATCCCAGATTCCAGGCCAGAGCATCGACCTGAAAACTTCGGCACGGTCGTCGCGCAGATTCTGATGGTCGAACCAACGGCCGCGCGGATTTTCGGGCTCAGGCGGCAGGCGCTCGCTCGTCAGCAGTTCGGGATTGACGATCTCGAAACCGGCCGGCAGATGATCGACCAGCGCAACGTGATTGCCCGGCTTCGGTGCGACCAACCGCAGCCGGACGCGAACGCGCGCGCCGGCCCGGATCGTCCAGCTTCGGTCGGCGTTTCGAATGACATCCGCCGGATCGTCGATCGGGGAATAACCGCGCTCGACCGTGAAGCCGTAATCGGCCGACTCGAGTCGCGCGTTCTTCGGCGCGTATCTCAAACCGATCCGATAATAAAGTCGTCCGGTCCCCTGCCGGTCGAGTATAAGTTCCGGCGTTCCTTGCCGCAAAACCTCGCTCATCGGAACCTTCACCAAACCTGAATCCGCCGAACGGCCGGCAAAGCTCCGCTCGCCGACAAAGGACCCACCGAACCAGATGCGTGCTTTCAGATCGGGAACGTCTTTTTCAAACTCCTTGAAATAACGGTCGAGGGCGAGCAACGCAAACGCGTTTTCCTGTGTGTTCCGCCAACGCCCGCGAACGCGACCATCGAGAAGCCCGCGGACGAGTTTCGGCAACAGGTCGTCGGTCGTTGCCGAGCGCGTTCTGATCAGCGCTTCAAGTACGATCCCGTCCGTCCGACGATTCGACGAAAGCAGTTCATACTCGCCATCGCGATTTCCCGAAACGAAGTTTGCCCGACCGGCCGTTTCGACGACCCGATTGAGCAGTACGCGGCGCATCTCCCTGACCGTCTTCGCCGATTCCCTGTCTTCGGCCAATATCGGCAGCAGCCACGCGATCGTTTCCGGCGAAAGCGTTTCGATCTTTGATTCCGCAACCAATCGGCGCGCCTTTTTCAAATCGCGGTCGCCGAGAAGATCACGCACGTAAAGGGCGTACGCCGACAACGTCCAGCCGATCGGATTTCCATAGTATTGGCGTGACCGCGCCTCAATGTTCTTC
Organism: Acidobacteriota bacterium; assembly: GCA_016715115.1. Lineage (NCBI taxonomy): Bacteria > Pseudomonadati > Acidobacteriota > Acidobacteriota bacterium. The sequence goes on from JADKBM010000016.1 coordinate 35,209, forward strand.
AGAAAATCACCGGCGCGATCGAGCATTTTCGGAGGAACCGCAAAACCCTTCTCCCGCGCGCGGGCCAAGGCGTGAGTCACGTGAACGGAGACGTATGGAATCGAGTCGCCGGTTGCGGACCAGAAGTTGAAACCGCCGTCCGCGTGCTGAAGTTTTCTGATTTTTTCGATATCGACATTCATTCGGGCGTCAAGCTCACCTTTCGGAGGCAGACCGTCGGCCTTGAACGCCGCGAGCACATCGCGGAGCGCCGCAGTGCTCAGCATTCGGGACGAAACCTGCTCCGAACACTCGAACGGATAAGCGTGCAAATAGATGAATGCGTCGGTCAATTCCTGGAGTTGCGTTGTCGAAGTCGTTATCTCGAGCCCGCCATAATCGGGCCAGACATCCGGGGGCGCCGACACTTTTTGAGAAAGAGCGCCGTTCTTATCGCTCGTCCCGTAGGTTGCGAAAGCCTCGGTCGTCGCCGGCGTCAGAACCGGAAACGCGAACTCCGCGGCGTCGGCAAGTTCGCCCGCGACCGCGCCAACCTGAAAACGGGCGAGTCCGGTCGAATCGGTCGTTACCGGAAACCGCAATTCGACGCGATCGTTCGCCGAAACCGCGACGCGACGCCCGATTCCGTTCGTCAACCTGGCGTTCGAAGCGCGGACAGCCACATTCACGGTCAGCGTTTCGTTCGTCTGATTCTGAAGAACGACCGGCAGTTCGGCTCGGTCTCCGTAATTCATAAACCGAGGCGCCGACGGTCGGACCATCAGGCGCTGACTCGCGGTGATCGCCGATTCGGTCTTGCCGAACTGTTTCGCGTTCGTCACGGCGACGGCCGTGATCCGGTAACGGGTCAGGTTGTCGGGCAACTTGATTGGAACCGTCGCCCGACCGTCGCGATCCGTCCGGACCGTCGGTGAAAACAGCGCGAGCGCGTCGAAGTTCCGGCGGATCCGAATCGGCTCCGGAGCGTTCGGCGGACGCTGGAGGTTCGCAAGGATCTCGAGCCGGCGAAACGGCGAGTCCGATTCGCGCCCGTTTCGCAGGTCGTAAAGACCGAAACTGATCCCGTCGCCATCCCCGTCGCCGCTCCCGTTGCCGCTCCCAAACCCGTAACCGTTGCCGACACCCGCACCACGGCCGTCACTTCGAAATCCCAGCTTCGACGCGTCGGTAAGATCCCAAGGGTCGGCCAGCGAGATCGAACCACGCGAGTAATGGCTTGAAACGCGTTGCTCGACATCGCCGTAGAATTCACCGATCGGATCCGGGATGCGATAATCGGTAAGCGCCAGAATGCTTTCGTCCACGGCGACCACCGCGACCTCCGTATTCCCCGCGGGCCGTCCCTGAGAATCCTTCACCGCGACATCGATCTCCGTCTCGCCGCCCGGAGCGAGGCCGCGCGATCTTGGTTCGGCCGTGACAGTCAGAGTGCGGGTTTTTGTCGAAACCCCAAGGCTCAGTTCTCCGGTCGCGAACGCCGGCCGCGTCGGCAGTTTCTTGTCCCGCTCGTCCTCGAAATAGACGCGGGCGGCCGAGCCGAAAAGATCGACCTGAAGATGGAAATTCGAAACCAGCCCTTCGTCGATCGGGACTTTCAAGACCGTCGAAGCTTCGTTGAGCGTAAAACGCTCCGTTCGAACGATGCCGCGGCGGCGAATCGTGATCACGCCTTCTGCCGGATAAAACGGCGCGTTCAGGAGTATTTCTGCAGTATCGCCGGGCGCATACAACTTCTTGGCAGGAATCAGTTCGACCGTCTCCTGCGATACATCGCGCGAGATCTCGGACTTTCCGCCGCCAACCCACATTTGCGATTTGGTGACGTTTTTCCGGCGCTTGGAATCGTAAACCGTTGCGGTGAACTCGAACCGGCCGCCGCGGCTCGCATTGAAATCGCAGACGGCGGCGCTTTCCCGTGAGCGAGTCTCGCAGACTTCGGTCGAAACCGTGACATCCTTCCATTCGCCCTTGATCTGTTCCCAATCCTTGAGTTCGGCGACGAGCGTCAGCGGAACACCCGCGACCGCTTCTCCGCCGATGTCCGTAACTATCGTTTCGACCTTGAAACTCTGGTTCGGAAGGACAAAGGCCGTCTCGGTGCGGACGCCGACGTAAAGATCCGATGGATGAACGAGCATCGTCGTCGACGCCGCAAGCGTCTGGCGGTTGACGTCGGAAACGCGAGCTTCGGCGGTGACCGTGTAGGGCCGCGCCTCGTCCGCGCTCAGAAAGTCGAGCGCCAAACGGTGCTTCCCGTTCGCATCGGTCTTGCCCGAAAATGTCTTCGTCTTTGTCGTTTCGAAGCGGTTCGACCTCCAACGCTGCCACCACGGCACGAATTCCCCGAACGTGAAGCCTTCGCGGTTTGGCGGCGAAAACTCCGCCGGCGTCGCCTTGACGGTCCAAACGGTGTCGGCGTTCTTGAGAGCTCCGCCGGCATAGTATTTCGCCTCGACCGACGCGATCGCCGATTGATCGAGCAAGTAAGGGGCCGGCGAGTCGTTTTTCGCGGTGACCTCGAATTCGGGCCGCCGAAACTCCTGGATCTGAAATCGATGCTCGAAAACAGACGACTCGATCTCATTTTCGGCGCTGAATTTCAGGGTTTGGTATCCGAGGTTGACGTTTTCGGGAAGATCGATCCTCAAGTCGAACGCGCCGAACTTGTTGACATCGGCTCGGCCCTTCGCGATCTCGTTGCCGAGAGGATCTCGCAATGCGTAGTCGACATTCGTGACGCTTTCATTCAGACCGTCGATGTCCGGCGCGACGCCGGCAGTGAAACGGCGCAAATATCCTTTCAGCGAAACGGTTTCGCCGGGACGGTACATCGCCCGGTCATCGAACACGAACCAACGCAATTGATTGCGGGAGTCAGTGTTGCGCCATTGCCGATTGTTGAAATACGAATCGGTTGCAAAAAGAACAGCGGAATCTCCGCCGCGCTTTGCGATCAACCAATCGCCCGTCGCGTTCACGGACGGAAGCGCGATCGTCGCAAGCCCGTTTTCGGCCGATTTCGCCGTCTGCCCGGTCGAAAGCGCAATTTCGACGTCTGCGAGCGGTTTTCCGGATTTCAGATCGCTCGCGTAGAGCGTTAGACGTGCCGGATCGACAAAACCATCGACCCCGATCTTCGTCGACTGGACCCAGACGACGACACGCTGTTCAGCCGTGTCTTCGGGATCGCTCTCCGGCTCGACAACGAGGATCAAATGATGGTTTCCAGCCGCGAATCCGGGCGCAAGGTCGATCCTCGCTTCTTTGAACTCGTCCGCCTTTCCCCTGACACCGAGGCGTTTTTCAAAAACCGGCGTCCCGATCTCAGGGGCCTTTGTTGATTCCGTCTCCCGAAGCGATTGGTAAGCACCGAAATCCTCCGGACCGACGGCGTAGATCTTGATCTTCAACCGCTTGTAATTCCGCGCGAATACGGAATAAACCGGCTTCGCGTCAGGGTCGACGGTCAGAAATCCCTGACGCCCGGAATCAGCGAAGATCGCGGGCGTCTCGGGCCCGGTGCGAAACTCAGCCGTAATGTCGGAACCGAGAGTCTGGCCGAAGCTGTCCTTGAGCCGTCCTGAAACCGTGACCCTGTAATTCTGTCGGGGCCGTTTGATGCCGCGCTCAACATCGATCCGGTCGCCATAGATCACGATCTCGGCATCCTCGATCGGCGGTTCGATCCTGACCAGCGATTTGTCGAACGAATCGGGGTCGAGCTGATTCGTGAACCGCATCGAGAAGTCCTGATTCGGACCGCAGATCCGATTGTCTTCCGGCCAGCCGCAAAATGACTTGGCGAGTTTGAATGAGCCGTATGTTTCAAAGCTTCGTGAGAACGGTGAAGACGCCGTGAGCGGTCCTTCGGCCGACGGTGTTTCCGCATCGAAGGTCACAGTCACGAGCGAGTCACGCGGAAACGGCTCGACGGCCCGAAAAACAACAAACCGATCGGGCAATTGGTTGGCGATCCGTTCGGAGAGGTTCTTGTCCGCGGCGATCTCGTCGGACGTTGCGAGTCTCAACCCGATCTTTCGGCCGTCGGCAGTGGCGGTTGTCTTCGCAAGCACGCTCGCGGGCTCGATGCGTTGGTTGAACCGGGCGTAAACAAGCGCCCCGGGCCGAACCCGCGCACCTGTCGGCTGAAAGTCCGTGATTTCCGGCGGCGCGGTCGAAAACGTCCAGGAGACTTCTTTTTCAAGGGGCTCGCCGGCAGCGGACACAGTTCCGGCGGGAACGGTCGCCGTGTATCTCGTCGCCATCGGAAAACGCGTCTCGGGAACGAAAACGATCGTCCTCGTCCCGAGCCACCGCCAGCGCCCGGCGATCTCCGGCGAAAGCCGGACCGGCACAACCTGCGAGGCGACCTCCTGGCTGCCGACCGCGATCATTGGCCGCGAAAACGTGACACTCAATTCGGCGGCAAAAGGAACCGTGCCATTTGGCGCGGTTCGCAGAACGCCAAGTTTTTCCGTCCGCACCGTTTCGGTTGGCGGCACGGCTTCGACCGGCGCGGAATCCATCGGAATCACGCGTCCTGCCTTCGGCGGCGGCAGGCTCTCCGTCGGGACGACGCTTTGCTTCGTATCTGATCCGGGAGATTCAAGCGGCGGCAGGCGCTCAAAGATCGCCAGCGCATCGCCTTCGGCCAACGATTGCACATCGGGCGCTTCGGGCGCGGCGGCCGTCGGGGTTCCGGGTGCCTCGCGAAGGGAAAATACGAGGCCTTTTTCAGGTTCCGGCGTCACGGTTTGGCCCGGGACTGTCGAGACAAATAGATTGGCGAGTATCGAATAGACAAGCAGAAAACTGATCAGGCGTTTGTTCATCATCGTGGCCCTTGAAAAACCCGGGAATATAGCCAGTTAGATGCCGCACAACGTGATTGGTTCTCCCGTTGGAAACAACTTAATCGGGGATTGGATTGAAGATCCTAAAATTCATCGTCGTCGAAGCTGATCCGCTTTCCGGGCGGCGTTTCCCGAAGATCTTCCGTTTCGAGGGGTTCAAGAACAGGATTTCCCTGCGAATCCTTCAGCAGGACTTCGATGCGGCGCTCGGCCTCGTCGAGCCGTTCGCGGCATTCGCGCGTCAGTTTGACGCCGGATTCGAACAACTTAAGACTCTCTTCCAATGGCAGATCGCCATCCTCGAGCTGGCGGACGATCTGTTCGAGTTCCGTGAGTGATGATTCAAAGGATTTTTTCATTTTCGATTTTCGATTTGCGATTTGCGATTTTGCATCAAGCCGTCCGAGATTTGAGTTGATTTCAATTCGCAATAGTTGGTACGGGTGCTTTCAATTCGGAATAGTTGGTAGCTGATAGATAATAGCTGATAGTCTCACTTCTCACTTCTCACTTCCCACCTCTCACTTCCCACCTCTCACTTCTCACTTCCCACTTCTCACTTAAATATATCGTCGATCTTCTTCTTGATGTCGTCGACGCTCTTGACGCCGAGTTTCTCGGCCGCCTTGTTCAATCCTTCCTTGCTCGCCAGCGCGACGAGTTCCTGGCCGATCTTCTCGGCGATCCGTCGGGCGACGACCTCGTCTTTGATCGCGACGACGCGCCAGACATTGCCGTTCTTCTTCATCGTCAGTTCGAACGGGCGATTCTCGATGAGGCTTTTGACCTTGGCCGTTTCGCCTTCGGTCTTGATATCGAGAAACCAACCGGCGCCGACGGCGATCGCCCAGTACGGAACACGTTCGAATTTGTCCGTCTTTTCGCGAATGACGCGCGGCACTTCCTCGCGCGCACGGCGTTTGATCGCCGGCTTGAACTGATCGGCCGCGATCGTCAACCGCGAGACGACCGCTTCCGGGAGATTCTTGCCGTAAAGCTCGACGGCTTTTTCGATAACTTGCGGCAGAAACGAATCGACGACCGAGTCGGTGTCGACCAAATCGTCCATCTGCTTTTGATCGTCCTGCCGCGCGGCTTCGACGAGCAGCGCCAACGAGTATTGCGGCGAGGCTTTGACCCGTTGCCAATAGACATATCCGCTGACCGTCGACACCAAAATGGCGACGGCCAGAAAGATCAAAGTGCCGCGGACTATCCATCCGAAACGGCTCGGACCGGCGGGTTTTTCATCTCGCGGGACGGCCGTTTCGACCGTTTCGACCGTTTCGTTCTCTTTCTCTTCAAGATCAACCGTAAACTGCGACATCAATTCTTCTCCGTCGAAACAACACGCGATAATATTGTGCCATTTGCGAGCCGGATTTGCACGTTTTCATCCGCTGAAACCTGATCTACGGAGGTAACGATCTTGCCGGAACCATTCCTTGCGATCGAGTAGCCGCGGCCGAGGACCTTGAGCGGCGAAAGCGCGTCGAGCGATGCCGATTTGACGTTCAACTCCTTGGCCCGCCATTCCATCAGCTTGGTCATCGCCGCCGCGTGGCGCGTCTTGAGCACCGCGAGACGTGTTTTTTGATCGCCGGTTCGCGCCGCCAAACGGATCGGCGAAAGCCGCGACCGCGCCGATTCGAGCCGAATTTGAGATTCGCGGAGCAATTTCAAGAGCGATTCGCGCAAAGAAACGCCGATCGCCTCGACGCCACGCCGTTGTTCGCGCAAATGCCGGGGAAACTCGCCGAACACAGGCGCGAGTTCGAGGCGTTGAAATGCCGCGCGGGCCTGGATCAGCCGCCGTTCGACAGCGCGAGCGAGCGCGCGTGAACGGTCTTCGATGAAACCTGCGATCTGAACCTCGGATGCGGCGACGATCTCTGCGGCCGCCGACGGGGTCGGTGCGCGATAATCGGCGACATAATCGGCGATCGTCTCGTCGATCTCGTGCCCGACGGCCGAGATCACCGGAATCTCCGAAGCGCGGATGGCACGCGCCAGATGTTCTTCGTTGAAGGCCCAAAGGTCTTCGCGCGATCCGCCGCCGCGGCCGACGATGAGAACGTCGATGCGCGATTTCTCGTCACCGTTTTGGTTGAGCCGGTTCGCGAGTTCGATTCCCTTTCGGATCTCCTCGGCAGCAAATTCGCCCTGTACGCGGGCCGGAATGAGAACGATGCTGACGGACGATGCGCGGCGCGTCAGAACGTTGAAAATGTCGTGAAACGCGGCCCCGTTGGGGCTCGTAACGACGCCGACGCGGCGCGGCAGAAACGGCAGTTTGCGTTTCAGCTTCTGATCGAAAAGGCCTTCTTTGGCGAGTTTCGCGCGGATCTGCTCAAACGCGACGAGCAGCGCGCCTTCTCCGACCGGCTCGAGCGAATCGACGATCAGCTGGTATTCGCCCTTCGGCTCGTAAACCGAAACCCGCCCGCGAACGCGCACCTGCAGTCCGTCGAACGGTCGGAAACGAATCCGGTAGTTCGTGCCCCGAAAGCACGCGGCTTTGATCTGGGAAGAATCGTCGTGAAGCGTGAAATACCAATGGCCCGAATTCGCCGCCGAAAAATTGACGATCTCGCCTTCGAGCCAAACCGATGCGAAACGCCGCTCCAGAACCCCGCGGACTTCGGCGTTGAGTTCCGAAACCGTCAACGGACGACGTTCTTCGTCGTCGAACAATGATTTGAGCAGAGGTTGAGGCATTCTATTGTTTGACTTCCACGACCGATCCGAGCCTGACAAAGGCGTTCTCGCGTTTGATCTTGACTTTAAGACGCGGTGACGCGGTGCGTTTGTCGCCCGGATCGTACAGATTCGAACGAAACGTCACCGAATATGCGGTTCGAAGCTGGAGCACGATGTCGTCGTATGCTTTTTGGATCTCGCCCAGTTGCGAGATCGGATAATAAACGCCGCCGGACACCTGCGCGAGCCTTTCGCCCTCGCCCTCGGCCTTGCTCGTGAGACCCATATAGCGGCTGCGGACGGTGTCGATCGGTTGATTCAGATCCTGCGATCTCGACGCCGCGATCAGCCCCGACGGCACATAAAGCGGATAGATCAGCGCGCCGCTTTCCTGGATCGATCCGACCAGCGCGTCAAACGGCAAAAACGAATGATTATCGTCGCCGTCGGTGAGTACGACGACCGCCGACGGAGCGCCGCGCAACGGGCGCAGGGTCTCGGCGAGAACAAAGGCGACCGCGTCGTAGTAAGAGGTTCCGCCTCCGGCGTCGAAGGTGTCGAGCGATTCGGAGAGCTTCGCTTTGTCCGCGGTGAACGTCGAAAGCTGTTTCACGTCCTCGTTGAAAATGATGATCGCGATCTTGTCGTTCGGGCTCGCCGTCGCAATGAACGCGCGGGCCGCCTTGCGTATGAAATCGACGTAGTTTTCGACGCTGCCCGAAACGTCGAGCAACAGCACCAAATTGAACGGCGCCGTCGTCTGCTCGACCGAAACGATCTCGCGCTCCTCGCCCGCTTCGATCACCTGAAAATCATTTTTCTTCAGATCCGGAACCGCGCGGTTATTGAGGTCCGTGATCCGCGCGAGAACCCGTTTGACATCCGAGTTCACACCGGCGGGCCGCTGGCTCGCCGGGGTGAAGCGCGGTTCGAGTTTGAGCGGCGGCAGCGTCGCCGCGTACTCCCCGAAATACTTCGGACTCGCGCGGCGTATGGCTTCCATCAACAAGCCGTCGCCGCTTCGAATGACGGCTTTCGCGGCATTTGTCAGCGGACGCTCGCGGAGGTCTGACGGAACTTCGCTGGGATTGACGTTCAAAAGGACAATGCCGCGCGCGGTAGTAAAACTCAGAGAGACCGGGTCAGGTTTCTCTTTGTCCGCGTCATCGGCTTTTTTGACGATCGTGCCGGCGATCACGAACCGGCCGGCCGACTTTTCCTTGACCTCGGAAAGCTTTTTGTCGCTCAGGACGCGCGGCCGCGAGGCGGTCCACAAGAAACTGTAGGAAACGTCGTCGAGCGGGACGTCGGTCGCGATCGTTCCCGTCTCCGTCGCCGCCTGAACGACGGCGAAATTCCCCGAAATCCTGATCTCGCCCGCGACCGTCTCGAGTTTCAGACTCACGCGTTCCGGGACTCTGAGCACGATATCGATCCTCTTTTTCGGATCGAGCGGGGTGATCTCGAACCGCGTCCGGCCGTTGGCCGCGGAGGACGCCACCTCACGCTCAACGACGCCGCGAGCCGATGCGGCTTTCAGCATCGACGGCTCGTCTTTGCCGGCCGCTACGACTTCTATGCGTCCGAAGCGATTGACGATTTCGACCGTCGCGCCGTCTCCGACATTGATCTGTTTGACCAACTCCTGCGCGGCAACCGGAACCGTGCCGGCAAGGACAACGACAATGAACAAAAGTAGAATTCGACGCTTTTCTCGCATTAAGGCTTGCTTGTGATCCGGCCGGACTGGATCAGCCGGTCTTGAACGCGCTGTTGCCATTTCGGCTTCGGCTGTTCGGTTTCCTCAAACTGTTCGAGCAGGTCCTGCATCGACTCGCCGCCGGCCTGCCGCGTTTTGAAATAGATCAAGGCGGTAATGATCGACGTGATCGTCGAGATCAAAACGGTGATCGGCGCCCACAGCAATTCGAAGATCCCGGTCGCCAGCGAGCGGCGCATCATTTTCGCGTTTCGATCCGGGTCGTCCGCCGCGACTTCGTTCGCAGCGCCGTCGACGACCGGTCCGCTGAGCCTGACATTCAAACCGTCTTCACGCTTCTCCGAAACGGGCGCGCCCGGGGCAACCGATTCATTCTTCGCCTCAAGTTTGAAAAGTCCCGAGATAACGGCGCCGATGAGCGCGCCGAGAAGGACCGGAACAACGTAATTCAGCAGCGCGGCGGCAAAAACCGTCGAGAACGACCGGCGAACAAGCCGTATCGAACGCCTGAACGCGGCTCGCCCGGTGATTCCTTCCATCATTATCGACGGGGCGACAAGCATCAACAACGCGGAGGCACCGACCCCGACGAACAACCAGACGATCCCGCTGACGGCCCCGCCGACGATGAAACCCGCCGATTGACCGATCAGGTAATATACCGGAACCCCGAATACTCCGCCGGCTATTCCGGCCGGGATCAAAGCTACGATCCATCCGACGAGCGCCAGAAACGTGCTTGCCGTGACCGTAAGCACCAAGGGCCGCAACCGCTGGCGAACCTTCGCGAACGCGGTACGCAACACGATCGGCCGCAGCGGAACGGCAAGTATCTGGGCGACAACCCAGGTGATGACGCCGACCAGGATCGCGGCCGTGAAGATCTGGAGCAAAAACGCCAAAAGTTCCATCACGCCGATACCCAGAGTCGTCAGTGCCGACTCCTTGATCCATTCCACACCGACGGCGAACTTGAACCCGCCGCGGATCGAACCGATTAACAGCGCCGGAATCGAAACAAGGATTCCGATCGCCAGAAACGTCGTCAACCGCTCGCTGAAGATCGTCATCGCGCGATTGAGCAAAGCGCCGATACCTTCGGAACTTGCCTGAAGTCGCGCAGCAAACGCCTGCGCGTCCTGCGGTCGTTCGTCCGGACTCTTCGAAAGTGCCGAATGGACGACCTTTCTGACCTTTCGAGGGATCTTTCGGGCTTCGAGCGGCGGCGGCGGAATCTCTTTGTGCGCGCTCATCACGCTCGTGAAGTCGCCTTCGAACGGCGTTCGGCCGGAGAGCATCTGGTACGTGATCACGCCCAGAGAATAGATGTCCGAACGCGGTGACAGACGCTCGCCCCGGCATTGTTCGGGCGACATATAGAGCGGGGTACCGAGAACGGCGCCGACACGGGTCAGTCCGGCGGACCTTGGCGCCGTGTGTCCCGGATCTGAATCTCCGGACGCTTGTTCGGAGCCGGCCTCGCTGAGGATCTTGGTGCCTTTTGAGTCAAACAACGCCGTACGGTCTTCGCCCGCGTCTTCGATGGGCGTCATAATCGCGGTTCCCTTTTCGTCTTCCGATTCTCTGGCGATCGTTCCGGGTTCTGGACGGACGATGAGGGTCTTGGACTCCGAGACGAGCGTTCCGCCGGCGCCGGCTACGGTTTCACTCCGGTCGGCGAGCGTCGCCGCCGGACCGATCTCTTCGGTCGGGAGGCCGGAGAAGGTGATTCCCGGATCGGGCAGTTCCGAATCGTGCTCTTCGAGCTTGGCGATGCCGAAATCCAGGACTTTCACGGTGTACCCGCCGCGCTGATTCGGTTCGAGCCAGATGTTGTCCGGTTTCAGATCGCGATGAATGATTCCCTGACCGTGCGCTTCGTGGATTGCCGAACATACCTGCTCGATGATGTCGAGTGACCAAGAAAGCGGCAGCTGCTTCTCCTCGTCAAGGATCTCGCCGAGCGTGCATCCGTCGAGATATTCCATCACGAGATACGCCGTCTTCCCCGATCCCATCTCCGCAATGCCGAAATCCGTCACGTCGACGACGTTCGGATGCCGCAAACGCCCCGCGGCGCGCGCTTCGCGCCGGAAACGTTCGACGAACTCTTCGCGCTCCATATACTGCTGGACTATGACTTTGACAGCGACGGGCCGCTCGGTTCCAAGGTGCGTGGCCAGATAAACCGTCCCCATCCCACCTTTTCCGAGTTGGCTTTCGATCTTGTATTTGCCGTCAACGACTTGTCCGATAAGGCTGGCGAAATTCATTTTTCTTTCCCGAAACTCTACTCGTTTTCCGATGCTCAATGCAAGCTTTTACGCAACGGGTGAAGTATTTGTTGCGCGACTTGGCGCTCCTTCCAACGAATCAAACCGCAAACCGTAGAAATAGGTTCGTCGTTTCGCTGTTTCCGCCGGTTCGGTCAGTTTCGGCGGAAAACCCGGTCAGCATAACCCCGCCCACTGCAGGCTCTTCACCGTCCGCAAAAGATCGGGTCTTCCGCGTGATTCGCGGGACCGGATTTCTATTCGCGCAGATTCGCGAAGATTCGCGGGCAAGCCGGATCTTCGCGCAAAGTCCGCCAAGATCGAAAAGAAAGAGAATTCTCAAGATTAGCGCGCGTGATCTCGGTTAGTCCGCGGATCGGTCCGTCTTCGTCTCCCGGAAAGCGAAAAGGGCGCGGGACCGTTTCGTCGATCCCGCGCCCCCGAAATGTTGCATTCCGGATCACTTCTTCAAGGGCTCAATTCCGATCCGCAATTGCCCCGACGTCGTTTTCAGGTACATCGTGCAATTCATTTCGTCCTTTCCAATCCGACCGGTGGTGTTCGGTCCGGCTTTGACCGCGTTTTCGAGCGGAATCTCCGAGGTGAACGACCCGAGCCCCTGCCAGGCGTTGATCCGGCATCCGCTCGTTTCGGGAACGGTCAACGAAACGCGTCCGTTTTGCGAGCCGAAAGTGTACTGACCGCCGTTCAGGAGCTTGCCGCGAAAAGCGATCCCGCCGGTGATCGAATTTACCTCGACCTGGCGAAAGTCGACCGACTGCATCGTCACGGCGCCTCCGTTCGTGCGCGCCTTGAAGATATCTCCAGTTGCGCTTTGCCCGACTTCGAAGACGACGATTCCACCGGCCGTGCTGTTCAAAGTCATCGAACCGTTCGACCGTTCGACCAGGATCGAGCCCTCGTACGTCGTCGCCCAAACGCCTGCGGCGATGTTTCGCACGGCGATGTTGCCGCTGATGTTTTCGATCTTGACCTTTTCCACAGATTCGACGCGCGTCTCGTCAGGGCTTCCCTTGATGTTCACCGACGCGTCGCGCGGAACGTCCAGTTCGATCGACTCACCGGCCAGGCACTCGTCGTTCTTCACGGTCGTTTTCGCTTTCGAATCGTAACCGGTCACGAAGATCCACGTCGGGCGGCCGGTTTTTTCGCTCGTTTCGGCGACCCTGAAGCCGAGTTTTCCGCCATCGACCAGTGCCCGCACCTCTTCACGGTCCCAACCGTTGACCTTTATCCGCCCGCTTGAAACGCACAGCGAAAGAGTCAGTTTCCTGTCCACCGCGATCGACCTTTCGGCCGATACTTCGGGACCGATGCGCACGATAACAGGCTTCACGACGATCGGCGGTGTCGGTTTCGGCACGGGCGGCGTCGGTTGCGCGAAAACAGCCGCGACGAACGTCGAGAAAAACAACGGCATCGCGAGCAAAGATCTTTGAATTGTTCGTTTACCTGTCATTTCAAACCGTTATCGCATACTCGCCATCAGTTCCCCTCGGCCGTTGACCGAGTTGAGCAGATCGATCTTGTTCTGGTACGAATTGAGCAGCACCTGTCGCGCGATGTCGCTTTTCGGATTTCGGCGGACTTCACGCCGCATTCTCGTGATGGCGTCGTTTATGACCGCCAGGTCCTTTTCATATGCGAACCGCGATGACGGACTGAGCAGGGCGTCCTTGCTCTTGTCGACCGTGCGTTCGAGATTCGAGATCGTCTTGACGTACGTCTCTTCGCCCTCGACGAAACGGGTCACTACCGCCGCCGTGTCGCGATCCGTCCGGATGCGCCGTGACGGATCGGGACGGCCGAGAACGGCGCGGACTGCTTGAAAATCGTCGGCCGGTTGCTTGAAAGAGGGCGCGACCGAATCGACAACCGGTTCGGAGCGAGTCCGTTCGAAACTGATGTTCGCGCTGCGGCTCGCCATTGCGGTCATCGCGTCGTCTTGTTTCGTCAGAAGGAAAAACGCGAACGACCCGGCGACGATAAGAAGGCTGCCGTACGCCGCGACCGTCGGCAGCGAGAACTGCGACAGCATCGCCGTCAAAGGCCGCAGCCAGCCACCACGCTCTTCACCCCTGATCGAATCATTGATTTTGGTCCACAAACGCTGCGTCGGAACCAGAGTGTTCAATTCCGGATCGAGAGCGCCGAAAACGAACGCCGTTTCTTCTTCGACGACCGCCAGCAATTCCGCGCACGAAACGCAATCGGCAATGTGGCGCGAGACGCGCCGAGCTTCGCCGCTATCAAGTTCATTGTCCAAAAAGGCCTGCAATGTGCCTTCATCGAAACACTTTTCCATCTTAAACGTCCCTCCCGATCTTGCCGTAAAAACGGACGAACTCCTTTCGCCCGCGTGCCACGAACTGCCCGATGCTCGTTTCATTGAGCGACAGGCTTTCGGCAATTTCGCGGTAAGACAACCCCTGTTGCCTGAGGATCAAACAACTCCTCAGCGGTTCCTTGATCTTATTCAAAGCGCGATTGACCTCGCCGAGCGTCTCGCGCTTTTCGAAATCCGTCTCGACCGAATGAACACCCGCGTCTTCATTCTCTTTGACGTAGTTTTCCTCGCGTGTGTTCGCCCTGAATTTCGTCCGCAAGGAGTTCTTGGCAACGTTCAGCGCGACGCGTATGAGCCACGGGCGAAGCATTTCGAGATTGTCGATCGAATCCAAATTGCGGTGGAGACGCAAGAAGACTTCCTGCGTCACGTCTTCGGCGAGTCCGGAATCGCGCACAACCGAGCGGGCCGCCCGAAAGACGGTTCGGTGGTGAAGCGTGAACGCCTCATCAAATACGATTCTTTCTGTCTGAGCTGCCGCTGCCGTGTTTTCGGACATCGCGTCCATAAAGATTTCCGCGTTTTCGTTCATCTCGAGCATCAACCGTGCTTCAATCAGGAAAACACCGCGACGATCGCGGTTGTGACAAGAATTGCAGCTTTGTCCTCAGAAGTTGACGATACCGATCCGCTGAACGGTTTCCGGATTGAGCGCCTCGGCCTTGACGGTCGTCACGGCGAAAGTATGACTCCGGTCGCGTTCGTCGGCGGCGTCCGCCAACGATTCTTCAAACTTCGAATTCTCAAATTCTTCGACGATGCTCGGTTCTATTGTTGCCAACCGGCGCAGACATCCGTGCAGATGCTCGCGCCCGATGCCGTATTCGCCGTATTCTTCGTCGACCGCAAGCCTGATCTCGGCCTGCTCTTCGTTGAAAAATGAAAGCAGCGAAGCGGTTCGGCTGACTCCAGATTCAAAACGCTCTTCGTCAGCGGAAAGTTTCGTCGCTTTTCGCTCATCGTCGAGCCGTTGACGCAACGTCTTTGGCTTCAACGGTTTCGGCATCCGCGTATCGAAAACGACGGTGACGCGTTTGTCGTCTTCGGCGGAAAACTCGCGCACGATAATGCGGCGCGTGCGGGCCGTCGCCTTCCAATCGACACGGCGCATATCGTCCATCGGCTGGTAGTCGCGCAGCGCGAGAAGATCCTGGCCCGCACCGCGTTTGTTGGCGACGAGCTTGCCGATTTCGAGCGGAAGGTCGCCGAGGACTTCTTCGTGCGGTTGGATCGCCGGAAAGATGCATATCTCGGCGGCCTGCGCGGAAAGTCGCCGGCGATGCCGGAAGAACCCGAACGGAAAACGCGTCGAAAGCTCGAAATCGCGGATAAGGAACCGGCCGCGTCGCGGGAAGACGTGTTCGGCCTTGTTTTCGATCTCGCCGCGGCGCGGAACGAAGACGAAATAATCGAGCGTGTGTTTGATGATCGGCGGCCGCGTCAGTTTCTCGGCCCATTTTTCGGGAATGATCTTTTTGACCTCGTCGGTCAGCGCGGATCGTTCGCGCTCGCGTCCGCGAACCTCGGTTATCACGGAAAGCGTCGGAAACAACCATTTTCGATTGTGCAGGCTGACGATGATCGGCGTCGCCTCGCCGGCGAAGATCGTTTCCGGAAACCGCATCTTGACGTCGAGTTTCTTAAGGCAGGCGCTGCCCGCAACAAACGCGACAATGAGAGAGGCGGCAAGAAACGAAAGAACGAGGAAGAGCAGATTGTTGCCCGTGTTCCAGGCCGCGAATCCGACGACCGCGATCAATCCGAGCACGAGCGCGCCGCCGACGGTGAATTCAAACGGCAAATTCATCTGCGACGCCTCTGCACTGGCGTTGCGTGCCAGTGGCGGCACGACGAAGATCAGTATCAGGAGAACGAAAACGAGCGATACGGCGGCGGCGATCCCGGCAAGCTGCGGATTTCCCGACCGGTGGGCCCAGATTGTGAAAAACGCCCAACCCAGTCCGCCAAACACGACGACCATCCCGAGCAGTCCGTTGCGCAGATCTTTAACACTGAAAAGCTGACTGAGACGTCGGAAATCCATCAGATTCTCGATTTTGGATTTTGGATTTTGGATTGACCGGATCGGCGTTGACTGTCATTTCTCGCGCCGAGCAATCCAAAATCCAAAATCTAAACTCCAAAATCGCTACACCGGAACATTTGTCTTCTGCAAAATATCGTTCAATGCCTGTTCGGCTTCGCGAGATTTGTTCTTCAGACTGGAAGATCGCGAGTTGACCATCACGCGGTGGCCGAATACCGGAAGCACGAGCCGTTTGACATCGTCGGCGATGCAAAATTCGCGGCCTTCGATCAATGCCATCGCCTGCGCCGAACGAAACAGAGCGAGCGACCCGCGCGGACTAATGCCAAGCTCAAGTGCTTCGCTTCGACGCGTAAGTTCAACTATTTCAAGCAGATAATCGACTAGTTCGTCCGCGACCCGGACTTGCGACGTTACTCGCTGAAGTTCGACCAACTCCGATTCGTTCATCACCGGCCGGACGAATTCGAGCGGATTCTCGCGCTCGCGATCGCGCAGGATCTGGCGCTCATCGGATTTGTCCGGATAACCGACGTGGAGGCGCAGCATAAACCGGTCGAGTTGCGATTCCGGGAGCGGATACGTGCCGTGGTGCTCGGCCGGATTTTGCGTCGCGACGACCATAAATGGGCGCGGCAAAGGTCGCGAGATGCCTTCGACCGTGATCTGTTCCTCGGCCATCGCCTCAAGCAGCGCTGATTGCGTTTTCGGCGTCGCGCGGTTGATCTCGTCGGCGAGCACGATGTTCGCGAAGATCGGTCCGGCCTTCCACTCGAAAGTCGCGTTTCGTTGGTTGAAGATCGAAAGACCGATAACGTCTGACGGCAAGAGATCGCTGGTGAACTGAACGCGTTGGAACGTCAGGTCGAGCGCGCGCGCGAGCGCGTTCGCAAGCGTCGTTTTTCCGATCCCGGGAACGTCCTCGATCAGCAAATGGCCTTTGGCGAGCAGCGCGACGAGCGCGAGCTTGACCGTCTCCGGCTTGCCCTTGATGACGCGCCCGATCATCGCCTGAAGTTCGCCGATCTTTTCGTCCGCGTTAAAACTATTTGCCACGGTGCCCGGTGCGGTGCCCGCGTCTTTAACTAGCCAGTCTCTCATTATTTTTGAAGTAATCCGACGACGAGATTCGCCCTTAGTATTTTACAGGATTTCAGGTCGATCCCGCATTATTTATTTTGAATCAATTAGATGCGGGCGAATCGAAAAAGTTTCCGCAACGAATCGGAGTGTTTGCAATTTCGCAATGAATGCATCTAAAATTTTTGAAACTTCTCAACAGAATCGTCGTGAGAGAGATTCGGAGGATTTGTATAACTTTATGAAAGATGTGCGTCGTAAGTTAAAGGATCAGGCGGGTTTCAACTTGATTGAGTTGATGATCGTGATCGCCATCATCGCATTGCTCGTCGCCGTCGGAATCCCCGCTTGGAGTTCGATGGTCCGCGCCGGTAACGAAACTTCCGCCGCGCAGACCATCCAGACGATCCGCACCTGTCAGGCGACTTATTCGGGCAAGAACAAAGGCAAGTTCGCCTCGTTCGCGGATCTCGTCAAATCGGGTTGTCTCGACAGCGACAAGTTCAGCAGCGAACAGGCGGTGATCGCCGGATATGTGTTCGTCCAGAAGGTCGAAGAACCGTCGGGAACGAAGCCGGCGTTCTTTGCGGTCAACGCCGATCCGCAGGTCGGCGACGGGATCCAGCGAACCGGCGATCGCCATTTCTATTTTGACTCGACGCTCGGCGCCGTCAAGGTGACGGACGAAAACCGTCCGGCGAAGGCCGATGATCCGTCGATGTGATTTTGGATTTTGGATTTTGGATTTTAGATTATTGGAATTTGGTTTAGAGTTTGGAACTTGGAATCTGGAACCTGGAATTTGGAATCTGGAATCTTGCTTTCCTTCGCCGACTTAGCTCAGTGGTAGAGCACTCGCTTCACACGCGATAGGTCACAAGTTCAAGTCTTGTAGTCGGCACCATATCTTGCTCAAGAAAAGAGAGTCACCGTGCTCTCTTTTTTTGCGAGAAGTCCCCGCAAATCCGCCGCAGGCCGGCGATCCGACAACGACCGATATAGACTCGCCTTCGACCGGCCACAAAAACGCGCGGAGATCACAAATTAAGAGATCTCTTCTATCTCCACAACTCGATCTGAATCATCGGCGTTCCCGACGATCCGATATGGCTGCGGTAACCGCTCAGCGCCAGTGACATTGCCATCAGCACGCCGTAATTAGCCATTCCGGTCGCTTCGAGAATCGGCAAGATGCACCTCATAAACTCCGCTCCGGGTTCTCTGCCGGGCGAAAAATCATATCGGGCGAAACGGTTCGTATCCGGCCAGAGCGCGTGCGTCTGCCGCGGAGCGACCGATATCCAGCCCCGGTTCGCCCCGGAGCACATCGCGAGTTGGTCGACCGCTCCGCATAATGTATGCAGAAAAGTTATCTGCGCGACCGCCTGAACTCCATCGAGGATAGCGCTTCCTTCGGACGGCACGACATAATCGGCGACCCCTTCGGCGACTCCCAAAGCAGTCGGCCCGCCTGACCGCAAAGCCGAGAGTATAGACGCCGCTTCAAAGACATCATCGTCCGGATAATTCTCCCGCGTATACTGAAATCCGCGGCTTCCGGCAGCAAAAATATTGAAACTCATCGCGACACCTCCTAAGAACATTATACTCCCGAGATTCTCACTGCCGGACCCTACGGATTGAACCGGGATTGCACATTGGCCTTTCAACCGGCCTGACGCCGCACAGCGTGCCGAAGAAACACAAACTGAGTAAATGCTTTTTCTTCAGTAACCTGAAAATTTGTTTCTTGAGAGAGATTCTGCCCGCAAATTTTCGCAAATTAACGCCAATAGGGAGTTTGCAATTGAGCTGCTGACGGAATCGAAACAAATTCAGAAACCGTTGAGATGTTTCGCGTTGATTTGCGAAGATTCGCGGGCGACTTTTCTATCGCGCAATCCGGGTTGAAGCCAGATGAATCCGTCGCAACGAACGCCGATTCCGCGCAACGGATTGCCCGCGAAACCCGCGACAAACGCCGAAACAGGGCATTCTTCGTCCTTTTTTTCGCGTATTTCGCGCATTTCGCGGGAAAGTCCTTCCAACCAATGCGTTTTCGCCTCAACACAAAAAGGCGGACCGACTGAGCGATCCGCCTTTCCATTTTCGATTGTTTGGCCCTTACACGAACGAGATCTCCGCGGACTCGCCGTTCCTGATCACCGCCAGCTGCGGCTTTTTCGGTTTCGTGTTGTTGTTATTGTTGTTGCCCGGATTGTCGCGCGGTCTGTTCTTGTCCGGCGGCTCGATCTTGACATCGGGCTTTGGCGGGCGCTTGTTGTCATTATCCTGATTGGTATTCTGCGCCATCGCAGCGAACGAAAAGCCGAGCACGCAAATTGCCAACAATAATATTCGCTTCAGAAATTTCATCTTCATACCTCTTTCCATCATCGGGGGCTATCGGGGAAAGATGCCGCGATTTTTACTGCAATCGCGATGCCAAACAACACTTCCGTTCAAAATCCCGCAAAATCGTCGGAATTTCCGACATCGGCTGTTGGATTCGTTTACACAACTTTACGTTTTCCGTAATTTTTATACGAAATAGTGAATTCAATAAACCTGCATTTCCGGATTGCCTTCCGCCTGAAACTTGCGCGGTTCGGGTCGCTGAAACTTCCGGCGTAGGCGTTTCTCCTTTCGCAGAAGCAACGGCAAGGTCCAATTCGCGAGGCGCATCCGGCGCAGGCTGGCGATCGGATCGACAAGATGCGAATCGGGAAGCGCGGCCCCAGATTCTTTCATTACGAGGCCGATCGGAAGTTCCATCTCGTCCTGCAGTTTCATTATTTTCGCGAGCATCTTCGCTGCCGGCGTGATCAGCGGGCCGACGCCGTAACGCACCTGTTGCGTGCCGAAAACATAAATATTCTTATGATCCGCGAGCACGCAGCCGGCATAAACCTCGGCGATGTTGCCGTTCTTGACCGGCACCAATCCCGCCGGCAGGAAAGGAAAACTCACGTAGAAACCGGTTGCGCAGACGATCGTATCAACTTCGGCCGATTCGCCGCCCTTGAAACGGACCGTCTTCCCGTCGAACCGCTCGATGTCGCCGTGCGGCTTGATGCGTCCGTGTTTCAAATAGTGCAAAAGCTCGCTCGAGACCGTCGGATGATGTTCGAAGAGTTTGTGATCGGGATGCGGCAGCCCGTAATCTTCGTATTTCCCGACCACGACCTTGAGAAACGCCTTGAGGATAAATCGCTGGACGAAGACCGGCAGGTAAAGGGCCCACGATTCGGCGCTCGGCTGGCCGAACAGCGTCTTCGGCAAAAACCAGTATCCGCGCCGCAAACTCAAATGTGCTTCGGTCCCGACCCGCGCGGCTTCGGAAACGACGTCGCAGGCCGAGTTGCCGCCGCCAATGACAAGCACGCGTTTGCCGGTTAGTTGGTCGGTCTTTTTGTAGTCTTTCGAATGCATCCATTCGCCGGTGAATTCGCCCTCGTAATCGGGGAAACGCCGGTCCCAGTGATGTCCGTTGCAAACGACGACGCCTTTGTAGACGCGTTTGACCGCACCATTCGGACCGTTCAGTTCGGCGTTCCAGCTGCCGTCTTCGCGCGGCAGGCACATCACGGCCTTGGTGTTGAACTCGATGTTTTCGCGTAGTCCGAACGTGTCAGCGTAAAGCCTGTAATAGTCGCTCATCTGGCGCTGGCTCGGAAAATCGGGATAATCGGCCGGCATCGGAAAATCGGCATACTCCGTCGTTTTGCGTGATGAAATGATATGCGCCGTCTCGTAAACGCCGTGGAACCAGTTGCCGCCGACTTCCCTGTCGGCTTCGACCTGATCGTACGCAATGCCCGCTTCTTTGAGCGCTTTCGCGACGCCGAGTCCGCACGGGCCGGCGCCGATGACAAGGAATCTATCCGAATGATTTTCCATAGCTTTTTCGGGGGCGACTTTTGTGACAGTATATTAAAAACGGCGTGAAAACCCAACAAATATGAACGACAAACTAAAGCAATTCCTGGTGATTGCGGCGACGGTCGCGACGCTTGTGTTCAACTGGCTGGCGGCAACCGGAATTCTCGGCGGCGTCGCGACAAATGTTGTCTCGGACAATTTCCAGACACGGATCACACCGGCCGGATATGCGTTCGCGATCTGGAGCCTGATCTATACCGGGCTGATCGCGTTCAGCGTCTACCAAGCAATGCCTCGAAATACCGAAAAATTCCGGGCGCTGCGGACGCCGTACATTGTCAGCTGCGTCCTGAACTGCGCCTGGCTTTATTTCTGGGCCCAGGAAGCACTGATCGTTTGTCTCGTCTTGATCGCGTTGCTCCTGGCGGTTCTGTTTTTCATCAATTCAAAACTCATCGAAACCGAAACGAACGGGGATTACTGGCTCGTAAAGGCCCCGTTCGGGATATATTGCGGTTGGGTAACGGCTGCGACGCTCGTCAACGCGATGATCGTTCTCGTTTATTTGAAGGTCCCGGTCGCGGGCGCCGTCTGGCTCGGCGCGGTGTTTATCTTCGTTGCGGCAGCATTCGGAGTCGGTGTCCGGATCGCGCTCTCGAGTCACCTTTATCCGCTCGCCATCGCCTGGGCGCTGACGGCGATCGCGGTCAAACAAAGCGGAGCGACGATGATCGTCGTCAGCTGCGCCGTCGGCGTCATCGCCTGCCTGCTCGCCGCCGTCAGTTTCGTGATGGAGAAACCGAGCCGGTTCTGATTTGGGATTTGGGATTTGGGATTTGGGATTCCAGGTATTCCAGATTCCAAGATTCCAGATTCCAGATTCCAGATTCCAAGATTCCAGATTCCAAGATTCCAGATTCCCGATTCCCGATTCCCGATTCCAAAAACTCAAGATATCAGAACTTTGGAACACCGGCTTCTCTGGAATATCTGGAATTTGGAATTGAAATCTGGAATACTTGGACTCTGAAAACCTGGAATCTGGAGTACCCGGCATCTGGAATCTTGGAATCTGGTATACCTGGAATCTTGGAATCTGGAATCTTGGAATACCCGGCATCTGGAATCTTGGAATCTGAAATACGTGGCATCTGAAGTATCTCAAATCTGCGTTTCAGTTTGCGCCGCAACGGCGGACGAATTGAACGGGCTCATCGAACGAGCGGCGAAAGTTGCCGACGTGATCGAGGTTCGTTTCGATTGCCTTGAGGCGATCGCCAGGATCACGCGTCCGCGGCACTTTGCGGGTACGATACTCGCGACATATCGGCCGCAAAACGGCGGCCAGGGCGGAACTCGTGAACTGTCGGAGACCGAACGAGAGGCATTTTGGGCGAATCCCGAAATCTCCGAATTCGCCGACTGGTGCGATCTCGAGATCGATCTCCGGCCGAGTCCGGCTGGATTTAAGAAAATAATCCGCTCATTCCATTTTTTCGAATCGGTTCCGTCGGCCGACGAGATCGAATCGACCTTCAGAACGATCCTCGACGCCGGATGCGACTTCGTCAAGATCGCCGTCCGAACGGACGATGTCACCGACACGATCCCGATCTGGAAACTGCTTGAAAGGCCTTCCTCGAAACCGCTGGTTCCGATCGCGATGGGCGAGGCCGGAAAATGGACGCGGATCCTCGGACCGGCGCACGGCGCGTTTATGACATATGCCGCGCTCGACTCGGGCCGCGAAACCGCTCCCGGGCAGATTTCCGCGACCGACCTCCGCGATGTTTACAGAATCAAAGAACTGGATGTAAACACGGATGTTTACGGAATTCTCGGCGGCGACACGAGCTATTCGCTTTCGCCTTTCATACATAACGCGGCGTTCGGTTCAAAGCGTTCGAACGCCGTTTTCGTCCCGCTTCAGGCTTCGGATCTCGACGCGTTCATCAGCCGATTGGTGCGTCGGGAAACACGCGAGGTCGAACTGAATTTCAAGGGTTTTGCGGTGACGATCCCGCACAAGGTTTCAATCATCAGGCATCTCGATGAAATCGACGAAACGGCGCGGGCGATCGGCGCCGTCAATACCGTTAAGGTCGTCGGCGACAAACTGATCGGCTTCAACACCGATGCCGACGGCTTTGTTCAGCCTTTGAAGAAGGCGTATGGTGATCTCAAGAACGCCCGGATCGCGGTCTTCGGTGCCGGCGGCGCGGCGCGCGCCTGCGTTTATGCGCTTTCACGTGAGGGCGCGAAGGTCTCGATTTTCACCCGCGATGAGCAAAAAGCAACACGATTTGCCGACGAATTCGGCATTCAAGCGGGGGCGGAATCGGCCCGCTTCGACATCGTCGTCAACGCGACGCCTCTCGGAACAACCGGCCGGCACGAAACCCTATCGGCAGTTTCGGACGCGATCTTGAAAGATGCGCGGCTCGCATACGATCTGGTCTATAATCCTTTTGAAACGCGTTTGTTGCGGGAAGCAAAGGCGATTGGCGTCAAGGCCATCGGCGGATTCGAGATGCTCATCGCCCAGGCGATACGCCAACAGATCATCTGGACCGGTATCGAACCGTCCGAAGAAGCGATGCGAAGCGCGGCATTGAAACGTCTGCGAATTTGAATGATGAAGATCGAAGCCCTCAATTGTCCAAACTGTGGCGGCAACGTCACCTCTGACAGCAGTTTTTGCCGTTTTTGCGGATCGCGGCTGAAAACGGTCGCTTGCGTAAAATGTCTCGGACTGATGTTCGTCGGCGCGAAACACTGTTCGCACTGCGGCGAAGCGGTCGCATCGGTCGCGGTCGCCGACCGGAAATTGGGCGACTGTCCGCGCTGCAGATCGGCTCTTCAAACGCTCGCCGTCGAGGGCCTCGAACTCGGAGAATGCGAACGATGCGACGGAATGTGGATCGATGTCGCAACCTTCGAGCGCGTTTGCGCGGACCAGGAAAAACAAGCCGCCGTGCTGCGTTCAATGAAACCGTCGCGGGCGACGTCGGCGTCGAAGATCAGTTACGTTCCCTGCCCGGAATGCAAGAATCTGATGAATCGCAGCAACTTTGCCCGGTCGTCCGGCGTCATCATCGACACGTGCCGGAAACACGGCGTTTGGTGCGATGCGGAGGAACTGCCGAAGATCATCGAATTCATACGGCAAGGCGGAATCGATCTCCAGCGCGACAAGGAAAAGCGGCAGCTTGATGAGCAGAGGCGCGAAATGATCGATCGCGAACGCGCCGCGCTCCGCGACTCGCGGGTCCGCGGGGAAGATTACTTCGACACGCGTTCGCCGATCGCCGGCTTCCTGAGGCAAATCTTCGACTGAGATCGATTATGCAAGACCGATACAGCCGGCAAATCTTGTTTCCCGGGATCGGCGCCGACGGCCAGCGGCGCCTGAACGAGGCGCGTGTCTTGGTTGTCGGCGCGGGAGCGCTCGGCGCGGCGCACGCCGAAACGCTCGCCCGCGCGGGCGTTGGTTTTCTTCGGATCGTCGACCGCGACTTCGTCGAATTTTCGAACCTGCAGCGCCAGTCGCTTTATTCCGAATCGGACGCGCTTGAGCGTTTGCCGAAAGCCGTCGCGGCCAAGAAGCGCATCGAGGCGATCAACTCGGACATTCAAATCGACGCGATCGTCGCCGACATCAATCACACAAACATCGAAGATCTGATCAACGATGTCGATCTTGCGGTCGACGGGGCCGACAATTTTCAGATTCGCTATCTGCTGAACGACGCCGCCGTCAAACTTGGAAAGCCCTGGATCTACGGAGCGGCGGTCTCGGCTTACGGCACTTCGATGACGATCCTGCCCGGTAGAACACCTTGTCTGAGATGCGTTTTCGAAGAGATCCCTACCGCCGGCAGCGCGCCGACTTGCGATACGGAGGGCGTCATTCAGCCGATAATCGCGAGCATTTCGGCGATCCAGACCACCGAAGCGATCAAGATACTGATCGGCAAGACCGGCGAACTCCACGGTTCACTTCTGCAGATCGATATCTGGCGGAACGACTGGCGGAAGATCCGGCTCGGCCGGCCGAACGACGACTGCGAATGCTGCGCGAAGCATCGGTTCGAGTTCCTTTTGGCGACCGAAAGCGAACTGTTTACAACACTTTGCGGCCGCGATTCAGTTCAGATCCGACCGCCCAACGCGACTGCGATCGATCTTCCGGCACTGGCCGAACGCCTTCGCACGCGCGGTGATGTCAAACTGAATGAATATCTCGTGAGATTCGCGGCCGACGGCTTCGAGATTACGGTCTTCGGCGACGCGCGCGCGATCATCAAAGGCACCGACGACGTCACGATCGCCCGCGGGCTTTACGCGCGATACATTGGAACGTGATCGGAATTCGAAAACGGACTGATAGCCGAGCGCTCGCGACTCACAGCCGATCAAGGAACCGTATTGGACTCCGAAACGGACTCAAAGCTCATCGCTCGCGGCTCACAGCCCGAATCCGATCAAGGGCTGTTGATCCGAAAACCAGCCAATCTGCGCGTAATTGATTGACGAAGTTGAGATTGAGAATATGAACAAAAAGATCGTCATCATCGGCGGCGGATTCGGCGGTTTGCAGGCGGCGAAGGCATTGGCCGGCAAGTCTTTCGAAGTCACGCTCATCGACCGCAAGAATCATCACACGTTTCAGCCGCTGCTGTATCAGGTCGCGACGGCCGTGCTCTCGCCCGGCGAGATCGCATCGCCGATACGACGAATTCTGCACAAAGCGAAGAACGTCGAGGTGATTCTCGGCGAGGTCGTCGGATTCGATCTTAAGGCAAAGATCGTAAAGCTTATGGACGGATCCGAGATCGGGTTCGACTATCTGATCGTCGCCGCCGGCGCGCGGCATTCATATTTCGGCAACGATCACTGGGAAAAGTCCGCTCCGGGACTGAAAACACTCGAAGACGCGCTCGAGATCCGGCGGCGCGTTCTGCTTGCTTTCGAGCTTGCCGAACGCGACGCGTATCTGACGGGCGTCAAGAGACACCTGAACTTCGTCGTCATCGGCGCCGGAGCGACCGGGGTCGAGGTCGCCGGAGCGATCGCCGGGATCGCGCGCGAGGCATTGGCAAACGATTTCAACCTGATCGACACGCGCCGCGCGCTGGTGATGCTCTTCGAGGGCGGTGACCGGGTGCTCAACACTTTTTCGCCCGAGCTATCCGAAAAGGCGAAAAAACAACTCGAGGACCTCGGCGTCGAGGTTTGTCTCAACAGTATGGTCACCGACGTCGAGGACGGCCGGATCAAGGTCAATGACAAGTGGATCACCTGTGAGGTCGCAGTTTGGGCGACCGGAGTGGCGGCGTCCCCGCTCGGGAAATTGCTCGGCGCCGAAACCGACCGCGCCGGCCGCGTAAAGGTCAAGAACGATCTTTCGCTTCCGGATCACGCGGATGTTTTCGTCATCGGCGATATGGTGAGCCTGCTGAAGGACGACGGCAAACCAGTTCCGGGCGTTGCGCCGGCGGCGATGCAGATGGCCGATCTTGCGGTCGCAAACATCTTGGGCGACTCGATGTCAAAGCCGCGTCGCGAATTCAAGTACCGTGACAAGGGTTCGATGGCGACGATCGGCAAAAGCCGCGCGATCGCCGAAAAGGGCAAGATCAAGCTCTCGGGCTTCATCGCCTGGCTCGCCTGGCTCTTCGTCCATTTGATCACGCTGATCGGCTTTCGAAACCGGATCTATGTCCTTTCAAGCTGGTTCTGGGCTTATCTCACCCGCGAACGCAACGCGCGCCTGATCACAGGCGATGCCGGCGAACTGGGAATTCAGGAACATCGGGGTGAAACTCCGCGCGAGCAACCCGCGGGCGATTGAACGAGTCATAGAAACTGATGCAATTCCGCCGGCGTTAAGTGCTTTTCTCGCTGAATTTTGGTAATACTAATCAAAATCTTTTTTGTCACAACCAATGAAACAACATCTTTTTCTCGCCCTTTTACTCTTTTCGTCAATCACCTGCGTCATCGCCTCCGAACCGCTCGTTTGGTCGGTGAACTCGCGCGCCGACGTCCTGCGCGGCGATGCGCGCGGGGTTTCGATCGATTCGAACGGCACGCTGTCGATGGCGCCCAAACTGACTGAAGTGTTCAAAACCGATCAGCCGTATGTTTGGTCGAGCGCGGTCGATGCCGTCGGGAACGTCTATCTCGGAAGCGGCGCGGACGGCAAGGTCTTCAAAGTTGACACGACCGGCAAAGGCGCGCTTTTCGCGGATCTCGGCGAACTGAACGTTGCCGCGCTGGCGGTCGGAAAGTCGGGCGAGATCTTCGCTGCGACTTCGCCGGACGGAAAAGTCTACCGGCTCGACGCATCGGGGAAGGATTCGGTTTATTTTGAGCCGAAGGAAAAGTACATCTGGGCGCTCGCCGTGATGGCCGACGGGAGCCTCGCGGTCGCAACCGGCGAGAACGGAAAGATCTTCAAGGTCAAGTCGGCCGGATCGGCCGCCGACGCCTCGCTTTTGTTCGACACCAGCGAAACGCACATCATCTCGCTCGCCGCCGACAAGTCGGGCAATCTGTTCGCCGGAACCGATTCGAACGGACTTGTGCTTAGATTCGGAACCGACGGCAAGCCGTTTGCGATGCTCGATTCGTCGCTGCGAGAGATCCACGAACTCGCGATTGGCCCCGACGGTTCGGTTTACGCGCTGGCGCTCAGCGAATCGCTGACGGCGAAAACCGAAACGACCCCGGCTACGGCCGAGACGAAAACGGTTTCCGTCGAGCGTCCGACGCTCGTCCCGACCGAACAATTGAAAAGCCGTTACGATCTTTCGACGGCAAAGTCGGCCGTTTACAGGATCTTCCCCGACGGCGGGAGCGATGTCATCTGGACATCGCCGGCCATTGGAGCGTTCGCGATTGCGGCGCACCGCCTCGGCGTATTAATCGGAACATCGGACAAGGGACGTGTCTACGACGTCCGCAACGACGGCAGCGAGACACTGGTCCTGCAGACCGACGAGGGCCAGATCTCGACGCTCCGCACCGACGAGCGTAACATCTTCGCGACCTCGAGCAATCAGGGCAAACTTTACCGTTTCGGCGCCGAAACAAACGCCGAGGGAACTTACGATTCGGCCGTACTCGACGCCAAAGCAACCGCCAGCTGGGGACGCATTTGGTGGCGCTCGACCGGAGGCGTGACGCTCCAGACACGAAGCGGAAACACCGAGCGGCCCGACGAATCGTGGAGCGGTTGGAGTTCGCCGGCGGCTGACCCGAAGGGGACGCAGATCTCGAGCCCGAAGGCGAAGTATTTCCAATGGCGGGCGGTTTTCAAAGGCGCGGGCAGTTTGAGCGAGGTCAGCGTCTCGTTCCTCGGACGCAACATCGCGCCGGAGGTGACGTCGATCCAGATTCTCGCGACAAACGTCGGGCTTGCGCCGAATCCGCCGATCCAGCTTGATCCGAACATCGAACTTTCGGGGATGGATCCGATCCTCTTCGGCGTCCAGATCGTACCGATTCCGCCGCGCCGCGTTTACCAGCGCGGGGCCCGCGCGCTGCAATGGACGTCTGAGGACCGCAACGGAGACCGGATCGTTTATGACGTTTTTTATCGCGAACTCGGCGAATCCGGCTTCAAGATCCTGAAACAGGACCTCGCCGACAACTTCTACACGATCGATGGTCAATCGCTCGCCGACGGCCGCTATGTTTTCCGTATCGTTGCCAAGGATTCGCCTTCGAATCCGGCGGGACAGGAATTGCGCGGCGAGCGCATCAGTGAGCCGTTCGATATCGACAATACGGCGCCAGTCGTGACCGCGGCCGGAGCGCCGGCGGTGTCGGCTGACAAGGCGCGCGTCGTTTTTGAGGCGTCGGACGCGTCGAGTTTCATCAATCGTGCCGAATACAGCGTAAACGGCGGCGAGTGGCGAACGGTCTACGCCGAAGACGGCATCTCCGACGGTCCGAAAGAGCGCTACTCGTTCGAAATTCCGGTCGCCGCCGGCGAAACCGCCGTCACGCTCCGCGCGTTCGACGCCAACGGCAATTCCGGAAACGCGCGCGTGATCGTTCGAAAATAGGTTCGGAGTTCCGCCTTCAGGCGGCGCCGTTCATTCCGCAGCCCGCAATCGTATGTCGTTGAACAGCAAAAGCGTTGTCGTCATTACCGGAGCCGCGTCGGGCATCGGCCGCGCGCTCGCCGTCCGATTTTCGAAAGAGAAAATCGCCGGGATCGCGATTTGCGACGTGAACGGCGCCGGGCTCGTTGAAACGGCACAACTGGCCACCGGACCCGTTCCCGTCTCAACCCATATCGTCGATACGTCGAAGCTGGATCAGATCGAACGGCTCCGCGAAGAGGTTGTCGCAAAACACGGGCGGGCGACGCATTTGATCAACAACGCCGGTGTCGGCCTGATGGGAACTTTCGAACAGATCTCGCTCGAAGACTTCGAATGGCTGATGGGCATCAATTTTTGGGGAGTCGTTTACGGTTGCCGTGTCTTTTTGCCGATCTTGAAAGAACAGGAATCGGCCCATATCGTCAATATCTCAAGCGTTTTCGGTCTCGTCGCCCCGCCCGAACAGACGGCCTATTGCGCGTCGAAATTCGCCGTTCGCGGGTTCACGGAATCTCTTCGCCACGAACTTGAAGAAACGCA
Source organism: Acidobacteriota bacterium (assembly GCA_016715115.1). Classification (NCBI taxonomy): domain Bacteria; kingdom Pseudomonadati; phylum Acidobacteriota; species Acidobacteriota bacterium. The sequence continues at coordinate 64,789 of JADKBM010000016.1, forward strand.
TATCCGCGTCTCGAGCGTTCATCCGGGCGGCATCAAAACCAATATCGCGCGCAATTCCCGGATCGGCGAGAAGACGCCGAAAGAATTCAAGGATCAAGGCGTGGAGTTTTTTGACCTGGTCGCGCAAACGTCCCCGGAAGACGCCGCCGAGACGATCGTTCGCGGAATCAAAAATGACAACCCAAGAATCTTGATCGGAAAAGATGCGTATGCGATCAACTATGTCTCAAGGCTCTTCCCGCGCAGATATCTCCGCGTGATCGAGAGGATTTCGGGACACAGGTTGGATCTGAGAAAGAAAGAATAGCGGACGCGCCGTTCAGTTCGGTTTCTTGGGCAGCGTCATCGTTTCGCCCTCATCGTCGATCGCGAGGTGACGCGTCGTGTTTTCAACGACGCTCGGCGGAACAAGGTCGCCGGTCGAGTACGCCGAATCGGGGCGAACGAACCCGGTCTGAACCGGCGGCAACGCCGAAAGCGGCCCGTTCCCGGGAATCTGATTATGCGTGTCGGGAGCGATACCGCCGACCATCTGTCGTTTTTCCAGGCGACGACCGCGGACGATGTTTGAGATTCCGCCGGAAAGAAATGAAAAAGCCGGAAAGAGCATCGCCCACCACCAAGCGTTGCCGCCGGCGACGTTGGTTGCAAACAGGACGTATGAAATGATCAGAAATCCGATCCCAAAGATCGTCTGACGGACTCCCGCGCTCCAGGCCTCGTCGGGGTCGGTTCGAATCCGATGCCTTCGCGACAACCTGTCATTGCCCTCGAAAACACTGCCGGCCAAGTCACGCCGTTCGCCGCTTATCGCATCCGAAACAACGCTCAGATCGGACCCGCAACTTCGGCAGAATTTCCCCGCGTCGGGGTTTTTGGTTCCACATTTCGGGCAAAACATAAGCTGAATGACACCAGATCTGCAATCGTCGTCGGCGATCAGACTTCCCGATCCGGGAACTCCGGATACCGCGACGACGGCCCACAAAATAAAATTTGTCCGGCCGCGGATCAATTTGTTTCCGCGCCCAATCCAAAATCCAAAATCAGAGATTCCTCTGCCTGACGGCTTCGAAAAGAATAACGCCGGCGGCGACCGAAACGTTCAGTGATTCTATCTTTCCCTGCATCGGGATCTTCACGAGGGCGTCGCAGTTCTCGGCCACGAGACGGTGCAGCCCTTTTCCTTCGCCGCCCAGAACCAGGGCCGTCGGACGGGTCCAATCCCACTCCGAATACTCCGAATCCTCCGAACCGCTGGTCCCGACGACCCAAATGTTATTCGATTTCAACTGCTCAATCAAACGGTTCAGGTTGCGGACCTTGGCAATCTTCACGTGCGCCGTCGCACCTGCGGACGTTTTCACGACGGTGTCGGTCAGCCCGGCGGCACGATGTTCGGGGATGAAAACACCGTTGACTCCGGCGCATTCCGCGGTCCGCAGCACCGCCCCCAGATTCCGCGGATCCTCGATGCCGTCAAGAATTACGACCAGCGGCGCCTTCATCGCGGCGATCTCTTCGAGAAGTTTGTCGGCATCAGAGTAATCGGCCGCGGCCGCGATCGCGACCACGCCCTGATGATTCGCGCCGCGCTCGACGTAACGCTCAAGCCCCTCGCGCGGAATTTTCTGAAACGGAATCCCGGCCGCGCGCGCGAGGTCAATGATCTCCGTGATCCGGTGTTCACGCGCGCCGTCGGCGATCAGGATCTTCTCGATGCGGCGCGAATTCGCGCGCAATGTCTCAAGCACGGGCATCAGACCATAGAGCGATCCGCTACGTTCCTCGCGAGGTTCCGGACGCGACGGACGCGGGGCGGGTTTGACGGCGGAACGCGGGGCCGGCCGGTCGCGGCGTTTGTCGATCCTCCCGGAATTTTGTTTCTTCATATGACGTGTCGCTGCAATCGCGAGTATTTGTTGAACTGGCGTAAGTTGCTGCTCGACGAGACAGTCATCAGGTCGAACCGGCCGAAACTCGAACGCTTCATTCCTTGCGAATCCTTTCGGTTTTCGACTTCCCAAACCTCGCCCAGAACGTCGCGCAGTTTGAGATAATCATCGACCAGTTTTGCTTTGGGCGCAAACTCGTTGAGCCGCACCGTGAGTCGCTTGAGATTCTCACGCGCAAGAATCCCTTTCTCGGCTCCGAGACAGGAAAAATCAAATCCCGCGGTCGTGATTCTAAAACCCAGGGCTTCGCCGTGGATGTAGATATCGAGAACCGGCTCGTCTGACGCGGTCTCCGTCGCGTTGATCATACGCGTCTGTCCTTTCTTTCGCTTTTCGGTCGCTTCGATGGCCTTTTGAAATACCGCCCCGGTGACGATCACTTCGAGTTCGTCCGGCTCGATCTCGATCGTCGATTCGTCGTTGAAAAGCACGAACCGCGCGCCGGATTCGCCAAACTCGATTCCGCGCAAACGTCTTGGCGGCGTATCGGCCGCAAGCTCCTCATCGCTGACGATCATCGATTCGACGCCGTGCTTGGCGAGGATATCCCGAAGAAGACGGCACTCCTTGTCGGATTCGACGCGCGCGATCGGCAATCTTTTTCCGGATTCGAAAAGCCGACCGACCGCTTCGGGCTCGAGTTTGAAGTCGCGCGCGATCGCTGCCCGACCGGCCGGATCCGCCGGCGAGACGATCAGGTTGAATCCCTTTTCCCAGGCTTCGAGCCTGCGCAGCGTCGGCTTGATCTTGCCGCCGTCGACCTCGGAGATCTCGAATTCGGCGCCGCAGTAGACGCAATTCAAACGCGTCGGCGGATTTTTCCGCGCGCATTCGGCGCAGGTGACCATTTCTTCGGCCGCAAACGCGATGTTCTCCGACTGAATCGGCATCGCATCCGCAGGTTGTTTATCGGTTGATTCGCTCATCGCAGGAGACATTATCCGATATTTGCGGCGGTTTCGACTACCCAAAAGATCGACCGACATTTGTTAAACACATTGCTTGACCGCAGGGCGTCGAAAAAGGCAAACTAGACCAGACGGAAAATCGACGAAATCGACTGCCGGAAAACGATCGGAACAAGAAAATTTACAGACTGCTTTTGAGAAATTTTTTGATTGTTGATTTTAGAAATCAATTCAGTTCGGAAACCTAACTTTTTTTTCGATCCTATTACCAAAGTCCCCGTTTTGCGAACGTCGGTGTTCGTTTCCCGTCTTAGAAATCCTGGAGTAAGGGGAAACAATGCAGTTTGATACGACTACCAGCTCGTCATGGCAGTTTGGGCATCGCGGACGTGTCGCCGTTTTCATCGACGGCAACAATCTGTTCCACGCCGCGCGCTTTCACAACATCGACATAGACTACAACAAGCTTTTGCGTGTTTTGCTCGGCGACGGCCGTTTGTTGCGGGCCTTTTTCTACACCGGCGTCGACGCCGGCGCCGAACGTCAGCAAGGATTTTTGTTGTGGATGCGGCGAAACGGCTTTCGGGTCGTACAGAAGGAACTGAAAACGTTCTATGACGGCACTCGAAAGGCCAATCTCGATGTCGAGATCGCGGTCGATATGCTTTCCCTGGCCGGACGTTATGACACCGCGGTTTTGGTATCGGGAGATGAGGATTTCGTTTATGCGATCAACGCCGTCGCGTACAAGGGCTGCCGTGTCGAAGTCGCCGGCTTTCGGTCGAACACGGCGCCGCGGTTGATCGATGTCGCCGATTTCTTTATCGATCTCGGGGATATCGCGGAGCTTGTTCGAAAGGACGCAACGCAAGGCGGACATTACGATGTTCCGAGTTTTGTCCCGCCGGAGCCGGTCGGCCAAACCACGCCGCCGCGCGGCCGTGCCAACGAGAGTTTTGCCCGCATCAACAACGAGATAAATTACCAGCAGAGCTTTGCCGACGAGGAAACCGAGAACGACCTCGTCCGGGTTTCCGACGACAAATAGAAGGGCGTTTACGTTTTGAACTTTGGCCTTTGATCTTTGATTTTGGTCCAGAGTCTAAAATCTAAAATCCAAAATCCAAAATCGCTATGCGTCTCGACCTTTTCCTCAAAATCAGCCGTTTGATGGCCCGCCGTTCGCTGGCGCAGGAGTTTTGCGATGCCGGTTTGATCGCGGTCAACGGACAGACGGCGAAGTCGTCGAAAGACCTACATCCCGGTGACGAGATCGAGGTACGGCGCCGCGATCGGATCACGCGCCTTAAGATTCTCATCGTTCCGGACAAGAAACAGATCGCGAAGTCTGACGCTTCGGGGCTCTACGAGATCCTGTCCGAAACCGCCGTGGATCCGGGTTTGTAAGTGACGGACGGCGACCGATCATTTTTCCGTTTCGGGCTTTAAGAGAAACAATCCCAGCAGATAAAAGATCACTGTAAAAAATTGAATGTAACCGGTCGCGGCGGCGTATCTCGGCAGGCTGAACAGCCACGTGACGCTTTCCTTTCCCGGATTCGCCATGATCCCCTGCCACCAACTTTCCGTCGCGGGTGCGGTTAAATTGAGCAGAATCAAATATTTGACGACGAACGCGAGTCCAAAGAGCGCGCCCAGGCTGCGGATCAGCCGGCGGGTGTCGAACTCGGCGAAAAGGTTGTTCCAAAGCGTCCAGAAGAAACAGAACGCGACGACCCAGAACGGAAGTCCGAGTTCCGGAAGCAGCGAGTTGAAGATCTGGACCGACGCCGCGAACAACGAAACGACGACCGCGCCGTTGGCAACATTCTTGAGGGTCGAAAAATCTTCCGAAAACCACCCGTCGAGCCGCAAGAGCCCGGCGCGAAAAAACAAGACCAGCAGGATGGCTGCCGAGATCAGGCAAAACAGCGCCGGCCTCACAAAAATGAAATCGCTCTTTTCCGAGCCGATCCGCAATCCTCCGAGCAGCGCGACCGTCAGAAAGAGAAATGGAATCAAGAGATATGTCCGCTGGTCGTGGATATTCGATGTTCGATTCCGTGATTGCGATGCGCCGGCGACCGGAACAAGTTCGCCTTCGATGATCTCGATTTCAAGGGATTCATTGGTCATTTTCGTTCTCGCGTCAGTTTGAAAGGATTGAAATCATCGGCCGTCAGGCGGAGTCCGTCCTCGAATTCACTCTTGAGTTCGGCCGCAGTACGGAGTTTCAGGTCGCCGTCGTCGGACTTGAAGTCGCGGTCGAGTTCGACCACTTTTTCGACCTCGGCGAGTCCTTTCTTGAAAAGTTCGTCGTCGCTGTAGACCTTTCCGAATCCTTGTCGATAGTAGCTGTAAGCGATGTAGAACTGCGTCCGGGCATCGCGGCGTTCGGGGTCGGCGCGAAGAAACCCGTCGCGCGCCGCAACGAAATTGTCCCGCCGAAACTCGCCGAGGGCCGCCGTGAACCTGGTTTGGTCGACTTCGTATGTGCCAAGCACGACGCCGCCTTTGGTCGTCAGATTCTCGACCGTTTCGCGCGCCTTGGTCGACATCTGCCCGAGATCCTTGGGCGCCGCCGCGTAGATCCAAATGACGAACACCCCATATACGGCGACGAGAATTATCCCGAAAGTCTGGATTAGCTTTTCATTCATTGTTACAATCGACCCAACCTCGGATGTCGGTTTTCCGCGATCCGATTCAATTATCAAGCGGGCGCGGATTTTTGTCTATGAAGAAGTTTTTCCCGTTGCTTTGCCTTTTGCTCGCCGCTTGCTCGACGGCGCAGGTCCTGACCGACAACAAGACGGTCTCGCCGACACCGGAACGGATCGAAAAGACGACGAATCCGGGACGCGTCGTTCACGTTCTCGTTGCTCTTTGCGATAACGAGTTTCAAGGAATCGTTCCCGTCCCGGCCCATCTCGGCAACGGCGAGGACCCGGAAAGGAATCTCTATTGGGGCGCGGCGTTTGGGGTGAAGACCTTTTTTTCCAAATCGAAGAAATGGAAACTGATCGAATCGATCGCAAACCCCTCGGAAAACGTTCTGGAACGGCTCGTTTTCAAACGTCGGGACGCGAACGTTTATCTCGTCGCCGATGCCTACCGCGGCAGCCGGATGAGGCAAACGATCGATGCCTTTTTAGATGCGGTTTCCGGGAAGAACCGCGAGAACATAAAGGTCGATGACACATCCTTGCAGATCGCCGGCGGGAGCGATCTCGTTGCGTTTGTGGGCCACAACGGCTTGATGGATTTCAAACTCGATCGGCAGATCGAGAACTCGGATGGGACTTCTCGCGATGCGGTCGTTCTCGCTTGCGCGAGTCGGAGTTATTTTTTCCAACCGCTCAAAGATGCCGGTGCAAATCCGCTGCTTTGGACAACCAATCTGATGGCGCCCGAAGCGTATATTCTGCACGACGCGCTCGACGGTTGGGTTTTGAACGAAAAACCGGAGCAGATCCGCGAACGCGCCGCCGCGGCCTACGCGAGGTTTCAGAAAATCAGTCTGAAAGCGGCAAAGAACCTTCTGGTTATGGGATTCTGAGGATTCAACGGAATAACGTTCTAGCCAATCCAGCTTTTGGTGACCGGGTTGAATGAGACAAATCGTCTTTTTTTCACGGGTTAACTCAGATAGACTTAATATTACGGAAATGCCGGATCGCAGTTCTTATTTCGGAGCAGTTGAAAGCGGATGAATGATGATTGACAGAACACTTCTGAACACAGATCGGTTTTCAAGTCGGCTTTATCCACTCATCTGTGTTAATTCGTGAACGAAAGGCGGTTGGAAATTAATGTGGAATCTGGAATCGGGAACTTTGAAAAACCTGCTTGATTGAAGCGACAGGCCGTTCTTGACAGAACACGGATGGGTCGGGATGAAAACGATGATTTGAGACCAATTCGGCGCCATCACGGTCGAAAAAATACATGATCTCATCCCGCCGATCCGTGTTCATCTGTGGTTAAACTGCCGCCGATTTCCTTCAAGCCTGTATTTCAAAGCTCCCGAATCTGGAATCTGGAGTCTGGAATTTGATCGAGGCCGAAATTATGAAACCTATCTTATTCTTACTGCTTACAATCTTCGCAACGGCGGCCTTCGCCCAGGAACGCTGGACCGGACGATACGAATTTGAGGAACTCGGCGGCAAGACCTCCGGCGGCACGGCGATCATCGTCAATCACGAGCTCGAGATCACAGATTCGGACGACGGATTGATCGCTTTGATCCGCGGCACGGGCTTTCAGACGTCGCGCGACCTTGTCGGCAACGCGCGCGTCGAGGGCGAGAAATTGCTGATCTATTTCAATTCGTACAACGAGGACAACGTTCTCGAACCGTATGCGGAAGGCGATCTGCTCCTGACGCTCGAGCGCCGCAAGGGCGAACTTCTCACATTCTGGGGAAAGTACCTGCCGGTCGTTCAGAAGAACGAAAAGACCGGAAAGGTCTATTTCACGAAAGTGAAGATCGTTGAAGAATAGCGCGGTTTGGGATTCGAGCTTTGAGCTTTGAGCTTTGAGCTTTGAGCTTTGAGCTTTGAATCTGAAATATCTGGAATCTTGAATATCTGGAATCTTGAATATCTGGAATCTTGAATATCTGGAATCTTGAATCTCTGGAATCTTGAATCTCTGGAATCTTGAATCTCTGGAATCTGGAATCTCTGGAATCTTGAATCTCTGGAATCTGGAATATCTTGAATATCTGGAATCTTGAATCTCTGGAATCTTGAATCTCTGGAATCTGGAATATCTGGAATATCTGGAATCTTGAATCTCTGGAATCTGGAATATCTGGAATCTGGAATATCTGGAATCTTGAATCTCTGGAATCTTGAATCCGCCGCGCCCGTGATTTTGACGGCGAAAAGTGCGAAAATAATGTTGATGTCAGCCGTTGCGCCTCAAGTCGATAAACCGGAAGTTTTGCCCGGCGGTCATCTTTTGTTCGAATACTGCGGCGACGAGTCGGGGCCGACTTTGATCGTCTTTGGCAGCGTTCACGGAAATGAAGCCGGCGGCGTCCGCGCCATCGGGCGCGCCTGCGCCAAATTGCGGCCGATTGTCTCGAAACTCCGCGGCCGGGTCGTCCTTCTGGCCGGCAACACCCGCGCATACCGCCAGGGCATACGATTCATCGACTCCGACCTGAATCGCCATTTCACGCTTGAACGAATAGCCCAAAACCGGAAGAATCCTGGCCCGCTCAACGAAGACACCGAACAAATCGAACTGCTCGCGATCCTCGACCGCGTCATCGCAGATGCCCGCAACGAGGTTTACGCGATGGATTTTCATTCAACCTCCGCCGAGGGTGTACCGTTCGCAACGGTCGGCGACACGCTCCGCAATCGAACGTTCGCACAGAAATTTCCCGTGACGCTTCTTCTGGGGATCGAAGAACAGCTTGACGGCACGATCCTCGAATATCTAAATAATCTCGGGGCGATCACTTTTGGTTACGAGGCCGGCCAGCATTATGCCGAAACCACTGTCGATAATCACGAAGCGCTGATCTGGCTCGGATTGGTAAACTCCGGGATTCTCCGTCGCGAAGACTGCCCGCAATACGAAAAGCATCACGCTGCGCTTGCCGGCGCGACCGGGTGTACGCGGGTCGTCGAGATCCGCTATCGCCATGCGATAACTGCCGATGACGATTTCACGATGCGGCCCGGTTTCAATAACTTTCAAAAGATCGAAAAGGACGCGCCGCTCGCCGAACAGAGAACGGGGTCCGTTCTCGCGCCCGAAAGCGGCTTGATACTTATGCCGCTCTATCAGAAACTCGGCGAGGACGGATTTTTCATCGGTCGCGAGATCGCGCCTTTTTGGCTCAAACTGTCTTGGCTTTTGCGAAAAATGAAGCTCGGGAATGCCGTGCGCATTCTTCCCGGCGTCTGGCGCAGTGACGAAGATCCGGACATCTGGGAGATCGACACGCGAATCGCGCGGTTTTTCCCGTTGCAGATCTTCCACCTTCTGGGATTCAGAAAACGCCGCTGGAAAAACAAGAAACTGGTCGTCAGCCGCAGAAGATTCGACACTTCCTCGCCGTTTCTTGGTTAGGTACGAGACACGCGTAAACACGCAACTCGTGAGGTTGTCGCTACCTTCGCTTGCGAAATTGCCATTCGAAACGCGAGATCAGACCGTCGTTATTGAAATCGAGCCGTTCGAACGCGCGCCGGTTGCCGCGCCATTCGACGAATGAAACATAACCGTCGTTATTGAAATCGAGCCGGTTGAATCCGCCGAGACGTGTCTGATTCCAGTTCCGATTTTGATTCCAGTAGCGATTCTGCGTCGGACGATCGATCCGCACCCCGCGCGGCCGGCGAACCTGAGCCGACGCACAAACCGCGAACAGGCCAAAACTAAGGAGCGAAAAATAATTATCTTGCGCAACATAACACACCTCCCCAGACGAGTCATTGTTCAATTCCTCATCTCCGATAGTTAGGACGCGATCCGAGCCGTGAAAGCCGAACGATTTGGATTCCGACCTGCCGGATTCAAATCGGAATCGCGATCACGTCGACGACGACGTTTGATTCCGCTTTTCGATCTTTCGACGGGGAACAGCTTCAAGGCAGGTCGAGAGAGAGACAAAAAGGCATGCGTCAGCCAGACATCCAAGATTGGTCGCCAAAATCCAAGATCCGAGGCCGCAATCAGTTACGCGGCGCATTTAAGGCAAAAGCTGGTTTGCGGAATGGCCTGAAGCCGATTGCTCGCGATCTTGTCGCCGCAATTTTCACAAAAACCATAATCTCCGGCATCGAGCCGCGCGAGAGCGCGTTCGACCTGCACAAACTCCAGATTCAGATTGTCGTCGATCTGCGTCAGGATCTCTTCGTTCTCACGCTGAATCGCCTGTTCTTCAAGGCTCTTGTCGAATTGCCGTCTGGCGCTAACTTCGACGCGCCCGAGAAGTTCCGCAAGTTTCACCTTTCGTTCGACCAGCGTTTGCCTGATTTCGTCAAAGTTTTCCATAGTTGCCTCACGGGTTTTACAACTTTACACCGAAATAGTCTTCGGAAAATGTGATATAAATTACAATTCCGAATGAAACTCGATATCAATAACAACGAATATCTGCCGGAGTTGAAGAAGCGTGGCCGAACCAAGGTCTTTCAGCCGGGAGAGGAGATCTTCGCCGAAGGTGAAGATGCCCTACATCTGCCGATCGTGCTTTCCGGAAAGGTCAAGATGGTGCGTTATCCCGAAGTCGGAAAAGAGATCATCATCGGGATCTTTTCCGACGGCCAGATGTTCGCGGTTCCGCCCGTTTTCGACGGCGGGCCGTATCCCGCTTCGGCGATCGCAATGGACGAGTCGCGTTTGCTGATTATTTTGCGCAACGAGTTTCTCGCTTTTGTGCGCGAGCACCCGGATTTTTCGGTCGCGGTCATCAACTGGATGTGCGGAATGCTCCGCGAGAAAACCTCCGTCATCAAGAACCTCGCCACCGCCTCGCCTGAACACCGTGTCGGAAACGTGCTGATTCAACTTCTCTCAAAGGAAACGGAAAAGAATGGCGGCCCGATACGGATCTCGCTGCGGCGTCAGGATATCGCCGAAATGGCCGGATTGACGACCGAAACGACGATCCGGGCAACCCGCAAACTTGCCGAAAGAGGACTCCTGCGAATCGTCCACGGCAAGATCTATGTCGACGACGCGAAGGAACTCGGGCGATTTCTCAAGAACTGATTTTTTCGAGGACTTGAAAGGTTTTTTGCGCGAACGGCATTAACAACTGCAAAACGTTTGGAAACGCTGATCTATCAAAGCTTTTACAGGGAGAGTTCGCATGTCCGATATTCGCTACATTGACAAGGATTTCGTGAGTTTCAAATTCAAGGGTTTCGACGGCACCGAAAAGAAGGCGATACTCGTTTTCGGCGACAAGGTCGAGGTTCTGGAAGAAGGCGCGGGATCGAAGCCGAGTTCGATCCGTGCGCTGGAACTGTTCGACGGAACGATAGTGGGAACAGTTAAGGGCCGTCCGTTCCGAACCCGCGAAAAGGGGGTGTTGAAGTTCTCGATGGTTGACGTCCAGCAGGGTGACGGGATGATCCTCGAAACTCCGCCCGATGCCAACCACCGGACGCGCCTCGTCTTCATCGACGGTGGCGACAACCAGCTCTTTGCCCGCCATATCGCAGCCCGTTATCAGCATCGCAAGAGCGCTCCGAACTCGCCGCTCGAAGTTGATCTGATTCTCGTCACGCATGGCGACGCCGATCACTTTGAGGGCCTGAACTACATAATGGAGTCCGAAACGGACATTGGGATCTCGGACCGGAAGCGGCTTTTTATCCGCCCAAAACGTGTTTTTCACAACGGACTCGTCAAGGGGCCGACGAATACCGGCGAGATGGAAATGCTGGGCAGGACGGTTGATCTCAACGGAAACCCGATGATCGTCGAATTGTACGACGATCCGCGAAAAGCGCCGGACTCAAAGAAGAACACGCCGTTCAGGAAATGGGACGAGGTACTTTCACATTGGGAGACCCGCGGAAACATCGAATTTCGAAGAATTGCCCACGGTATGGACAGCGACGCGTTATTCGGCTTTCTGGGCGACGGAATCAAAGTCGAGATCCAGGGGCCGTTCTCGCAACCGGTGACCGACCCGGTCGACGGAACGGTGAAACAGGCCTTGCCGTTTCTTCACAAGCCGGCTGATTCGGCATTGATGCATCTTCAGGACGAGACTGGCGCGCCATCGGCCAGTTTTTCAAGCTCCCACACAATCAACGGACATTCCGTGGCGCTACGGTTTATCTATGGCAACGTACGCTTTAACCTGACTGGCGATCTGAATCAAGAATCGATGGCTCTGATGCGCGCTAGACTGGACCTAAGTGAACTTGAATCGGAGGTTTTGAAGGCACCGCACCACGGATCGGCCGATTTCGATTTCGAAGCGCTGCGCGCGATGAAACCGGTCGTTTCGTTGATCTCTTCGGGCGACGAAAGCGCGAACAAAGAACATATCCATCCTCGAGCGACCCTCGTCTCGGCGCTCGGGAAAGTGAGCCGCGGATCGACCGGAATCGTGCTCTGCACAGAACTCGCCGCGTTCTTCTCAAAACGTGATTATTCACACCAACGCGAACAACTTGCCAAGTATTTTGCCGGCGACGAGCCAATCACACGCGAAGAACTGCGAAAGCTCTTTGGCGGCAAGCTCCGCTCGGCGGCTGACGAGAAGGCTCTTCCCTCTTTCTTTGCCTTCGAACGGACGAATTTCGGCATTATCCACGTGCGCACCGATGGCGAACGCGTTTTGGTCTTCACGCACAGTGGAAAAGAAGGAATGCGGGAAGCCTACCGATTCAGCGTCGACCCTGCTCACGGAATACGGTTCTCGAAAAGCGTCTCAACCGGTTAGTTCAGGCCCGCGGCAGAAACACCAGGCTAACGGCTGAGCTTTCCGTCATTTGTCGGTCGTCCGATGCGGTCCACACCGATCAATCCCGCCGCAGATCGGGAACCCCGCGAATGTAGTTTTGCATTCGATTGGCGATGTTTGCGGCGCGCAGTTTCGCAAAATCGGCGCGTTCTCCAACGAACATCTCATCGGTCGTGGCGTTGAAGATCTCGAGCCAACGACGAAAATGATGCGGTTCGAGCGGTGTTTTCGAGTTGAGTTCGCCGTGAATCTGCAGCGGATTTCGGCCTCGCGTTTGATAGTTCTTTCCACCCAACAGAAGACTTTCCCAAAAATCGCCGATGATCGGCAAATGTCGGGCGAGATCAAGTTTCGCGACATCGGTAAAAATGTAGCCGATGGTCTCGTCGGCTGTCGCGCGCGCGTAGAACTGGTTCATCAAGTTATCGATGTCGGCCCTGTTCTCGATGTCGTTCTTCATCTTGGGTATCGGACGATTTGGCGGACCGTTCCGTGTGATCAGAACGGTCCGTCGTTGTGGTCGTTTGCGCTTCGCGCCCATTGCAGGCGGGACGCTTGCGCTCCGGCCTCTACGCTTCCGTCTTCCGTTTCGAGAATATCAGCTGAAGCGCGAACCAGACGAACGCGAAGGCGCCGATTGCGAACACGGTGTCGCCGAGAACGCGCATCCAACGGAAAAACTGCATCACGTCCGTCTGCATAAACTCGGCGGAACGCGCCGACCAGTAGCCGCGCGAGACCGATTCGACGGTTTGAAGCAATCCGATCGGAAGCAAACTCAGGAGCATCATCATCAAGAGTCCGATGTTGATCGCCCAGAACGCGAATTTGATCAGATTATCGTTCCATTTGCGTTCCGGATCCATCGCCCTGAGACAGAAAAGCGTCAGTGCGAGTCCAAGCGTTCCATAAACGCCATAAAGTGCGCCGTGCGCGTGGACGGCCGTCGTGTTCAGTCCTTGCATATAATACAAAGCGATCGGCGGATTGATCATAAAGCCGAAGATCCCGGCGCCGACAAGGTTCCAGAAGGCGACCGCGATAAAGAACCAGATGACCCACTTGTACTGACCGAGCCAAACCCGTGCCCGCGACCGGTGAATATTTTCCCAGGCCTCGAAACCGACCATCGTCAGCGGAACGATCTCAAGCGCGCTGAAGACCGAACCGAACGCGAGCGCCACCGTCGGCGTCCCGGCGAAATACAAATGGTGCAAAGTCCCAATGATCCCGCCGCTCAGGTAGATCGCGCCCGAAAGCAAAGATGCGCGCGCCGCCGATTCGGAATTGATGACGCCGAGCCGCGCGAAAAGAAACGCGACGACAACCGTGGCGAAGACTTCGAAAAAATCCTTCGACCCAAAGATGAACGACCCACCAGCGCCAGTATTCGACGACGGACAAATGCGACTTCATTCCCCAAAATAGTCCGGGGCGTAGAAAAGAGCGATGCCCGCCGTCGAGATCATATAGAGCAGGAGCAAAGACTTGCGTTCATCGTTCTTGCGAAACGCCGGGAGCGCCGTCCGCAATACAAGAAACAGCCACAAAAGCAGTCCGACAAAGAGCGCCGCCTGCCAGACGCGGCCGAGATCGACGTATTCATAGCCCTGGTGGCCGAACCAAAACCAGGTGTCGCCGGAGAGTTTGTGCATCACCGACATCCACTGTCCGCCCATCGAGCCGAGAACGACGACGAGGAGCGCGCCGAACAGTGCGTCGACGCCGAGTTTCTGCATCTTCGGCTCGAATCCGCAAATGATCGGACCGATAAAGAGACCGGCCGCGAGCCACGCCGTCGCGATCCAGAAGATCCCAAGCTGGACGTGCCACGTACGCGTCACGACATATGGCAGATACTCGGCCAACGGTATCCCGTAAAAACCGTGCCCTTCGACGCCGTAGTGCGCGGTAATGACGCCGAGGATAATCTGCAGCAAAAACAGAAGCGTGACCACGAGAAAATACTTGACGGTCGCCTTTTGCGAGGGCGTAAGTTCGGCTCCGATCAGCGGATCGCTGTCGGGTGCGCCCTCGAACGAGTCTTCGGAACGGGTTCCGGCGAAGAACCAGATGAGTCCCCCGATTCCGGCGATGAGCGCGATCACGCTGACCCCGGTCCAAACGATCGTCGAACCCGTCGGGACGTTGCCGACCAACGGCTCAGCCGGAAAATTGCTGGTGTACGAGATCGACTGATTCGGGCGATTCGCCGCCGACGCCCACGACGTCCAGAAGAAAAAGGATGTCAGCTGGCGGAGTTTTGCAGGATCCGGTTGCGCGCCCTTCTGAATCGCGAAATCCTTGTTGCCGTCGGTGAAGACGCCGCTGTAATACTTGAGATTCTCATCGAACGCCTCGGCCCGGAGCGCGTCGATCGTGATCTTGTTCGTGTTTGGATCGTATGTGTTGGTGCGCATCAGATCCGTCAATCGCTGACGGATTGCTGCCTGTTGCTCGCTCGACAACGCCGTGTAATCGCGGCCGAATTCCTTGTTCGAGAATTTGTTCAGGATGAACACCGATTCGCGATGAAGATAATCGGCCGTCCAATCCGGCGCCACGTAACTGCCGTGTCCCCAGATCGAACCGACCTGCATACCGCCCATCGCCTGCCACACGTTTTGTCCGTTCGAGATCTCACCCTCCGCGACCACCGTGCGGCCGTCAGATGTGACGACGGCGACCGGGATCGGCGGCGCCTCCCGAAAGATCTCGGTGCCGACCCATAGCAGCACCGCGAATGAAAGGAAGAAAATCAATCCGAATACTATCCAAAGCTTTTTCATAACCAGTTTCCTCAAAAAATTGAAATAAAGACAATGTCGCGTTAAGAATAGGCGGCGCGGCGACGGCAAAAATGATTGCGGTCATATTCATTGAAAATAAATTTTGCGACCGGCCGATTTAAGGTTAAGATGTTGTTAAATTCCGACTTCCGCTTGATAAGAAGGCTGTTTCCCGAAGGCAGAGAGTTATTTTTCCCGGTTGCCGACCAAATTGCAGGCAAGAAAGACGAGGTACCCGACGATGGGCGAACACAAGGTCACCACTGAAAACGACGAAGCTCAACTAAGACAGTTCACGCGTGCCGTTCTTGACGATCTTCAGGCGCTCGAGATGATGATCCGTGGCGGCTATATGGAAAACGACGTACTGCGGATCGGCGCCGAGCAGGAGATGTTCCTTGTCAAATCGTCAATGCATCCGGCACCGTTGGCAATGGAGATCATCGAAGACGTCAACGATCCGCGCCTGACGACCGAGATCGGCCGCTTCAACATCGAAGCCAACCTGTCGCCACTTGATTTCAGCGGAGATTGCCTGAAGGTTCTCGAGGCCGAGATCAACGAGATGGTCGGTATCGTCCGCGGTTCGGCGAAGAAGTTCAACGCCGACGTTCTTCTTACAGGTATCTTGCCGACGATCCAGTCTTCGGACCTCGTCGAGCGCAATCTGACTCCGAGTCCGCGCTATCACGAGCTGAACCGCATCCTGACGGCGCTCCACGGCACCGAACGCGTCGTTCACATAAAGGGGCTTGACGAACTGCGGATCCACGTCCAGGATACGTTCGTCGAGTTTTGCAACACAAGTTTTCAGGTCCATCTGCAGGTCCCGATGAACCGTTTCGTCGAATACTACAACTGGGCCCAGGCGCTGAGCGCTCCGATCCTTGCTTCGGCCGTCAACTCCCCGGTACTCCTCGGCCACCGTTTGTGGCACGAATCGCGGCTCGCGCTGTTCCAGCACGCCGTCGATTCGCGGTCACCGGTGCATCAGGAACGGAGCCATCCGGCGCGAGTCACGTTTGGACGGAATTGGGTTGAAGATTCGATTCTCGATGTTTTTCACGAAGACGTCGCGCGCTTTCGGATTCTCCTGACGCGCCAGCTTGAAGAGGATTCGCTCGAGTCGCTCAAAGAAGGCCGGATTCCGGGACTCGATGCGTGGCGGATGCACAACGGCACAATCTGGCGTTGGAACCGTGCGTGTTACGGCGTAATGAACGGCAAACCGAGTATGCGCGTCGAGGTTCGATTCCTTCCGTCCGGGCCAACCGTGGCCGATGAAATGGCGAACGCCGCGTTCTTCCTCGGATTGATGATGTCGATGCCGGAAGAGTTCGGCGACGTCACGAAACGAATGTCGTTCGACGACGCGAAGAATAATTTTTTCACGACTGCAAGGTATGGCTTGAAATCGCAGATCGTCTGGCCTCGACGGCCAGTCTTTTCGAACCGCGCGGCTAATCCTTGAAGAGTTGTTGCCGCGCGCTCGCCACGGCCTTGAAAAAGGTGGGGGTCGACAGCGCCGACATCGAACGCTATCTCTCGAATTCTCGAAGAGCGCGAAAAACGAGAAGACCGGTTCACAATGGGTGCTTGATTCGCTGGCGGCGATGGACAAGAAGGCGAAAGTGAACGTCCGGATGCGCACGATTACCTCGGCGATGCTCGAGAACCAGTACAACTGCCGCTGCACGAATGGCCGCTCGCCGTGATCTCCGAGAAAAGCGATTGGATCGACAATTACCGGACCGTCGAGCAGTTTATGTCGAAGGATCTTTTCACGGTCCGGCCGCAGGACGTGATCGATCTCGCCGCGAGTTTGATGAACTGGAAACATATTCGGCATATCGGTAGAAGACGATTCCGGGAAACTCGTCGGCATACTCTCACCGCGATCTGATGAAACTGATGACCGAGCATTGCGGAGAAGAGATCGTGGTGCGCGACGTGATGAAGACCGAACTCATTACCGCAACACCCGAAACGTCGTCTCGAAGCGCTCAAAACGATGCGCGATAACGACATCGGATGTCTTCCGGTGATCCGCAACGAAAAACTTGTCGGGTTGATCACCGATTTCGATTTCCCTGACGGTTTTCGGTAAAGCTCTTCGAGGAACGGCTGCGCTCGGAAGCCACATAGTCCCGTTTCGTCACGGGTCAGGTTCCGCTCGTCACAAGACCGTTGCGCGCCGGGACGATTTGCGCTGCAATCCGTATTCAGGAGATTTGAAATAGCGGCTTCGAAGGAAATCAGCGACAGTTTAACCACAGATGAACACGGATCGGCGAGAGAAGATCATATGTCTTTTCGACCGTAATGGCGCCGAGTTGGTCTCAAATCGATAGTTTTCATCCCGACCCATCCGTGTTCTGTCAAGAACGGCCTGTCGCTTCTATCAAGCCCAGGTTTTTCAAGTTCCCTATTCCCTATTACGTATTGCTCTGCGCAAGCCTTCGGAAACAGAATCAGTATGAATGAAGACAATCGCCGTTGGCTGAAGTGGGTCGCGATATTCGGCATTTGGACCGTTTTCGGCTTTCTTCGCCAGCCAACTGGCACTTAAAATCAGCTTTTCAGGAGAATCCTGTTTCGTTCTGGCGGATACTCTCGTGGCAACTTTTCTAGGGCTACATCTGGTTTCTTCTGACTCCTGTCATACTCTATTTCGGCAAACGCTTTCCCTTCGAGGATGGCCGCTGGAAATCGAGCCTTCCGGTCCACATCGCGGCGAGTTTCGCGATCGCGTTCGTCCAACTCGCGTTCGACGCCTATGTTCTGCCACAGCTCGGCTATTTAAGGCGATTTCAACCCGCCACTTTTGGGAAACCTACAAGATCTTCCTGCTCGTCAATCTCCATTTCGGGGGTCGCGATCTACTGGGCAGTGCGGAGGACTTACCAGGCGATCAGGTATTACCGCAAGTACCGCGAACGAAATCCGCGCCCCGCAGCTCGAAGCGCGCCTGCGCGCAGTCCTGCTTTGTAGGTGCTCAAATGCAGCTCCATCCGCATTTTTTGTTCAACACATTGAACGCCGTTTCCGAACTGATCCACAAGGACCGGACGCCGCCGAGCGGATGATCGGCGACCTCAGCGACCTGCTCCGTCTGTCGTTCGAAAACCTCGAGATCCGAAGATCCCGCTCAAACAGGAACTCGAGTTTCTCGAAAGTACCTTCAGATCGAACAAATGCGTTTCCAGGATCAGTTTACGGGTTGAAATGAAGATCGCGCCCGAAACGCTCGACGCGAGCGTGCCGAATATGATCCTTCAACCGTTGGTCGAGGAACGCTATCAAACACGGGATCGGGCCGCGGACGCGCGGTGGAACGATTCGAGGTCGCCGCCGAGCGCCAAAACGGTTCATTGCATCTTAGCGTCCGCGATGACGGTCACAACACGGTTCGGCGATGTCGAAACGCTACACGAAGGTGTCGGATTGTCGAACACGCGCCGCCGGTTACTGAGACATCTTTACGGCGAGAACCACAAGTTTGAGATCGAATGGGAACGGCGTAGTGTCAGATTGACGCTGCCGTTTGATTAGCCACTCGCAGATGTTTGATGTTGATACGAACCATTTTGTCGCGACAGCACTGCCAGGCGACCGCGTGCGAGGAGGTTTTGCGCGACGAGCCAGGCATTGAGATCGTCGGCGAATGCGGCAACCTGGCGCTGAAGCGATCGAACTCCATCGACTCCGTCCGCCCGGACCTTGTTTTCCTCGACATTCAAATGCCGGAGAAACCGGGTTTCCCGAAGTCGTCAAATCACTTGGCGATCGCGACGTTCCGGCGATCATTTTTCGTTACGGCTTACGACCATTACGCCCTTGAAGCGTTCGCGTCGACGCTGCTTGACTATCTTCTGAAAACCGTTCAACCGCGAACGCCTGCGCCGGGCACTCGGCCGTGCCAGGACCGACATCGAAAACCGTTCGAAAGGCAAGATCGACGAACCATCGCGTCGCTTATCGCCGACCTCAAGGCTGAAAAAGAGATATCTTGAGCGGGTCTTGGTCAAGTCCACGGGTCGCGTATATTCTTCATCAAGACGGATGAGATCGACTGGATCGAAGCCGCCGGCAACTATCTCAAGCTCCACCTCCGGACGCGAGGGCCATCTGATCCGCGAGACGATGAATTCGATCGAGTCGAAACTCGACCCGGAACAGGTGGGGTTTTGCGGATACATCGCCTTCGACGATCGTCAACATCGACCGCACCAGGAACTCCAGCCGATGTTCTCCGGCGACTATGCCGTCATACACGCTCGGGCCGCGAACTGACGCTAAGCCGCAACTATCGCGAGCGGTTTCTTGAATTGTTCGAAAATCAGATCTGAACTGGAGACGAATGCGGTGCGGCCGCGGCAAAGCGCCAACCCGACGATCAGGAGTCAGTACCGCCTGGGTTGCGCGGGCGGCAACCTCGGCCGCACGACGCTTAAACCCTAACTCTGGAATCGGGGTCCTTGGAAGAATTACTCGAGGTCGGGGCCTGCTTTGTTTTGTAACTGATTGAATTACATAATAGTTATATGAACAGCAAGCAACTGGCTCTGATGGATGCGATGTTGACGATCTCGCGACGGAAGAAGACGAGCCGTACGGTGCGGACGCTCGATTTGATCGGGAAGTGTAAGCCGTGATCAACTGATGCGAGCGCGCGAAACAAGCGGCCCCTGTTCAACCACGAGAGGTGCGCGTGATGTTATAAAGACGGTTTCTCCCCAGTCAGTGTTATGCTGACGAGTATTCAAGGTCTCTTCGTGTCGAAGATAAGGAGAAACCGTTATGGAAGTATACTACGGAGTCGACTTTCATCCACATCAGCAGACGATCTGCTGGCTGGATGACAGGACGGGGGAATTGAAAACAAGAACGATATTCCACAAGAACCGTGAGGAGTTGGCCGGGTTTACCGGGAGATGCCGAAGGGAACGGTCGGCATCGAGGCGACTGGGAAGGCCGACTGGTTCGAGGAACTGATGTTTGAAAACGGACACAGGTTGCTGGTAGGCAATTCCGGGTTTGATAAGGAGAGGGCGGAGTCGCGGCACAAGTCGGATACACGGGACGCGGAGAACATCCTGACGCTATTGATGAGACAGGAGTTCCCGGCGCTTTGGAGAAGGAGCCGGGAGAGCGTGGCGATCCTGGAGATGATCCGGCTGAGGTCGGGGCTGGTGAGGCAGCGGACGCAGGTTTACAACCGGCTGCAGGCGCTGGCGCACGATTTCGGGCTGCCGAAAGGGAGGATGGGGACGCAAGCGTACCGGGAGACCCTGGAGGCGGTGCCCGGCCGATCCGCGCAAGGCGCTGCGGCGGGAGATCCTGCTGCGGACGGCAGAGCAGCTGAGCGGGAACATCCACGAGATCGAGCGCCGGCTTGAGGAAGAAGGCGGGACCGATCCGCGGGTGGCGTTGCTGAGGACGCAGGCCGGGGTCGGCATCCTGACGGCGCTTTGCCTGATCCATACGCTGGGCGAGGTCGCGCGCTTTTCCTCGTCGAGCCAGGTGGTTGCGTTCGCGGGACTTTGCCCGCTTGAGAAGAGCTCGGAGCCGGGTAAGCTTCGGCGGGATCAGCCGTGCGGGGTCGCCGCTGCTGCGCTACATGCTCGGGCAGGCGGCGAACGCGGCGGCCCGGAGGGACGAACGGCTGAGGGCGTTCTACCGGAGACTCGCCAGAAAGAAAACCAGGCGGGTGGCGAAAACGGCCGTCACCAGAAAGCTTCTTGTCAAACTCTCGGTCATGCTGCGGGAGAACATCACCGCACGGGAGTTTGACATGCGTGGCAGCACAGCCGGAGATACCCGTGGTGAAACAAGGTCTGAAATGACCGTCGCGTGATTGGGTTATCCGGCCTTCTGCCCGTTCGGGGGCAGATGTGCGAAGCAACATCAAGGGAAGAAGTCCGGGAAACGGGCCTTCGCCAATACCCGGATAGATGAATGAGTGGACCGCGCCGAACGGGGTCACAAGCCGAAGGCTTTGCTCGCAAAGCGCCTGGCCGCGCCAACAAGCGGCAGGCGGCAAACAGAAAGAAACGAAAAACAACCGGCAGCGAGGATGATCTTGAATGGACAAAGGCACTTTCTTCGACGCCCCGGATCGGGGGGAGCGCCGGAGGTGTGTCCGGGCGGCGAGCGGTGCCGGCCGGTCTGGTCGAACCCGAAGAAGGCTATGGAAATGCCGCTCATGTGGAAATTGAGGAAAAACAAAAACGTTTTCCCTCAATTCCCACAATCGCTTGGAAAAGCCAAAAAGCGGCTTTCCACATTCCCCACAGCCACGGCTGCTGGGTATAAATCATTGAAAACCAAAGACAAAGACAGATCAATTCTCGGGACAGCAACTGCCCCGGAGATAAGGATAATGACGACGAACTTGAAACCGGAACCGAACTTTCTTTCACCAATATCATTGGCGGACCGCAAAGTTCACTTCCGAACTTGACACCGAAACCGTCTTTATAGATGTTTCACACTCGGGAACTCGGGCGTTCAGCCACAGGTTTCGCTCCGCTTCACGTGGTGCTATCGTAAGTTCGCGTTTTCCGCACGCTTGAAGGCTTTTCCGACAGGCTCCTCAAATCTGGAATCTGGAATCTGGAATCCGGAATCCGGGATATCTGAATTCTTGGAGCCTGTCCACATCAATGGATGTACCACGGCCGGCCAAATGCTTCGAACATCGGGCCGGCCGTGGTTTTTTGGTCTCGTGAGCGACGCGCGATCCGTCAGTTCACCTTTTTTACGTAGTTCTGTGAACCGTAACCTTCGACTTTTCGTCGACGGCTTCGTAAAGCGAGTTTTCCTTGTCGGATCTGATGATGACCTTCGCGCCCTTGGTCGTGGCGCGTTCTTCGGATTTCGCCTTTTCTGCCTGCTGCATAAATTCGAGGATCTGATCGCTTTTTATCGGTCGAAACGCGAGGCGATTGTTGTATTCGGCGACCGCTTCCGTCGCCGCCGCGCGGAGCATCCGATCCCAAAGCTTTCCGAACAACGCGTTCGAAACGTAGACATCGGCGCTGTTGATCTCGCCGTTGATGGCGAACGCGTATCCGATAATGTCCGTCTTGCCGGCCGTAATTCCCGGGAGTTTTTGACGTATTCGTCGATCGCGCCCTGTAGCTTCTTGTTTTCGAGGCTGAGTTGGAGACTCGTCCTCGATTTCGTGGCGGACATCGGACGAGACGTTCGCCGAGAGTTTGTCCTGTACTTTTTCGACTTCCTGCCAGACCTGGCCCTGCGAACGGCTCTCGTTGGCCGCGACCTTCAGGTCTCTCGTGACGATGCGTTCGTTCGACGACGAGAACCTCCCGTCGGATTCGGCGTCGCGCTTTTCCCAACGCCCGGATTCGACGCAGAACGCCTGGATCCTGATGCGTCCGGACCTTGCGGGTATGATTACGCTGACCGCGAGAACGCGGTCCTGTTTCCCGCCTTTGACGATGTCGCCTGATTGGATGAAGACGTCGAATTCCTTCGAAAGGTTCTCGACCTCAAGTTCGTTGACGTTGGACGTCTCGTAGACGGCGAAAAGATCGCGGGCCATCGCCTCCTGAAGCGTCAGGATATTCCCGCTTTTTGCGGCGTCCTTGCCGCGGATCAGAAATATCGTCAGATTCTTGTGCGTAAACCCTTCCGAAACCGTGTATGTTTGCGCGTTGCTTGCGCTGATTCCGAGTGCGATCACGAAGATCGCGATCATAATGGACTTAAAACTCATAGATTCTCTCCTTTGCTGCAGAATTCCCGGGGAGAGACTTTTGCATACTTACGGAACGAACGTCCGCGCGCATCTTGCAGGAACGGCTGTGTAAGTTTCGCCGCAATCTGGGCTTAAAATCTATGATGTGCCACTGGCCCGAAACGTTTCCCCGCGCGAAACGCCGCGAGTTCTTTCCGATCGCCGGGACAATCCAAGTCGACCGCGGTTCAATCGCGTCGAGTTATCAGGACAATTCAGCGGAGCGATCGTTCGCGATCGTCTCCGTTCAGATCGGATTGAGTGCGTCTGGCTGAATCACTTTTCGTACGCCGCTCTTATGGATTTGGCCAGCCGCCGTACCGCCTGAACCATCGCATGAGGCGTTGAAGAATCCTCGACTTTCTTCGCTATCCTTCAATCAGGTAATCGACAAAGAGCGGTTCGGGTACGGACGACGCATCCGGATTTCGGACCAGCGTCGGGGGGTCTTCAAACTCGATGCGCGTCAGAAACTTCTTTGTTTCCTTGGCGTCGAGCCAGTTCTTGCAACGCAGTTTCAATGGCGATTTCGAATCCGCGCCGCCGACTTCATCCGCAAGAATGACACGGCCTTTAGCCTTGGCTTCGAGCCGTTCGAGCAACTCTTGCTCCGGCATTTTCCATCCTTCCGGCGTCTTCTTTGTTTTCTTCGAAAGGGCGAATTCACGATTCGTCGGAATCATTGCGACCAAATCCTGACTCTCCATGATTTCCAAACCGCTCTTTCGGAGCGTCGCGTTGTGGCTCCCGTGATGTCCGACCTTATAAAAGACGGTGCGTTTAAGAAGATCGTCGATCAGCACCTCCTTCGAGGTTCCGTCGGCAAGTTGGATCGTCCACTTGAGTCTTTTCCAGGAATTCCAATTGCCGAACTGCGCGTCGCCGGGAAACAACAGCACTTTTCCGCTTTCAACAAGTTCGATCGCAATCGCAAGACAGGTGTTGTTGGTGATCCCATCGATGTTCAATGCAAGATCGCCCGCCATCATCAGCCAATCTTCGTCAATGCGTTTCCATTCGGGACCGCCAGAACCGTCAAATCCGTAGTTCTCCTCAAAGAACGGCCCGAATTCCCGATGAGATCTTGCATCGGTCGGCGCAATTCGGTATTTCCGATCAAAAGGATAATAGTAGTTAGCGTCGAAATCGTCATTGTCCGAACCAGTCGCGGCGGCAAGAAAACTGTCGGTCACCGCGAGCCGAAGTTGCTGCCGGTATGTCTCGTCCACCGGCGATTCCTCGTCATCGAGCACCTCAATATCCTCCGGCGGACCAAGGACGTAGATTCGCACGCCGTCAAGGCCCTTGAGGGTGTGAACTTCGCCCGGCGAACAGTACTTCGGAGACTGAGAGCCGGTTTTTGAAAGAACAAATTCCCAAGTCTCGGAACCGCTTATTCCCAGCACGTCCGCACCAATGCCGAAGAATTCGTTGACCAGAGAATCGACCGTTTCCCGAATGCCGTCGAATTTTGGAGTGTTCATTCGGGAAATCGCGGCCCGTAGTCCGCGTTTCTTTTTCTCGAAGCGTTTTTTCACCTCATCGACCTCTGGATCGCCTCGATTCTCCGTCCATCCGACCCAAACCTCATTGAATTTGAAGTCCTTCTTTTCAAAGACGTTTTTTGCAAGCGCAAATCCAGAAATGTGATCCCAATGCTCATGCGTCATCAGGACCGCATCAAGCACGTCACTGGCTGACCTCTTTATGTCCTCGGCAACCTGAGTCATAATCTCTTTCGCCGACTTTGTGGCCTGAAAAACGCCGCAATCGATCAATAGGTTGTGTTCCTGGTTCTTAGCTTCGTTGTTGAAATTAATCAAAAAACAATCGCCCAGTCCTTGCCGGTACATCCGAATTCTCACCGATAATCCGTCATCTGCCATTACCTGAACCTCCTAAAAATTACGATGCAAAAACGCAAACGGCTCGCCGGGTGAATCGCCGTCGGCAGACCCGAAATACGTCGCGCGAGTTGACGATTCCGAGCGCGCGCCGCGCCGGAATTCGCGTTGCCTGATGAGGCGCTCATGTTCGGAAACAACCCGCCATTTGCCATTCTCATCCCTCGAAACGTTGTCGCCGATGCCTTTTATCACCGCATACCGAAGACTCAAATCCTGCAGATTGAGTATCAACGTGCATCCGCCGCGAAATTTGAAGTATGGCGTCGTTTTTCTTTCGTCTTCGGTCAGACTGTCCCAAGTCTTCGCAGGATCGATGGGGATCTTCCGATGCTGCGTGATACCGATAACAACCAGGTTCAGGATCTCCCCGCTCGGACAGACGCGCCGCGCGCCCCTGAGCGAATGCACTTCAAACGAGTACTTTCCTTTGGATCGTCCGAGCCCGCCCAAACTTGCCTGACGCTCGTCCGAATCCCACAGATACAGTCCGGTCGCCTCCTCAAACTCGCGCATCTCTTTCGGCGATGCGTCAAGTTTGAAGTCCGCGAGCACTTCGTGAAGCGCCGCCTTCGAAACTTCGGTCAGGACGTGGATCTTCGCCCGTTCATTGAGTTTCTTCCAATCTTCCGGAGAACTTACGCCCCATTCCCGGTAAAAGAACGAAAAGCGGTCAAACAGATTCTGAGGAACTTCGTCAAGGTAGTCGATCTGATGAACGAACCCGCGCAGACTTGACGTGATCTGCCGCAAAACCGTCAGGCTCGACGATTCGCTTTTGGTAAACCGCCGCCAACTCAGACTTTCTTCGGAAAGCGTCCGGATGTCACGCGGATAGACCCCGCGCTTCTTGAATGCATCGATCAAAGCGATGCGATAGCCGAGATCATCGTCCGGGACCATATCGAGATCGGCCGTCACCAGGGCGCGGAGGTAATCTCCGAAGGTGATGTCGACCGGCGGGCAGTAATCCAAGGCACGGATGCACATATTCAAGATATGCTGGGCCGTTTTCGCGGCCTCGTTCGCAAGCCGGTTGACAAGATCCGAATTCAGCTCGCCGTCAGGAAGAACTCCCGAACCTCCGGTCGCGATCCGAAGCAGATCGCCGACACGCAGCTTGTATATGCACAGAAAAGTCTCAAAGATTGCGGCGACGAGTATCGCGCCCCGCAGATGCGGTTCCCTTGTGATGTTGTACTCTTCGGGTTTGGGCTGATGCGGGATCCACTTGTTGTTTTCTTCATCGTAAGACCCGATGAAGTTTCTGAGCGCTCCGTAATGGCCGATGGCGCGTCCGAATTGTTGCGCAAGTTCGCCGAGAAGATTTTGGGCCTCGAGACGCCCCCTGGTCCGCGCGATCTGATGCTTGAGCACTTCGGGAAACGAAAAATGCTGAAACAGCGCGACGATATCGGCAAACGCCTCGTGGAACGCGAGCGTGTCGCGATGGCTGGACTCAATGAATCGCCGATGCATGCCGTCAAGCAAAGCGTGCGTCGTTTCGTGAGCGATGATGTCGTGGGACAAGCAGGTGAACACCATTCCGTTCGGCAAGAACTCTCCCGGCGCGCTGGAAACGGCCGGAAAATAGCCGAAGAGGAGCGATTTCTTTGCCGGACTGTAGTATGCGTTGGCCTGCCGAAGCGCATGCGGATAGATCCTCAAACGGCCGGTGTATTCCTTTGGATATTCCGACGTCGTACCGTCTGCGCTTGTCACACGTTCACGGTAGGACGACCAAAGAGCCTTTCGCCCGAGCGCCCTTTCGAAATTCTTGATGGTCGTCATCGCAACCGCGTAGGCCATCTGTTGATGAAACTGCGGGTTTCCTTCGGATGGTGCGAGGCCGTCGCTGGCCAGAATGAACTTATGATCGAGGTCGACCGGAGCGTAAAAACTCTCGCTCGCGGGATCGAAATCGATTACTTCGATGTACTCGCCGACAGGGCCGGGCCGCAGATCTTCCCACGGAATCTTGAAGATCGCCTTGTTGATCAGCGCGGTATCAACCTGTGTCGATAAACTCGGATCAAACGCGTATCCCTGAAGCCGACGGTGTACGGGTTTAGGGGGCACACCGGTATTTTCCTCGCGACGCGGATTGAAATCGCCCGTATCATTCTCCATTTCTCATATCCTCCGTTTGACTCGAGATCAAGGTTTGGCCACTTATCCGACCGACGCGCCCGGGAAAGGAAACCCGTGCGGAACGGCCAAACCGCTATCGAAATGTTTGCGAATCGATGCGTCACAGACCGCATAACCCCAGTTGATCAATCGGTTCTGCAGCTTCTCGTCGAGCTTCCTGAGCCTCGTCGGCGTTTCGGCGAGTACGCTCGTTTGATCGAAAGGACAATTCAATGCGCCCGGAGTGCCGAAATCTTTGGCGAGATCGTGTCCGATCGACCAGAAAGCCCCGCTCCGATTCCCCTTCTTGTACGCCCCGACGATCTGCCGGCGCCGCAGACTGCGAACCTGATTGTCAATGATCATCAAAACCCGGATGGTGTGTCGGAGCCAGTCCCGTCCGGGATCGGCGTCGGTCGCGAAAGCCGCGCCGGCATCACTGACAAAGACCGTTTTGTAACGCTTCCAGGCAGTTTCAAGGCCTAAGTTGTCATACACGCCGCCGTCCGTCAGAACGATCTCCGTACGAAACATGGGATCCTCGCAGTCTCCTGTCGTACCGGCTGTGAATTGCAGCGGATCGAGCTCAAGTTCAACCGGCGACAAGACCGGCGGAAACGCGGACGATGCGGCGACGGCGACGGCGAGTTCAACCGTTGGGTTCTTGACCTCGCCGACACGATAATCGCGCATATACGGTTTTGAGAATCGCCACAACGCTCCCGACTGGACGTTGGTTGCATTGAATACAAACCGTACCTTGTCGGTAATGTCCTGGAGCGTCTTCTCGCCGAACAGATGTCTACGGTACGAATCGGCAACCTTGTCGCCGATACTGCCCACCCAAAGGGCGCCGGTGATGACCGAGGTCGAATCAATGGTTCGCGAGGCAAGTGCCTTGATCGGCAACACGACCTTTGCCACGAAGTTTGCGCCGACACCGTCGGAATCAAAACCCAACGAATCGAAATTCATCGCCAGGACGCCGGCCGTGATCGATCCGCCTGAGACGCTGGAAACGCGTTTCAATTTAGGCAGAAACCCCAGTTCGTTCAGCCGCCAAAGGACACCGACGTGAAACAACATTGCACGATACCCGCCGCCCGACAAGCAGAGCGCCATCCCTTCCTCGGGCTCGCGCCCGCGATCGGAGCTGATGTACTCGATCGGATCACTCATTTCATTCATTTCATTTGCCATAATCATACTCCCAAGCCTGTGATTCCGTTGCCGTCCGACTGAGTTCCCGACGGATTTCAAAACCTACCGATTGACCAACGGTAAAGGCCTCCGCGCCGCGTTACTGAAACTTCTTCCACCACAGATCGATGTTGAACTTTATGCCGGTTTTGAAAACACTGTTCTGCAGAATGTACTTGGGCGGTACCCGCCCGTATTCGTACGTGAAAAACGGCGAGAACAGGCCGACATTTAAGGTCAACGTCGCGGTAACATGATCTCTGACACGGCGCGTACTTTGATCCGGAAGTTCTTTTCCGTCGTCAGCGACGAAGTACGAAGTCTCGGGTTTCAGAAAGAATCTCCTGATGTAACTGATTTCCCCAAGGATCTTGTGCTTGTCTTCCTTTCGCAGCACGCCCAACGTGAGTTCGCCCCCTACCAATGGGCGGGCGATGTTCCAGCCGGGCTTGTTCTCTTCCGAACGCGAAACATAACCGCCTTCAAATCCGACATAGGGCTTAAAACGGATCGTACTCGAGCGTGACTGAGAGATGTTTATAGGTAGTTCCGCCCGAAAATCGAACGGAATGATGTTCAATTCCTCGAATCCCCATTCGGTTTCGATTTTCGGGGTGTAAACGAGGCTAAATCCGGGAAACTTCGACTTTGAATCGACGATGGTTTTGAAACGGTCGCCATCGTCGTGGAAAACGCGATTCAACTTGAAATCCGAACCGATGGTCAGCACGTTCTTCCGGTCCTTGTCGGTAGTGTTGAATCTCACTTCGGTTCGCAAGAATCCGTAGGTTAAATCGTAGTATCCCCCAAATCCGAATCGTCGTCGCCGAAAAGGACTGAAATCGGCTTTGAGCGACACCACGGTTTTCTTGCGTTTGGCGCCGTCGAGACCGAATTCAAATCCCCAAACCGGAGATTCCGTTTCCGCAGGCTTCTTGAAAACGTCACTAAACTTCACCGACTCGTCGTCGGTCTCGGATTGAATCTCGGGCGCGGGCAACTTAACAATCTGCGACGCGGCGCTACAACTCGATCCGGGTTGAATCTTAATCATCGCGGGAGTTGCGCTCGCAGTATCCGTAAACGGGGCGATCAATACATAGTTTTTCCCCAATTGATACTCCTGACCCATCACAAACGCAACCGTGTTCTGCAGAGCATATCCTTGTGTGCCGCCGCTGAGGCAAACGAACGACCCGTCGGCGAGGTTCATTACCCGGTAATGGGAAGGATTCGACAACGTTCCAATCAACGAATCGACAGTGGCGAATCGTTTGCACTCCTTTGGGGTCGGGTCGTTATGACATTCCCCGGTAGAGTCGTTGTCGAGTCGAGCGGCTCTGAATGACTTATCAAATGCCACTGCAAGCTCTTTCACTTCCGGGACGCCATCCGTCATTTGGCAAACAAGCTCCGCCTTCACGATCCCAAACGTGAAGTCGCCCGCATACGAACCGAGAGACCAAGCCAGCGCGATGAAGATGGCGCAAAGTAT
Organism: Acidobacteriota bacterium; assembly: GCA_016715115.1. Classification (NCBI taxonomy): domain Bacteria; kingdom Pseudomonadati; phylum Acidobacteriota; species Acidobacteriota bacterium. The sequence continues at coordinate 94,383 of JADKBM010000016.1, forward strand.
TCGATACATAACTATTTAACCCCCTCCAAGACACTCTCCACCCGTTCGATCAACTTCCAAAGCGGAGTAGATTCATCAATTCTCAACATCGCAAAACTGGGAAATTTGGCGTCGTCGTTGCGTTTCGATTTGAAGTTGTGTGCGTTTGCATTTAATTGCCGCTTAACTTGCTCGGGATCAAGTTGAAGATCGCCGATGGTCGTTGTTTCGCTGATCGGCAGCGCGCCGCAAAGATTAGCCAGCGGATACGACGTTTGCGAACAGTTCCCTCGAAGATTCTTGTGCAGTGGCTGCAAGGCACCGATTACGGTTCGGATCGAAGTGAGGTATGACGAGAACTCAACCTCCGATTCATGTTGCAATGCCTGCACGAGATCAAGATAAGTGCCGGCCGAGAGTACGGAATCGATCATTCCTTTGTTGTGCAGATGGTAATTGTAGCGGTTGCCTTCCGGATCGGTTACGCCGGCGTTGAGCAGAATATAATAATCGGACGTCGCCCCGCCCTCCTTTTCGCTGATGAGGCATTTCTTGAAATCATCGAAACGCGCCCCCATATCGGGGCTGATGGTATTTAACAATAACGCTGGCTCCTTTTTCGGAGAGGACGTCAATTTGGTCGCTTCGTATCGGCAGTTTGCGATCAGTGATTGCGCTTTCAGAATCGGCAATCTGGGTAATCCGGCCTTATTGCTTATCTCCAACGCCAGCTTGGCAAGGGTCCAATCCTTGCTGATATCCGAAAGCGCCGTTCTTGAAATAATGTAAGGTTGAATTCCATTTCCGAAGGGATCGCCCCAAACGCTCTGGACTCCAATTTGACGGTTCCGAATTATGTAGCGGCGCAAGGTATTGAGCCGGAAATCGTCGTTGATGCCGACGAAAGCCAACGTGTCGTCGGGACGCAATTCCTTGATCTTTCTTGTCCTTGGATCTTTGAAAGAGGACGCTTGAATAACGCAATTTTTCGCTACCTCGAGAGCTTCCTCCATTCGCATCCCGGTGCTGACGTCATCGAACTTGCCGTTTGCATGAATGCCGGCGGCACCCGCAATCGTCAACGAGATGCCGAGGAAATATAACAACTTTCGAACCATACAGTCCCTCCGCTATATAAATGTCAAAACACCCGAAACCCTTTCACCCGAAAGTCAATTTAGGACTTGAAATCCGCCTGAACGCAAGAAATGCCGGGAGGATTGGAAGTTTCGTCGAAAATCGCATAATAATCAACTGTATATGGAGAAAAGGATCAAGATTGAGGTCTGCGTCGATTCCGTCGAATCGGCCTTGGCAGCACAGACTGGCGGGGCCGACCGGGTCGAGCTTTGCGACAACCTTATGGAAGGCGGAACGACGCCGAGCGCGGGATCGATCGGGATCGCGCGGAGCCTTCTCGAGATCAAGCTTCACGTCATCATCCGACCGCGTGGCGGCGATTTTCTTTACTCGGATGTCGAGTTCGCGATTATGGAACGCGACATCCGGATCGCCAAAGACCTCGGCGCGGACGGTGTGGTGATCGGGATTCTCGACGCTAACGGGCGCATCGACCGGCCCCGAACGGCGCGTCTGATCGGACTCGCGCGGCCGATGTCGGTGACGTTTCACCGCGCGTTCGACGTTGCGCGTGATCCGTTCGAGGCACTCGAAGACACCGTCAAGCTCGGTGTCGACCGAATTCTGACTTCCGGTCAGGAATCGACGGCGGCGGAAGGCGCGGATCTGATCGGCGAACTCGTGAAGCGGGCCGGAGAGAGAATCAAGATCGTAGGCTGCGGGAATTTGAACGAGCGCAACATCGAGAGATTCGTCGCCGCGACGGGCGTCAGCGAAGTTCATTTCACCGCGTTTCAGACGGTCGTGAGCAAGATGCGGTTCAGAAACGAGCGCGTCTTTATGGGCGGGACGCTGCGCCCGCCCGAATACTCGCGGGGTGTAACCGGCTCGGACATCGTGCGCGACATTATCCGTTCGATTGAAAGTGATTAGGATCCGGCGTCAGGGACCCGAAGATCTCGGAATGCCGCGCGCCGGTGCGACGCAAATAATCCGCCGGCAGCCCGGTTCCGGAATCTGATCCGATGCTGGCCGTCTCAGTTCACCTCCCGGCTTCGTCACCCGACATAAGGCAGAAGCCTGAACCGTACCAGTCCGACGTGGACCTTTTGGCCGATCTCGAGCGGAAAAACAATCGTCTCGCTTTTAGGTCGGGTCACGGTGATCATCTGGCTCTCCGCAAGACCAAGTTTGACGACTACGCGCTCGTACGATCCGACGAAGTTCAGTTCTTCGATCCAGCCGTCGGTCAAATCGTGATAATCCTGCGTCAGATTTTCCGGGTGGCGCAGAAATACGTCTTCTGGGCGAAACACGAGTTTGGCCGGTTCGCCGTTTTTGAAATCAACATCGTCGGGCAACGCCACGTCGACATTCTCGCATTCAAACACTCCACGATTGACGACACCAGACAGCAAGTTCGCCGTTCCGATGAATTTCGCGACGTATTCCGTTCGCGGCATATTGTAGATCCGGTACGGCGTGTCGATCTGCTCGATCCGGCCTTCGTTCAGAACGGCGATCCGATCGGCGATCTCGAGCGCTTCTTCCTGGTCGTGCGTAATGAAGATGGCCGGAACGTTGATCTTCTTCAATAGCCGGCGGATCTCGCGCCGAAGCCGCGAGCGGATCTGCGCATCCAAAGCCGAAAAGGGCTCGTCAAAAAGGAGTATTTCGGGATGGTACGCCAGTGCACGCGCAATTGCCACACGCTGCTGCTGTCCACCGGACAGCTGCGATGGACGCTTTAGCCGATGTTCATCCAGATTCACGAGTTCGATCAATTCGTCGACGCGATTCTTGATTTCCGACCGCGGCTTTCGTCTCAACCGCAGGCCGTAACCTATGTTCTGCTCAACCGTCATCTTCGGAAAAAGCGAGTAAGACTGAAAGATCACGCCGACTCCCCGCTCGCGGGCCGGAAGATCCGTCACGTCTTTGCTGTGAAGAACAACCTTCCCCGATTCCGCCGATTCCAAACCGGCGATGATGCGAAGAATTGTCGTTTTCCCGCTTCCGGACGAACCGAGAAGGACAACTATCTCGCCTTCGTCGACGTGAAAATTGATGTCGTCCAGAACTTTGGTGTCGCCGAACTTCTTGGTGATGTTCGTACATTCCGCGGCTCGCGTCATATCACTCCTTCTCCAAGTATCCCTGAGCGAAAAACAAAATGCTGAAAATAGCGAACGAGAACAGCGCCAGCACGATGGCGATGGCGTTCGCGGCTTCAACCTGACCTTCGTTGAACTTGGCGAAAATGTACAGCGGTGCCGTCTGGGTCCGGGACGCCAGATTGCCCGAAACGAGTATCGTCGACCCGAATTCGCCGACGGCGCGCGCGAACGTGAGCAGTGCGCCGGTCACGATCGCCCCGCGAAGCCCGGGCAGCGTGACGTGCCAGAACGTCTGCCAGCGCGTCGCTCCCATCGTCGCCGACGCCTCTTCGAGCGAGGTGCTCATCGTGTCGAAGACCGGCTTGATTACTCCAAAAGCGAGCGGGAAAGTGACGAAGATGTTCGCCACGATAATCGCCCAAGCCGTGAACATCAAATGAAAATACGGATCGGTGTATCGCCCCAGAATCCCGTAAGGCCCCCATAGAAGAAGCAGCGCGAACCCCGCGACGGCCGTCGGGATCGCGGTCGGCAGCGAGATTATGACGGTGATTGCGTTGCTCCCCCAGAACTTGTATTTGGAAAGCACATACGCCGCAAACAATCCGAAGGCAACGTTGAAAACGGTCGCCCAAAAACTGGTCACAAGCGAAAGTTGAAGGGCGAAGACCGCTTCCGGCGCGTTGAGCGCTTGCCAGAACTTATCCAAACCACTGCTCGTGCCATAGATGAAGATCGAGGCCAACGGCAGCAGGATCAACGGCAGCATAATCCCGATCATCGCGAAAATGCTGAGCGGCTTGACGATATCGAACCCTCTTACGTGCCGAACGCGCGACATATTAACACCTCACTTTTTCGCTTGAATCTGATCGCGGAAGATACCCTCTATGACCTCCGGATATGCCTTCTCCCATCCTCCGAATCGCTGAACGGTGAACGGCATTTCGATCTTCGAGAATTCCGGATTCGCGTCGTTCAGTTTCTCGTCGGTCGTCGAGCGAAAATGGTATTTGACGAATGCGCGCTGCGCCTGCTCGGACCACAGGAAGTTTCGAAACGCTTCGATCGCCGGTCGCTCCTCGGCCGTCACGTTGCGGTCGACGATGCACACCGGATGCTCGCTGAAAATTGTTGATTTCGGCACGACGATCTCGATTGGCGCACCCGCCGCCCTCATCGCCAGCCCCTCCAGCTCATAGGTTATAAGCGCGTCGCCGAAGCCGGTTTCGAATTGAGTTCGCGCCTCACGCGCGGAGGCCGGCGTCGAGATCACGTTCTTCCAGATCGATCTCAAGGTCCCGATCGCCTTGGCATCGTCTTTAGTTCCGGCCATTTCGTTCTTGATCAGTTCCGACCCGTAGATCGACAGGATCGACCATTGCGCGCCGCCCGAACTGACCGGATCAGGATGAATGATACGAACGCCATCCTTGGCGAGATCCGGAAAATCAGTTATCTGTTTCGGGTTGCCTTTGCGCACGAGGATCACGAACGGGGTCTTGTTCGCGATGCCCTTCTGCGGCGTGACGTACCAATCATTCGGGACATGACCCGCCTTGATCAGACGGTCAACGTCACGTTCGATCGACAGAATGGCGATCTCCGCGGGCGAGCCCTGCAATATCTGGTTCGTGACCGTTTCCGAACCGGCGAATGAAGAAACAAAATCGATCTCTTCCCCGTGTTCCCTGAGCCATTTTTCTTTGAACATCGGGTATATTTCCTTTTCCAGCGGCTCCTTCATTATCGAGAATCCATAAACGGTTATCGTTCGCTTGCCCTTGCTGGAAGGCGAACTTGGCAGACAGGCCGAGAGCAGAACCGAGACAAGAATGACAAATGCGACTCTGATATACATAGTCAACTCCTTCTAGAGCTTCAACTTAAATGAGGTGCCGATAACGTTCAAATCGCCCGGACGCGAGATTCCGTCGTTTTGCCGCAAATAGTAGATCTCAAGCGAAAGGCCGTTCGACAGCGTCTTGTTGATGCCGAAACTGAGCCGATTCCGGGAAAATCTTTTGAGGCTCGAATCGTAGAACGGCTCCTCGGTGACATAGAACTTTGCTTTCGGGATCAGTTTCCCGGGGAGATCCTTTTCAAACGTCAGCGATGGACGATATCGCCACGAGTTACCGGTCGGCCGTATGCGGTATTCGAACAAACTCCGGTGGGACAGACCGAACTTCTTGATCGGAAACTTGTAGCCGATGCGAAGGTTCAGGCGATGCTCGATCCGGAATTTCCCGCGCGTATTACGGGCATTGATCTGCAAGTAGAACGGCTGAAGCGACCAGGCCTTGTTCGGTTTGATGACGACGCCGACCGCAAACCGGCCGTCATTTAACCGGGAGACGTTCTTTCCAAACCGCGTCGTGAGCACTGCCCAAAAATCGACTTTGGCGGTCATCGGAACGAACACCTGAATATCGTTCCAGGATTGGTTGTCTTCCGGTCCGACCAAATCCGGGGTCTGGGCTCTAACCGAAGCAAGAGCGCAGAGACAAATTACGGCGGATAGCGCCAAAACGTTCTTTTTCATCTGTTTCCGGCTCCTTGTTTCCGGCCAATTCGGCGAGCCTGATCTCGAGGACCTCGCGCTCTGAGAAACTTATGATGTTGCCATCCTTTCTGAAGGTTCGAAACTCGTTTGCAGCATTCCTTCCGAAAACGGTGTCGGCGTTCTCAAAAACGATCTTGAATCTGCTCAGCGTCGATCTTTCCCAAAAATACGAACTTTTCACAAATTACTCCTCCATTTTTCAGATACAAAAAGAGGTGTGAAGTATACGCTTCACACCTCTCGGATCACCTTGCGTTAACTCCTTCGTTTCGCCTGCGAGATTAGCTGTCGGGCTAGAAGCGAAGAATCTTCCGCAAATGAACTCCAAACTTCGGAGTTGATCTGCTGCGCCCCAATTTTGCTTTCGCAAAAATAATCGGTTCTCCCGTGTTGTTTAGACTGAAACAACTTCGGCAACAGTTAAATTTGAAAAGAGAATAGCAGACGAGGTTCCGTTTGTAAACAAAAATTTCCGATTCGATACCGGAGGGTCTCGTCTTCATTTTTCGTTTCTGTAGAAGAGCAGGCTCAAACAGGTCAGACCGGCCTCAGCCTTTTCAAGTTCGGTGATCTCGATGGCGCGTGTCGCAAAGCCCGCGCTCTCGATAAGCTCTTGAGTCTTCGGCGATCTGGCCGAAACGAGGACGATTCGGTCTATCGGCAATGTGTTGGCGCCGAACGGCTCGGATTCCGGCACGCTGATCTGCTTGAATCCGCGGAATGGGAAAGATTCGATCCAGTCGGAATTGAGAACGACGGTTGTTGCGTCCAGCGCCGTCACGGCGGTCTTAAGATGCAGGCTTCCGCCGACGCGCACCGGGATCGCTTCGTAGCCGAAGCGCTCGACGATCCGCGCGAACTGCGAGAAGCCCGCTTCGTTCGTCCGCGTCGAGAGCCCGACGAAAAGACGCCGGCCGATACGCAGAACGTCGCCGCCCTCGAGGGTTCCGGGAGCTGCGATTCGTTCGATCGTGGAACGGAATCCGTGCAACGCCGCTTCGACCGCGGCGACCTCCGGCCGTCTTGATTCGGTGCCGGGTCGCGTGATGACCGCGACCTCGTCGAGGACGATGGCGCAGTCCTCGACGAACATCGAATCCGCGAGAACGTCATCGGCGGCAAGTTCGACGATCTTGTATCCGGCCTCGTTGAGCGCTCGCGCGTAACCCGCGTGCTGACGTTCCGCGAGCCCGAGATCTATCGCCTCGCGATCGACAAACGTCAGTTCGCATTGATTCAGTGCCCGGCTCACCCTCCGGATGATGGCGATCTTTTCTGACATCGGAATAACTCGGAATCAAGGTCCGTCGACGGAATCTCACACTCAAGAAAGTCCCGCCAAAAAGGAAATGTCTCGCGCGCTTCTCGTTCCTAATCCTGATTCACGCAATAGGAAATACTCTCGCGCGAAACTTTGGGTTATGGCGTCCTTTGTTACGGAACGTAGGCGTTCGGCGTCGGCCGGTCGGTGTCCCGTGCATCAACCCGCTCCGAGCGCCAAAATGACAGGCCCAACACCACGCCAATGATCAACACCAGTCCGAGCAGTGCCCGTATCTTCGTCCTCTCCGTTCCAGTTGTCTTCCTGCCTTTCATATTCCGCGTCTCCTGCCAAAACCAAAAGAAATATTTGCCGGTCAATCAAGCAAAATGCGATGCTCGCCGCAATCGCGACGATATGTTTGAAGTCAATACCTAAGGATTGGGCTAGAATAACACCGTTCCTTTACAAAGCAAGCATTTTTTCGTGACGAGTTCGGACAAAATGATGCGGCCCGCGGTTGCACACTCAAGTGCGTCGTCGGCCCGGTCAATTCGTTGTTTGAGTCAATGGCGTCAACGCTTCACGCAAAGAACGCGAAGGTAATCTCGATTCAAGGGGTGATTCAGCGAGCGGGGCACACGCACGTACGATAGCACCCCGTGAAGCGGAGCGGAACCCAAGTGTCACACGCGATTTACTCAAGTGAGCGTGTAAAACACGCGGACCTGTTGAAGCCGCAAGAGGTGCGCGTGTTTCAAACGCTTTGGAAGTCGGTGCACAAACCACCACGTTCCGCTTCGCTTCACGTAGTGCTATCGCAAGTTCGCGTGCTCCGCACGCTTAAGACGGGATTGATCCAGATTCAACGATCTCAAAAGCTCTGTTCCGGCTCGAAATTCTCGAGCGCGAGGGCGAGATCGCCTCTCGTGCCGACATCTTCGACCGACTTGATCTGGGTCGCGAGCGAGGTCGCAAGCAGCGTGATGACGAAACCGCTCTGCGTACCCGGACTTTGAAGCGGAATCCACAGACGGCGTCCAAAGACGCGCGTTTTGCCGTCGGGCAGCAATCCCCGAAACTTCACTTCGTAGCCCTTCCAGCGTCCGTTCTGAATCGCAGTTTCGCCCTCGCCAAGAACCGCGAACGACTCCTTGAAGTATCCGCGAAGCTGTTCGTTCGACTTTTCGGCGAGCTTCTTGAAATTCGGGCGGTCAAGCGTCATCGCGCCGCGGCTCTTGTAATGGGTCACGAGCATTTGTTCGACGGGGATGCCGCCGCTCGTGGTTGCAATGTCCAGGAAATTCGTCGCGCTTTCGGAGCGCTTCATTTCCGCCGGATAGAAGATCTCAAAACCGAGGAAGTTTTTGGCCAGGTCGCCTTTGAGATTTTCCTGACGGTTGACGAATCGAGTGAGACCGGGCTCGGGTTTCAAGACGCGAACCGGCGGCGGACTATCGACATCGCCCTGAGGGAGAATTCCAGGCGTCACCGGCGTCTGAATCGGCTGGGTCGGACCGACGTTCGCTGTCTGCTCGGTGTCGGTCGCCGGAACTACCGGTTGGCGATTCGAAAGGAACTTCCAAACGCCCCACATCCCGAGGAGCAAAAGGGCGGCGCCGATGATCGGCAGTGCGCCCCAGATCCAGTTGCTCGTCTGCGGCGGTTCGGGGGAACGCTTGACCCAGGCATGGCCGTTTTCTTTTGTCTCAGGCGGGTTCTCCGCTTCGGCGTCATTTTCGACCGATTGACCGTTGCCCTCGATATGAATGTCGCCGTTGACCGGCGGTTCGTCAACGGCCGGCCGATTGATCGGCGGAACGACGAAAAACTCGCGCGGCTTTTCTTCGGATCTTGCTTCCTCGACCACTTCGGGCGTTTCTTCGGCAATCGGTCTCTCCCACGGAGCAACGGCCGTCAAGGCGTTGAAGAACGCGTCTCCGAAGTCGCGCGCTTTCGGATACCGTTCGGATGGTCCGAAGCTGAGCGCTTTCTCGATGATCCGGTCGGCGAGCTGCGAAACGTCCAGGCGGAGAGTTGACGGCAGAATGGCGAGGCCTTTCTCCTGCGCGGCGACGAGTTCCCGCTCGGACAAGGCGTTGAAAGGCAAACGGGTCGTCAGCATCTCGTATGCGATGACCGCGAGCGAAAAGATCTCCGACGCGAATGTCGGCGGCTCACCGACGACTTCCTCCGGTGATTTGTAGACGAGGTCGGATTCGTTCCAGAAACTGTTGGACAGTTCGAAGTTTACGAGTTTGACCTGCTCGATCCCGGTCTCCGAGACGGTCAGCATTATGTTCGACGGCATCAGATTGCGGTGCAGAATGCCGTTCTCGTGCGCTTCGCTGAGCGCATACGATGCCTGCCTAATGATGCGCGCGGTGCGTTTGGTATTGAACTGACCGGACGCACGAAGCGCGGCGTCGAGTGCTTGACCGTCGATGAACTCGCTGACGGTGAAACGGAATCCTTCGGGCAGTTCGCCGGAATCGAAAACGGCGGCGATGTTCGGGTGATTCAGATGCGAGAGCGAAATGCGTTCTTCGGCGAAATGCTGCGCATACGCTTCGTCGTCCATATAGACGCGAACGACGACGCGCCGGCCATCACCGATCTGATCGTCGGCGAGAAACTCGAGGGAGTCCTCGTCATCCCCGATCAGTTCCGTAACGACATAGCGCCCTTTGACGGTTTGTCCGACAAGCGCTCGCGGATCGTCCCAACTGAGCGCCATTCGCCCCGCGGGCCGAAGCGAGCGATCTCCGACCTCGGCGGTGCCGGACGGAATCTCGAACGGATTGACGAGTTTCGCCGTGGTTTTCGGTGCAACGTCCGTCGGTTCGGGCAATTCAAGCGTCGGTTCGGACACCTCGTTCGAGGTTTCTTGTGATTCCGCCAAAGGAATTTGCGATTCGGAGACCGATTCCGGCGTTTCAATCGTCGGTTCGGCGAATGTGTTCGCCGGTTCGGCGACGTTGGACTTCGGTTCGGCGAACGCGTTCACCGGTTTCGCCTCTTCGAGTTTCAGTTCGGCGATCAACGGAGCTTCCCGGGAATCGCGAACCGGGGCATCGAGCGGTTCTTCGAAATCGAGTTCGAGCAACGAATCGTCGTCATCGAACGCGAGCGGAGCCGCCGCGATCTGGCGCTGCGTTTCATAGATCTTGCTGATCGGCGCGTGGTCCTTCGGAGCTTCGGGTTTCAGCGGCTGTTCGAAGTTCGGATTGATGACCGTTTTCGCGGTCGGCGCCGAATCCGCCGCGTCTTTGTGCGGCATCTTGCCGAGAATGCTCGTAAAAACGCCGCCCGCCGATTTTCCGGTGTCGGACTTGGACATTACGGGCAGAAGACGACCGCCGTCGATCGAACAAAACCTTTGGGTTCCTTCTTCGTATGTGCTGCGGCACTTGGGACAGTAGAGCATCGTGGTTCTTACCGTTGCGACTGACATTAAGACTTTATCCTCAATAGATTTATCAAGCGTTCGGCAAAGAACGCCTGCTGAGAAAAAGAATCAATGAACCGGGGATTTCAGTTTTGTAGTGAGTTCCGGCTTCAGGCGGGGACAGCCGTTTCGTCACGTCCCCCGATGTTGCGTCCGTTGACGCGTTCGTTGAAGCGTCTGGGACGTCCGCGCGGCCCCAAGGCGAAACCCGCAACTACTTCGATTTCGCGATCTTTTCGGTCAGGATCGTGCGCGTCGGATCGAGCGCCATTGCTTGACGGTAAAGCCTTGCGGCGTCGCCGGATTTGCTGAACTTAAGAAACGCGTCGCCAAGCGATTCATACTCGCGCGCGAGACGCTTGCGCTCGCTGTTCGAGACGATTCGAAGCGCTTCGCCGAGCACTTTTTCGGCGTCATCGAGACGTCCGCGGCGTTGGTGCAGCGTACTGAGCAACGTGTACGCGACGACGCTGTTCGGGCTGACCTCGACGCTCTTGGTCAGTATCTTCTGCGCTTCATCGAAACTGTTGCGGGTAGTCAGCGCCCGGCCGAGGAGATTGAGCGCCGTCGGGTTTTTCGGGTCTTCGACGAGCGCGCGACGCAAAAGCTGTTCCGATTCAAGATAACGCTGCTGCGACTGCATCACGTCGGCGACAAGGATCATCGTCGGCACATCGGTCGAATACTGGATCGCGCGGCGATAACTCTCGGCCGATTCGGTTATCTTGCCGAGCCGCCGGTAAAGCCGCCCGAGATGCGCGTAAGCGAGCGCGAATTCGGGATCGATCTCGATCGCGCGCCGGTATGCGTTTTGCGTATCGTCGGCGATGTTTCCCCGAAGTTCGAGCGCCGCGCCGAGTTGGTCATAGGCGAACGCGTTGTCGGGGGCGATCTCGATCGCTTTGCGCGCCGTTTTTTCGGCTTCTGCATAACGTTCGAAAAGGTCGCCACCGATGATCGGCTGGGTCAAGACGAAACTCAAGGCGATGTACGCTCCGGGATTCGAGGGCTCGACGCGAATCGCGCTGCGGTAAGAGTTTTCGGCCTCCTCCCAGCGTTGCTGATCGGCAAAAATATTCCCGAGACCGTAAACTCCCCGCGAATCCCGCGGATCAAGCACGACCGCCCGGCGATACGCGGCATCGGCCCGCGGGTAATCGCGGTCGTCGCGAGCGGCATTGCCTTCCTCGATCGCTTTTTCGAATAGTTCCGCGTTGTTGACGCCAACGGTGATGACGACGCTTTCGTCCGGAATCGGCGTATTGACCGGCTGTTGACTGACCTTCGCGACGACCGGGGTCCTCGGCGCCGTTTTCGGTCGAACGGTCCTCGGCTTGGTCGTTGATTTGGCGACCGTCCGGTTAGTCGATTTGGGCGTTGATTTCGGGGTCGCTTTCTTGTTTGCCGCAGGCGCCGGCTTGGACTTCGCCGACGTCGTCGATTTCTTGGCCGCCGGCGACTTGAAGATGCCTGAAGTGCTGCCGAGATCCTGCGAAAAAGAAAAAACCGGCGAGAAAAACACGCACGCCGTTATTAAAAGAAACCATCTACCGTGGCCGATAATTTTCTGCATATTGCGCCAACTCCTGTCAGTCGGAGCGCACCAGACGGAAACCAATCGCTTTGTCGCGGTCCTTCGAGTCCTTGAAAACCCTGTACGTCGATGTCGAGCTCGAAGGATCTTTCTTGAGATCGAACGCGCCGCGCACCACCGAATGCGTTCTGCCGACCCGTTCTTCGACCTGCTGCGCCAAGTCCGAGCCTTTGTACGCTCGTGCCGGACTCGAGGTCCATTCCCAGACGTTTCCGACAAGATCAAGTACGCCCCATTTGTTCGCGCCCTCCGGCTTCGAGCCAACCGCGGCGAATGTCAGGTCGCGTCTCACCTGCGCCTTGTCTTCGTACCAGGTATCGCCCCACGGATAAAGAACGTTGTCTCCACCGTTGCGTGCGGCGTATTCCCATTCGGTTTCGGTCGGAAGCCGATATGTCTTCCCATCGCTCTTCGAACGCCATTCCGCAAATGCCTTGACGTCGTCGAGATTGATGTAGCGAACCGGAAAATTCATTTCCGCGGTCAGGGGCTTTGAGTTCTCCCAATTGCTCGGAACGGGATTGTAGCCGGTCGCCTGGACGAAAGCGAAATACTCCGCGTTCGTGACTTCCGTCTTATCCATCTCAAAGTCCTTCACTTCGACTTCGAATTCGGGTTTTTCAAGCGGGTCGCCGTCTTTGCGTCCCATCGTGAACTTTCCTCCGGAGATCTTGACCATTTCGGTCTTCACCGGCGGAAGATTCTGAGTGTTCGAGTTGCCTGAATTCGAGATACCATTGTTGCTTCCGGTCGTACCGGAACCGAACATCCCCATTTTCCAAGCGGCGAACAATCCAACGGAAGTAAGTACCAATACGGCTGCGATTCCAATTATTCCAACGATCAGCGACGATTTGCCCCGGGTTGGGACCGCGTTTGGATAGCTTTGCTGGCCGGTCTGCCAATTCTGGGCGGCCGCGGTGTTCTGCATCGGAAACTGCGACTGTTGGTTGACCGGAAACTGGGATTGTTGGTTGGTTTGAGAAAGCCCGGAATTCGAAATGCTTCCGGACATCACCATCGTCGCCGCGCCCTCCGTCGGGCGCGGAATGCCCCCGCTGTCGTCCATCAAACGCGCGACGACCTGCTGCGGTTGGCCGTCGCACACGACATCCGTCTCCCAATCGCGGAAACCGTCGTGACTGACTCGAATACGGTGATTTCCGCTTTGAATTCCCTCGAGAAGCAGCCATCCGTCGTCGTGCGTCAGCCCGACGGCGATGTTGTCGATGAAAACACGCGACTTCGGCGGATCCGAGTGGATCTTGATCATCGCCACCGGCAAGGCCGTTCCGGTCGAGTAACCGACCGTCGGTTGTGCGCCGGCGGATGCGTTCACCGCGTTGCGAAGTTCGTCGACGAGCTGTTCGACGGATTGCGTGCGGTTCTGGCGGTTTTTTTCGACCGAATGCCGGACCGCCTGTTCGATTTGAGGCGAAACCTGAACGCCGAGTTGCGCGAATGTCGGCGGCAGATCGCTGAGATGCTTCTTCATTATCGCCGGGATAGACGACCCCTTGAACGGCACATCGCCGGTCAGCATTTGAAAGAGCATCACGCCGAGACTGTAAATGTCGGCACGGACGTCGGGCTCTTCGTCGGCCCACTGCTCCGGCGCCATATAATAAGGAGAGCCCATCAATCCGGTCGTCTGGGCCTGAATGAACGAGCCGAGCAATTCTCCGGATTTGATCTTGGCGAGTCCGAAATCTAGGATCTTCACGGCTTCCGACATTGATTTTTTGCCGGTGCAGATCATCACGTTGAGCGGCTTAAGGTCGCGGTGGACGATCCCCTGATGGTGCGCTGCGCCGACTCCCGCGCAGATCGCGGTCATTAGCTCAAGCGCGCGTTGAGGCGGAAGCCGGCCCTCGCGCGCGAGCAGATCGTGAAGCGATTCGCCCTCGACATACTCCATCACGAGAAACGGCATCGTTCCGAAAGCGACGCCGTAATCGGACACGCCGACCACGTTTTGATGTCTGATCGCGGCGGCGGCAAGCGCTTCCTGCCGAAAACGCGTGACCAGTTGCGGATCGTTGCCGACAAGATCGGGAAGGATGACCTTGATCGCATGCTGCGTTTTCAGATATGCGTGGCGCGCCTTATAAACAACGCCCATTCCGCCTTGTCCGAGCCGCCGTTCGAGATGATATTTTTCTTCAAGCACCGGCACGCCGCTGAGCGTCTGCATCGTTTGCATACCGTCATCGGGGCAGGTCGTCACTTCATCCGGGAAGCATCGCTTACATTTCTGGCACTCTTTCATTTTGAAATTGACGTCGGGCGGAACAGTGATCGCAACTATACACGCATAAAACCGGAAAGCGTCTGATTCAGAATCCGCTTTAAGATTTTAGTTTCTTTGCCATTATCAATCAAGGCGAAAGAGTTGTGCAGACGAGAGTAACACGTAAGAGTAACGCCCTCAGGCGTGATCAAGACACGTAAGAGTAACGCCTTCAGGCGTGATCAAGGCCGAGACGCGTCACCCCTGAAGGCGTTACTCTTGGGTCGCTACATCCCGAGGTTCTTCATCAGGAATCCGTAAATGTCCGCCGCTTCTTCGATAACCTTCGCGGTCGGTTTGCCGGCCCCGTGGCCCGCCTTGGTCTCGATCCGGATCAGCGTCGGGGCGTCGCCGGCCTGCGCCGCCTGGAGCGCCGCGGCGTATTTGAAGCTGTGCGCCGGGAAAACGCGGTCGTCGTGATCGGCCGTCGTCACCATAATCGCCGGATACTTCGTGCCGGGTTTGATGTTGTGGTACGGAGAATAAGCGTACAGAGCCTTGAACTCGTCTTCTTTGTCGGGCGAGCCATAGTCCGAGGTCCAAGCCCAACCGATCGTGAACTTCGTGAACCGCAGCATATCCATCACGCCGACCGCGGGCAGCGCGGCGCCGAAAAGATCGGGCCGCTGGTTGACTACCGCTCCGACGAGCAGACCACCATTCGAACCGCCCTGCACCGCGAGTTTCTTTTTGCTCGTGTATTTGTTCGCGATGAGCCATTCGCCGGCGGCGATGAAATCGTCGAAGACGTTCTGTTTCTTCAGTTTCGTGCCGGCCTCATGCCAGGCTTCGCCATATTCGGCACCGCCGCGGATATTCGCGACCGCGTAGACCCCGCCCATTTCCATCCAGACGACGCGCGAAACCGAAAATCCGGGCGTCTGCGAAATGTTGAACCCGCCGTAGCCATAGAGCAGCGTCGGATTGTTGCCGTCGAGTTTGATGCCCTTTTTGTGCACGATGAACATCGGAACGATCGTCCCGTCCTTGCTCTTGTACTTGACCTGTTTGACGACGTAATCGGCCGGATTGAAGAGCACTTTCGCTTGTCGGTAGAGCGTGCTCTTGCCGGTTTTCATTTCGTATCGATAGATCGTCGGCGGCGCATTGTAGCTTGAATAAGTGTAAAACGTCTCGGTGTCGAAGCGGTCGCCGCCGAATCCGCCGGCCGAGCCGATGCCCGGAAGCTTGACCTCGCGGACGAATTTGCCCTTGATATCGACGATCCGGATCTGCGTATATGCGTCCTTGAGATAATTCAGCACAAACTGGTTGTTGAGAAAATCAACATTCTGCAGCGTTTCCGCCGTTTGCGGAACGATCTCGGCCCAGTCGGCAGCTTCCTTGAGAACGTCGCGCGCGACGAGCCGTGCGCGCGGCGCGCCCTTATCCGTGCGGAAGTAGAACACACTGCCGTCATTGCCGACGTAACTGTAATCATTCTCTAGTTTATCGACAATCGGAATGATCGGCGCCTTTTCCATCGAAAGGTTTTTGACGTAGACCATATTCTGCGGCCCCGTGCCTTTGCCGACGTTCAGGACCAGCCAGTTGCCGTCTTCGGTGACGCCGCCGCCGACGAAATACTCTTTGTTGTCCGGGCGTTCATAGACAACGTAGTCTTCGTCCTGCGACGTTCCGAGTTTGTGAAAATAGAGCTTTTGATTGAAGTTCTGGCCTTTGAGTTCCTTTCCCTTTTCGGCGTCCGGAAATCGGCTGTAGAAAAACCCGGAGTTGTCCTTGAGCCAGGAAATGCCGCCCTGGCGGTTCGGCTTCAGGAAATCCTTCAGATCCTCGCCGGTCGCAACGTCCCGGACGCGCCATTCTGAGCGGTCGGATCCGGAATACGCGACGCCATACGCCATCAATTTCCCGTCCTGCGTGAACGAGGTACCGGCGAGCGCCGCCGTGCCGTCGGCCGAAAGCTTGTTCGGATCGAGGAAAACTCGTCCCGGATCGTTGATGGAATCGGCGATGTAAAGCACGGACTGGTTCTGCAATCCATCGTTCTTGGTGTAAAAATACTTGCTGCCGCGCTTGAACGGCGCGCCGTATTTTTCGTAGTTCCAGAGCTCGGTCAGCCGTTTCCTGATCGATTCGCGTTGCGGGATACCGTTCAGATAGTCGAACGTCACCTTGTTCTGGGCCTCGACCCAAGCCTTTGTTTCTTCGGAGTTGTCATCCTCAAGCCATCGATACGGATCGGACACCTTGACGCCGAAATACTCATCGACCTGATCGACCTTCTTGGTCGCCGGATAATTCAGCTTCATCTGCGCAAAAGTACTTGCGGTCAACAACACCAGGACCAACCCCAAACAGCACGCCTTTCTCATAATCGAAACTCCTCAATGATAGTTTTTTGAAAATTATAGAGGATTTTCCGCCAAGATTCGACCCGCAAAAGGCCCGCCCCACCCAGACGGCACGGATTTGGATCCGCACGAGACGTTTCCGGGCCGCGGTCAACGGCGAAATGTAGGGATCACAAAAAGAAAAAAGGAGGCCGCCATTTTAGACGGCCTCCTGTGGAAGCTGGATCACGAGGGTGTTCGACGAATAAACTAGTCGGACAAGATGATTCCGCAATTCGTCTCAACCGGTTCGTCGGCCGGCTTGATGTACACGATAACGCCGGTGAAATAGACGATCACCCCAGTGAAATAGACGATCACGCCGTTGTCGACCTTCGTCGTTTCCTTTGCCGTGCATTTGTCAGTTCCGGTGGCGTCTCCGAGGATGATGCCGGCGAAGCCCGTCGATACCTGCATAGCAAAAATACTGAGTAACATTATGACTGCCGCGATGTTTGTCTTTTTCATTTTCTTTCTCCTAAATCTGATATTTTCGATTTCTCTTGCCCGTATGTAGTGCAAAACCGATGCCATTGGAGAATTCCGGTCAGACATTCCGCTAACTATCCTATTTACTTGATTTAGATAGTTCCCCAAGCAGATGGAGTTGACCCTGACTGTTGTGCTGTTCTGTTACATCTCTGGCGGGCCGTATTTGAACGGATTCGCTAACTATTTGATTCTAGGCGTGTTATATGTTTCGCGCTATGTGTCGGCGGTATCCACTGTATAGTTGGGTAACATAACGCGTTTGAGGGTCCCTTATGATGCCGAACCGCTTCGGCATTGAGACAAAATGCGAAAAGCCCGCGGGGCAATGCGGGCTTTGTTCGCGGATTCCGGCTTGTGCTTTCTAGAATGCCGGAAGATTGAGTTCTTCGTTGACGGTGTCGCCGACATCGTCGACGCCGCCAAGGAACGTTGGCGGGAACCAGTTCGACTTCTGATACAGCAACTCGTCGATCTGCTCTTTCGGAAGCGGCTTCGAAAGCAGAAACCCCTGACCGTAGTCGCAGCCGAGATTCTGAAGAAGCGCGAGCTGGTTCTCGGTCTCGATGCCTTCCGCGATGACGCCCATCTGCAGATTCTTGGCAAGCGAGATGATGGTTTGTAAAATCTCGGAATTCTCGCCGTTGGCACCAACCGTGTAAACGAACGAGCGGTCGATCTTGAGCGTGTCAAACGGCAAAGAGTGCAGTTGGCTAAGACTCGAATAGCCCGTGCCGAAGTCGTCGATCGAGAGCTGAACGCCGAGGCTCTTCAGGTTCGAGAACATCCGCACGGTCTGATCGATGTCCTCCATCGCGGCGCTCTCCGTGATCTCGAGTTTGAGGCAAGCGGGTGAAACGCGCGCGTCCGAAATCGCGTCCTCGACATCGACCAACAAGCTCTGGAAGGCCATATGCCGGCCGGAGATATTGACGCTCATCATCAGGTTGCGCGTCGCGTAACTGAACTTCTGCCATTCGGCGAGCTGCGCGCAGGTCCGTTTCAATAGCCACGTCGTGATCGGAATGATCTGACCGGTGTCTTCGGCGACGGGAATGAACTCGCCCGGCGAAATGAAACCGCGCTCGCGGTGAAACCAGCGGAGCAGCGCTTCGAAACCGATCAGCGAACCATCGGTCAGCGATATGATCGGCTGGTAGAAGATCGCCAGTTCGTCGCGTTCGATGGCGAAAGGCAGTTCGGATTCGATTCGCGCCAGCTGGACGAAACGTTCGCGGAGTTCCGGATTGAAGATCTCGACGCCCGACCCGCGATTCTTGGCGTGATGCATCGCGATGTCGGCGTCGCGAAGGACGTCCTCCGGCGTGTCGTATTCGAGATCGCAAGGAGCGATGCCGATGTTGATCCCGATGTTGATCTTGTTGCCGGACAGCGAAAACGGTTGCGAGATCTTCTGATGGATCTTCCAAGCGACCTTTTCCGCTTTTTGGATGTTCGCCAGACCATTGAGAATGATCGCGAACTCGTCGCCTCCGAGCCGCGCCACGAGATCGGTCGGACGGACCGACTTCAGAAAACGTTTGGCGACGATCATCAGCACTTTGTCGCCGATGGTATGGCCGAGGCTGTCGTTGATCTTTTTGAAACGCGACAGGTCGATGAAGATCACGTGCGATTCGGTGCGCCCCGTTTTGGCTTTGTCGGCCAGAGCTTTGCGGAGGTCCTCCGCGAAATAGGCGCGGTTCGGAAGGCCGGTCAACGCATCGTGCATCGCGGCGTGTTCGAATTCTTGCCGGCTTTTGCGCAACGCGCGGCTCGTATCCTCTTCGATCTTGAGCAGAGTCGAAAGCTCGACGGCGTATTTTTCAGCTTCTTCGGCTCGGCGCGCGTCGGCTTCGGCACGTTCGCGCCCGGCCTGCTCCGCCTCGTTGATCGATTCGGTCATCTCGGCGATGGTCTTGCGGTAGGCGAAAAAGAAGATCCCGAGCGCGACAATCGCGACCCCGATCGCGGCCGGATCCGAGTAACCCAGCAGTTTATAGAACACCGCCGCCAGCGCAGCCCCGACGAATTGTGTGATAGCGATCGCCGAACCTTCCTCGATCCAGATCTTGAGGAAGGGTTTTCCGGATTTCAGCGCGTAGTAGGTCGCCGCGAAAAATGAAGTGAAAACAAACTGGAGTATCGCAAACGTTCCGAGCGTCGTGATCAAACTCGAAGTCGAAGCCGGATCGGCGTTGCCCCCGAAAACCCCTGCAAACTTCGTCGTCAGCGCGTAGGCGAGCGACATTGAAATGGCGACCATACCGACGCTGTAGCCGATCGCATAATCGCTGAAATCGAGCCCCTTGTACTTGAAGTAGAGACAGCTGATCAGCATCTCGACCACGCCGGCGAAGATCGCCGCCTCGCCGCCATAGAGCAGATACACAAGGAATATCGCGGAGTCCGAGAAACTCAGGATAATGCTTGATTTCGGGAGATTGATACTGAGGCGCGGCGCGACCAGCACGGCGACCAAAAAAATGGCAAAGAAATTCCAGGTCAAATTCCGAAGGTCAAATCGTGTCAGGTAAAATGCAAAAACCGCGCATCCTAAAACGGATACGGCAATTCTATACGTTCTTTCCGTGGTCTTTTTATTCATCGGGCGAGAGTCCGGAGCTGGGTAGGCGATTCGATAGAACGGAGCGCCTCAATTAGGTTACCACTTTCCGACACGAAAATTCCACAACTATTTGCTTGGCGTCAACGCCGCTGGAATTGGACTCGAGAACGAGTGAAGATTGGATAAATTTGATTCTATCTGCCCTTGCTGAATCGTCGTTAGCGCGTAATTTGGTCTTGAGAAAACTGAACCGTTCGTTGGGCGACGCCGACTAACGATTCGGAACTTAGACCGGTGGGTGAACGGCGACCGCATCGGTCACGATTGCAGGATTGACGCGCAATTGTCCGGCGGCGAACAAACTGATCTCACTCGCAAACTCGCAACGGATTCTCGGCCTGCGAACGGAACCGCTTCGACCAATTCACTTGGCCAGTCTCAACCTCGAAAACTCGCGGTTTTGGGCTACGACCGCCGGGTTATTGTCGGGAATAATGTTCTGCCAACGGGACTTGTCGTCGAGAACCGTCGTCGCTTCGTCGACCGGAACCGGGCGCGAGAAGAGGTAGCCCTGGCCGTATTCGCAACCGAGAATCCGAAGCTGATGCAGTTGGTGGATCGTCTCGATGCCTTCGGCCACGATGTTCAAACCGAGTGTCTTGCCGAGCGCGATGACCGTTCGCACGATCTCGCCATTCTCGGTTCCGTCCTCCATCGACCCGACGAACGAGCGGTCGACTTTCAGCATATCGATGGGGAATCGGTGCAGATAGCTGAAAGATGAGTAACCGGTGCCGAAGTCGTCGATCGAAAGCTGCAGGCCGAGCGCGCGCAGATTCTTCAAAAGCGCGATCGCCGTTTCGGCGTTTTCCATAACGGCGCTCTCGGTGATCTCGAGTTTCAGCGTCGCCGGGTTGATCGTCGTTTCGACAATTATGCGACGGACTTGTTCAACCATATCGCTATGGGCAAAGTGCTTGCCCGAAAGGTTGACGCTTATCATCAACGAGGCGTTTTCCGGATCCCGGTTTTGCCATTCGACCGTCTGGGCACAGGCTTTTTGGAGAATCCAGAGCGTCAGCGGCACGATCAGACCGGTTTCCTCTGCAACGGGAATGAACTCGGAAGGCGGAATGATTCCGCGCTGCGGATGGTTCCAACGCATCAGCGCTTCGAAGCCGTTAAGTTTCATCGTCGCCAAATCAACGATCGGTTGATAAAAGACCGAGAGTTCGTTTCGCTCGATCGCGGACCGAAGGTCGGTTTCGAGCTGGAGGAGCGTCACGGCGCGCAGATGCATCGTTTGATCGAAGACGATGTGATCCTTGTCGTTCTCCTTGGCGTGATACATAGCGATGTCGGCGTCACGCAGAATATCTTCCGCATCCTCATACGTCACGTTGCAGATCGAGATTCCGATGCTCGCATCCGTGAACACCTGGCGGCCGGCGATCGTGAATGGCTTTTGGATCCGGCGATGGATCAACTGTGCGAACTGAACCGCATCGTCGGCCATCCTTATATTGCTTAGGATGATCCCGAAGGCGTCTCCGCTGAACCGAGCGACGAGATCGTTCTCGCGAATCATCGACGTGAGCCTTTTCGCGACGTGAGAGATCAGCCGATCTCCGACCGAATGACCGAGACTTTCGTTGATCGTCTTGAACCGGTTGAGGTCGAGTGAAAGCACCGCGAAGGTTCGATTCGGCGTGTGCTTGAATTTCTCGAGCAAGAACTTGAGCGTTTCGATAAACAAACTGCGATTCGGAAGGTCCGTCAGCTGATCGTGAAACGCGGCATGGCGATATTTCTCGCGGCTTTCGCGCAATTCGCCGCTGGTTTTTTCCTGTTCCCGGATGTAGTGCTGCAACTCCTCGATATGACGCTCAGCCTGCTCGGCTCGATCCCGTTCTGATTGCTCTGCTTTCGCCGACGACGATTTAAGCTCCTCGATGTAGCGCCGGTATGTAAGGAAGACAACTACCGCCACGCCGAGAGCGACCGCGATCAGGACCGGCTCAAGATTATCGAGAGCTTTGATGATGATCGCCGCCAGAAATCCGCCAGTGAGGAACATCAGCAGCGCATTGAAACAATACTCGTACCAAACCTTCCAGATCGGCCTGTCAGAGCGGAGCGCGGCAAACACCGCGACGAACAACGAGTTGACCAGAAATTGAGTTCCGACCATCAGACACATCAGAGTCACGAACTCGGTCGGTGTCGTTGTTTGCGACGCGGACTTGATGCTCGGAAAAACCGTGCGTGCGACGATTACGGTGACGAGAGTCGCGACGGAGGCGATCGAGCAATTCAAAAGCAACGTTCGCAATCCGATCGGGACGCCCTTCCGCTTGAGATTGAGCGATGTGTAAACCGATTCGACGGCCGCGACGACAATGCCGACCTCGCCGCCGTAAAGCAAAAGCGCGACGAATATCACAGAATCGGAGATCGTAAAGTGAATCTTGGTTCGCGGCAGCTGAACCTGGAGAAACGTCGTCAGCACGATCGCGGCGGCTGTGAACCACAGAAAGCGGTTGTCGACGATTGAAAACGGAAATCGAACGATCGCAAACGCAAGAGCAGCGGCGCCAAGCGCGACCGTCGTCCACAAGAGTGCTTCGTTTACTTTTTCTTTTGCTGTCACAATAAATGCGATCGAATCGATGGCCTCGGGAAAGATCCGAATAAAGGGCGAGGACTTGCGCCCGAAAATCGGGCCGAACTTTGTCCAGTGTTAGTATATGTTGAAACTGGTTGTGCTGACAAGAAATTTTCTTTCAGGATTCGACAAAAATCGACGCTTTCATCAGGTGCGTCCGCGAATCCTCAGTTCATACGCCGGAGCAAACTTGGGGGACCTTGTCCGTTTCGTATTCGGCGCCTCAGAATTTCGACATCCGGCGTTAACAGAAATCCCGCCCGCAGACTTGTAAGCAATGTCGGTGCCACATCCCAATTCGCCGCTCAAACATTGAGTATACGGAGTTTAGCGGCTTCGATGTTACGCGATTGTTCGATCTCCTTCGACCCCGTTGAGCAAAAGTCGGTCAAAATGAAAGAAGCGGCCGACTATTCCGTCGAACCGCTTCCTCACACAAAATCAAGGGCCGCTACTTCGTGATGCCGACCTGGCTCAGCGCATAAGCGTACTCGAACGCGACTTCCTTCAAACGGTCGTAACGACCGCTCGAACCGCCGTGGCCAGCGCCCATATTCGTCTTGAGAAGAACGATGTTTCTATCGGTCTTCAGCTCGCGAACCCGAGCGGCGAACTTCGCGCCTTCCCAATACGGAACCTGGCTGTCGTTGAGCGAGACCTCGATCAACATATTCGGGTAGTTCTGCGCTTTGACGTTGTCATACGGGGAGTACTTGATCATATAATCCCACGCTTCCTTTTCGTTCGGATTTCCCCATTCGATCCACTCCTCGGTCGTCAGCGGCAGAGTATCGTCAAGCATCGTGTTCATAACATCGACGAAAGGGACCTGGACTATCGCCGCCTTGAACGTTTCGGGCGACATATTCATCACGCCGCCCATCAACAATCCGCCGGCGCTGCCGCCTTGGATCACAAGCCGGTCGGCCGACGTGAACTTGTTCGCGATGAGCCATTTCGAAGAGTCTATGAAATCGTAGAACGTGTTCAGTTTCTTGAACATACGACCGTCCTGTCGCCATGTCTCGCCGAGTTCGGAACCGCCGCGGATATGCGCGATGCCGTAGATCATACCCCGGTCGACGAGGCTCAAACGCGCGGTCGAGAAGTTTGGCGTCATCGAAAATCCGTATGATCCATATGCGTAAAGAAGCATCGGCGCCGAGCCGTCGAGCTTCGTTCCCTTTTTCCAAACGATCGAAACGGGCACCTTCACTCCGTCGCGCGCGACGGCCCAGACGCGTTTCGTCTCATATTTCGTCTTGTCATATCCCGAAGGAATTTCCTGCTGTTTCAGCAGTTCGCTCTTGCGGGTCTTGAGGTTGAACTCATAGGTCGAATTCGGCGTGATCATCGAAGAATAGGTGTATCGGACGGCTTCGATGTCGTATTCGGGATTTCCGCCAAGCCCCATCGTATAAACACTTTCCGGGGTCGGAATGCGGAGCGCGGCGCGGCGCGTCTTGCTATCCATCACCTTCAGATACTCGAGTCCGTTCTCGACCTCCGAAACGACGGCGTGATCCTTGAAGAATGAAATTCCTTCGATCTTCACCGCCGGATTGTACGGAATGTAGTCTTTCCAGTTCGCCTCGGAAGGATCTGCGGCCGGCGCCCGTACAACCTTGAAGTTCTCGGCGTTTTTGTTGGTCGTGATGAAAAATTCGCCATTGTCGAAATCTGCCGAATACTCGTGGCCTTCGCGGCGCGGCGAGACGACTTTCCAGTCGCCGGTCGGATTCTCGGCCGCCAAGTATCGATACTCGCGCATCGTTTTCGCGAACGAGGCAATGAACAGCATCTTTTTGTCGCGGGATTTCCCGACTCCGACATTGAACAGCAGATCCTTGTCTTCGTAGATCAGTTCATTCTTGTTGGACGCGATCTCGTGCCGCCAGACTTTGTCGGAGCGCTTCGAAACGGCATCTTCCTGGCCGATGAAGAGGTACTTTCCATCATTCGACCATTCGGCGCTCGTCACGCGTTCGATCTTGTTCGGCAGCAGTCCGCCGCTGCGAAGGTCCTTGATCTGGAGCGAGTATTGCCGATACCCGGTCGTGTCGGTCGAGAAAGCAAGAAAGTTTCCGTCTTCACTAACCGAGAATTCACCGATCGCGAAGTATTTAAACCCCTTGGCCATTTCGTTCTGGTCGATCAGCACCTCTGGGTTCTTGAGATCTTTCGTCCTGCTCCGCAAATACGTCGGATACTGTTTCCCTTCTTCGGTCGTCGTGAAATACCAATAGTCGCCGATGCGATAGGGGACGCTCATATCGGTCTGTTTGATCCGGCCGAGCATTTCATTGTAAAGACCATCGGCAAAGCTCTTGTGCGGATTCATAAAATGATCCGTGTAGGCGTTGTTCTCCTCAAGATATTTGATCACTTCCGGGTCTTTTTTGTCATTTCGGTCGCGCATCCACGCGTAGTTGTCGACGATCTCGTAACCGTGGATCTTCAGGACCTTCGGTACTTTTTTTGCAACGGGTGCTTTCATATCGGTTTGTGCGAATAGTTCAGTGTTTCCAACTGTAATCAAAGTTATCGCGAATACCAAGATGCAGAACAATTTTGACATTTTCCTAACTCCCTTTCGATGAATAAGATTATAACAAGCGGGCCGTGTACATTACGCATTTCCGAACGATTTGTTTCGATTTGAACATCCCGAACAAACCCGTATTTCGCCGGCGCGCGTCACGCTGTCAAATCGACCGCCGACAAAACAAAAGGGCGGAAATCGGGAAACGATCCCGATTTCCGCCCTTTTTGTCGGTTCTGCCTTCTATCAGCGTTCGTTCATCGGAACATAAACAAGATCGCGGCCGCCGATGTACTCGGCCCGCGGACGGATCAACTTGTTGTTCGCGTACTGTTCAAGGATATGTCCCGTCCAACCCGAAATGCGCGACACGGCGAAGATCGGCGTGTACTGATCGAGCGGAATATCCATCAGGTAATAGGCTGAGGCCGAATAGAAATCGACGTTCGGATGCATATGTTTCTTTTCGAGCATCAGTTCCTCGATGCGCCGCGACATCTCGTACCACTTCGTGACGCCTTTCTTCTCGCCCAATTCACGGGAGAATCTCCGTAGCCAGGTGGCGCGCGGGTCTTCCGTCTTGTACACCGCGTGGCCGATTCCCATAATCTTGCGTTTCGCCTCAAGCGCGGCATCCAGCCAAGAGTCAACCTTCGACAGGTCGCCGATCTCAAGCAACATCTTCATCACGTTCGTGTTCGCTCCGCCGTGGAGCGGTCCGGCAAGCGCCGCGATCCCGGCGGTGACGGCACCGTACATATCAGCCAGAGTTCCCGAGACAACGCGCGTCGTGAAGGTCGAAGCGTTCAGTTCGTGGTCGGCGTGCAGAATCAGCGCGATGTCGAAGATCCGAACTTCGTCCGCTTCGGCGCGCTCGCCACGCATCATATACAGAAAGTTCTCGGCGATGCCGAGCGACGGGTCGGGCGCGACAATCTCGTCGCCGTTGCGAATACGCTCCCAAGCGGCGACGATCGTCCCCATTTGAGCCGTCAGTTTGACCGCGGTCTTGACTGCTGCCTCGCGATCAGTTCCATGTCCGGCCTTGTCGTAAAATCCAAGCGCGGAGACCGTTGTACGCAGTACATCCATCGGACTCGCGTCCTTTGGAAACGACTTCAGCATTGCAACGACTTCCGAAGGAACTCCCGAATTTGCCCGAAACTGAGCCTTGAGGTCATCGAGCTCATCCTGCTTCGGCAAACGTCCGTTCCAAAGCAGGAAGATCACTTCCTCGAACGTCGAATGTTCCGCAAGATCGTGGATATTGTAACCCTGATAGATCAAGATCCCGTTCTCGCCGTCAACATCCCCGATTGAGCTCTGCGCGGCAACCACGCCCCTCAGTCCGGCGGCTGCGGCGGTTGTTTCTGTTCCTGTACTCATATTGATTGATACCTTGTAACAAATTAGAATTTTCTATCAACTAAATTTATCAAATGAGACGCCAAACGGCAAGCATCCGAAAGTGCCTGAAGGCATGACCCAAGATACTAGAAACACTCGGTTTTTCAGGTTTCCGCGCGTCCGGTGCCGGCGTTTCCGGCGACGTTTTTTCGTCGTTCTTGCCGAATCCGTCGCGATCGATACCGCCGCAATCAAAAAGATCCGCGAAGCCTCCCGGCATCGCGGATGATCAGGGCGGGACGCTCAGCGATGTCCGCGCCGAAAGTTACGAAGACTCAGCGAATCTGAGTTTCATAGGTCGATTTGATCCGAAGTTGCTGCGCCCGGTTAAGCTTGACGTGCTTTCCGCGCTCGACGACAACGGCCCCGACTCCAAATGCCGCGCCGACGCCCGCGCCTACCGCTGCTCCGACCGGCCCGCCGACGACCGCTCCGACGACCGCTCCGGTACCGGTTGCGGCTCCGACCTTGATCGTGTCGCCTTTCAGGGAACTCTTGCCTTCGACCGTTCCCTCAGTGTCGACTCGCTTGACGTTATCGCCCTTGACCGGGAGAACTTCCGTCAGGATCGCGCTGAAGTTCGACCAACGCGCTTCGTTCAGAATAATGCGGTCAAAGGTCAGCAGGATCTCGGCGCGGCGCTTGATGCGGCCGGGCTTCTGGATCTTTGAAACGCGTCCTTCGACGATCGCGCCCCCGATCTCCATCGGCGAGACGACCTTGGCCGTGAACTTGTCGCCTTCCTTGCTGCGTTCGGTCGTGATCTCGTCATTAAGTTCGAGGATCAGCTCCGTTTCGGACGGAATCAAAATGATCGCCTCGGAGTTGGTGGTCGAATAATTGACCTCGTCGGTCTTGGTCTTCAACACCGGTGCTTCTTCGACCGGATCGGTCCTTGTCGCCGTCACGGTAACGTCCGGAACCGGCGTCGTTGGAACCTGAATCTCGTTCCGGCGCTTGAGGTCCGTCGGCAGGTTCGCGTCGAACGAACGCTTTTCGTAGCCGGCGTTGTAACCCGTTTCGAAGCCTTGCTGGTAACCGTCCCGGTAATCTTCGATCGTGCCGAAATCCTTGCTGTACGCACGGTCGGCCTTTGTGTATTCATTATGCCGCGTGTAGCTCTTCGCGGCATTGTCGATGACGTCGCGGTACCCGGCCATATAACCGTCCGAATAGCCTGTTCGGTAACCTCTTTGCAGAGCGACCTTGGTTGTCTGGGCATTGATTGTCTGAAGGGGCAGCGTCAGAAAAGTTACAAGACTCAGGGAGAGAATCAGGGCGAAACTCGAGAAACTTCTGGTCAGTTTCATTTTACCTCCTATGTTCAAAAAACAAGAAATGATTTATCCTCTAGGGTTTATACACTATAAGTTAAGAAATTACAACAACATTTTTCAAAGTGAAAAATACGACCGCCTAAGAACTCGTGGACGGTTCGATGCCGCAATGATTTTGTCAGGATGCCCCGAATCACAAAACCGGATCGTTCGAAATGGGATTTCGGTTATGTTTTTTGATTGTTTTGACGCCGAACAAACACCATTCAAACCGAATCAGGCATTAGTAAGCTTAAGCATTTCTATCTGTCCCTGAAAGGGACTCAGGTAATAGCGTCGGGAGCATCCCGACGACTCGGTTATAGTGATTGGACGTCCCTGGAAGGGACGCAGGGATTAATCGTTTCTTCCTGCGTCCAGGGACGAAAGGCCTCGTCGTTCGCGCGATCGTCGGGATACTCCCGACGCGATTGTCTGCGTGCCTTTCAGGCACGGCCACAATTCGTTCGACAGATGTTAGGTTCGAATAGGGCAAACAAAATCGGTGCCCGAAAAATCTCTCGCAAGAAACACAATTTCAAGTAACTGATGCCAAGGGATTTAGCTTATCCGTGTTTCGTCGGCGCGCCGTGCGCCCGCCGATTGGACAGCTAATGCGCAATCCGGGTTCAAACCAAATCAGGCATTTGAAGGAACTTCCAGCGAAGCGCGAAGAACCGCATGAAAATGCCAATTCTCGCGTTTTTTAGCGGGTTTCGCGGGAAAGAGACGTCCGATCGCGCAATTTAGATTCGAAGGCACCTCGTCCTCGGCGCGCACTCAGGATGCCGTCGCGCGGCGCTTTAGTAACTGCGGCGGAAAAGGTAAGACGCGCGGACGAAGAAAGTCCGGTAGTTTCGCTCGAAACGCGGTTCGAGTTGTCCCGAATACGGGCTGAAACCGTTGAAGTTCGCGTTTTCATTGTATCCGACGTAGAACGCCGTTCCGGGATTCGGGTTCCATCCGAACAGCATCTGGCCGCTGACATTGCGCGTCAGACTGTCATAATCCAGCCGCAGACGCGTGTACGCGAACCTCGAAAACTGATATGTCGATCGAATCGAGACGATGTCCGTTTCGTATGCCGCCTTGCCGCTATCATTCCGCTTCAGTCCGCTCTTTGAATAGCTCAGCGACACCCTTAACGGATCCGACGGTTTGTACTCGAATCCGAATCCGAAATTGAATTGAAGGCCTTTGCCGGGATCGAGGCCGGGACTGCTGCCCGCCGAGCCCGGATCGAGGAGATACGCCGAAAGCCACGAAAGATACGCCGGACTGACACGTCCGAATTGCCCGCCGGCGCCAAAATCGTAGTCGAATGAGTTCCAGATCGAGAACATCGACGCGCTCGCGCTGAAACGCTTGTTGAAGCTCCGGTTAACGCTGAAGTTGAAATACGGTTGATAGGCCGAACGCTCCGAATGCCCGAAGAAAGCGCCGGCCCGCGTGAGCGTCCGCTTCGGCCCGAATTCCTCTTCGAAGATCCGTTCGTACGTGAAACCAGATGAGGTATTGACGGACATATTCCCCTGAAGACTGAAACTCAGGCTCGTACCGACGGAACCGTTCTGCGACCGCCCCTTCCAGTCGTAACCCAAACGCGCGCTCTGATTCCAGTTGACGCGAATCAGTTTGGCCTTCGGATTGGATTTCGTGCTCAACCGGTTCATCAGGAAGATCGAATTCGTATTCGTCCGCCGCGTGAACCCGGCATCGGTGCGATAGTCGGCCGACTGTCCCGACGCTTCCACGTACCAACCGCGCGTGTCGGTCGTGTAATCCAGGCTCCAGTTGTATCCGAACCCATTCCCGCTCCGATACTTCGATGTGCCCAAATCGGCATCAAAGAAGAACTTCCTCGAATGCGTGCCGAGAGCCTGGAATGTCATCACGGTCCGGTCGTCCAGTTTGAACGTTCCATCGATTCCGCCTACGAAGTTGCGATTTTTCGGGAAGACGCGCGCCGAACCGAAAAACCCGAGATTGTTGTTCGTTCCGAAATCACGCTTGACGCGCAAGACCGAGAAGAAGGCGTTTTTGTCCACGAATTCCTCGATCGATCCGCAGTTTCGGCCGGGATTCGTCGCGCGTTCACGCTGACAGATCGCCAACTCCGTGCGTTCGTCCTCGGAATAGTTCCCCGGCGCGTTGTCGGACGCCGCGAGAAACCCGAACGATGTTTTGCCGATCTTGCCGGTCAGTTTCGCGGCGATGTCGGGGTCGACGATCGTCCGCGAGTAAAACGGTTGAAGCGGCGAACTGAAGATCTCCTGGCCTTCGAGAAAGAATGGCCGTTTCTCCTGAAAGAAGATCGGAAAACGCTGATTCGCCGTGACCACCGGCGCGTCGGCCTCGATCTCTGCGAAATCGGGATTGAACGCGGCGTCGAGCGTCACGTTCGGCGTGATCGTATATTTAAGCGTCACGCCGATATCCTGCTTGACGGGCTCGTTGACGAATCGACCGGGATCCCGGATCCCGCCCGGATTGAAGATCGGATGATACCGGTTGGCGTTGACGGTCGATCTTGGAATCGTCCGGTTTCGCCGTCCTGTTTCCGAGAGCGTTACGCTTGGAACGATCTCGAGCGTTCGTTCCGACCTTATTTCGTCGAGCCCCGTGATGCGACCGTGTTTTACGAGCGCTCCGGCAACATCCCGATCGTCAGGCAACCACTGATCGAGTTCGTCGTTAAGTCGTTCGATATTGCGCGCGACATTGAAGCCCCAGTGCTTGCCTTTGCCGGCCGAGTATCTTAGGGACTTGAATGGGATCTTCACCTCAACCGACCAACCCCAGTCTTCGATGACTCCTTTTGACTCCATCACGATATCGATCGAGAAGTCCGCGCCTTGCCGGCTGCCTTCTGTAAAAACGCCGTCCTGCTGGATGCCGAGCGGATTGAAACCGAGAAGATACGCACGCCGTTGATCGTCATAGGTGTCGAGCCAGACGCGGACGTTGTCTTCGCCAAAGACCGAATCGCGTTTGGCCACCGTCGCGCGGATCTTGTCGGGCTCGTCCCAGCACTTGAAAGCGATGTAGAGGTTCTTTTCGTCGTAAACCAAATAGACCTCGGTCGGTTTCGACGGCGCGGTGTTGTAGCCCGGATTGGTTTGGTAGAAATCTTTGAAGACCGCGGCCTGTTTCCAGATCTCCTCGTCGGGTTTGCCGTCGATCGACGGACCGGTCTCGATAAACGGGATCTTGATCGAACCGCGCTTTTCGGCTGGAACTTCAACCTTCGAACCGCGCGAGTCGCCCCTGGAATCGGAAACGCCCGCCTCGGTCGTGTTTTTGACGTTCTGCTCCGCCTGCGCTTGAACCGCAAACGAAAAGAACAAGATCGAAATCAGGATCCGAGGCAATCTCATAAAACAATCAACAAGACGAAAAATCGCGAGCAACCGCAGGAAAGCAACGTGCTGAGACGCAATTATAGCCGGATTGTTTCAAAAAAATCGCTCTTTTGAAAATGGGTCAAGCCCAGATTTCGGAACGGAGACAGGTTTCGAAGAGTTTTGTCGGGCGCGGATACCGCATGCGTTTCTGATCCAAGATTCCAGGTATTCCAGGTTTACGATCAATACCGTCCTTTCGGATTTGGGAGCTTTGAAAAACCCACTTAACGGCGGTCTCGGTGCAGTTTCCGACACAGACGGACACAGATGGATCGGATGCAAGAGGATAGTTCGAAACCAGCGTTTCTCTATCGATTGAAACAAATTCGCTCCATCCATCCAATCTGTGTTCTGGAGGAAACGCGATTTGCTTCCTTCATGTCGGTTTTTCAAAGCTCCCAATTTTTGAAAAACCTGCTTGATTGAAGCGACAGGCCGTTCTTGACACAGATGAACACGGATGGGTCGAGACAAAACGATGATTTGAGACGAATTCGTCGCCATCACGGTCTAAAATATATATGAACTCATCCCGCCGATCCGTGTTCATCTGTGGTTAAACGCCGCTGATTTCCCTCGAGCCGGTATTTAAGAGCTCCTGAATCTGGAATCCCAGATTTCGGATATTTCGGATTTCAGATTTCAGATGTTTCAGATCTCAGATTTTTGCAGACGCATCCGCAACGCGGCGGATGCGTCTGCCGTTAACTTGGAGTCTGTCGGAAAAGTCTCAGAAGCTTTTACGGAACAAGTACGACGCGCGAATGAAGAACGTCCGGCTGTTGCGTTCGAAGCGCGGCTCCAACTGCCCGGTGTAAGGGCTGAAACCGTTGTAGTTCGCGTTGTCGTTGTAACCTATATAAAAGGCCGTCCCGGGATTCGGGTTCCAACCGAAGAGCACCTGCCCGCTGGCGTTGCGGGTCAGCGTGTCGTAATCGAGCCGCAAACGGGTGTACGTAAACCTCGAAAACTGGTACGTGGAACGGATCGAAACGATGTTCGTATCGAACGCGACCCGTCCGGAATCGTTCCGTTTCAAGCGGCTTTTCCGGTAGCTGAACGACATCCGAAGCGGATCGGTCGGCTTGTATTCCAGTCCGGCCTCGGCGTCGAACTGATAACCCTTTCCGGGATCGAGCCCCGGATAGTCGCCGGCCGTGTTCGGGTTCTGCTGAAATCGGGCGAGCCACGCCAAATACGCCGGACTGACGCGGTCGAAACTGCCGCCGGCGCCGAAATCATAGTCGAAAGAATTAAAGATCGAACCGATGAAACCGTACGCGTTGAACCGTTTGTTGAAATTCTTGTTGATGTTGAAACTGAAATAGGGCTGATAGGCCGACCGCTCGGAATTCCCGAAGAAGGCGCCGGCCCGGTTGGCGGCGCGCTTCGGGCCGAATTCCTCTTCGAAGAGCCGTTCGTAGCTGACACCGCCTTCGGTATAGATGAACGTGTTTCCCTGCAAATTCAAGTTCAGGTTCATTCCCGCGACGCCGTTCTGCGATCTTCCCTGCCAATCAAACCCGAGCCGCGCGAATTGATTCCAATTGGCGCGAATGATCGTCGCCTTCGGGTTCGATTTCGTGCTGAACCGGTTCGCGAGCAGGATCGAATTCGTATTCGTCCGTTGGGTAAAGCCCGAATCGGCGCGATAATCGGACGTCCGCCCCGAAGCCTCGATGTACCAACCGCTCGTGTCCGCCGTTCGGTCGAGACTCCAGTGGTAGGCGAACCCGTTGCCGCTGCGGTACTGCGCGCGATCCTGTTCGGGGTCGTAGAAGAACTTCCGCGAGTGGGTTCCGAGCGCCTGAAACGTCATCACGGTCTGGTCGTCGAACTTGTACGTTCCGTCGAACCCGCCGACGAAATTCCGGTTTTTGGGGAAAACGCGGGCCGTGCCGAAGAATCCGATGTTGTTGTTTTTTCCAAAGTCGCGTTTCACTCGCAAAACGGTGAAAAACGCATTCTTGTCGACAAACTCATCGATCCGCGGCCGGATCACTGGATCATTCCGCTCGTCTTCCGAGTAGTTGCCGGGGGCGTTGTCCGAGGCTGCGAGAAAACCGAACGATGTCTTTCCGATCTTGCCGGTCAGTTTCGCGGCGAAATCGGGATCGACGATCGTCCGCGAGTAAAACGGCTGGAGCGGAGAATCGAAGATGTCCTTTCCTTCAAGAAAAAATGGGCGTTTCTCCTGAAAAAAGATCGGAAAACGCTGATTCGCTGTGACGACCGGCGCATCGGCCTCGATCTCGGCGAAATCCGGATTTATCGCGGCGTCGAGCGTGATGTTCGGCGTGATCGTGTACTTCAATGTCACTCCGATATCCTGTTTGACAGGTTCGTTGACGAAACGGCCCGGATCCCGAATTCCGTTCGGATTGAAGACCGGGTGATAGCCGTTGGCGTTAACCGTCGATATCGGAAACGTTCGCGTCCGGCGCCCGGTTTCTGAGAGCGTGATGCTCGGAACGATCTCGAGCGTCCGCTCGGACTTGATCTCATCGAGCCCGGAGATCTTTCCGTGCTTGACGAGAAAACCTGAGACATCGCGGTCGTCAGGCAACCATTGGTCGAACTCGTCATTCAAGCGGTCGATGTTGCGCGCCACGTTGAAACCCCAGTTCTTGCCCTTTCCGGCCGCGTAACGAAGCGATTTGAACGGGATCTTGGCCTCGACCGACCAGCCCCAGTCTTCGATGACGCCTTTCGATTCCATCACGATATCGACAGAAAAGTCGGCTCCCTGCTGACTCCCTTCGGTAAATATCCCGTCCTGCTGGATCCCGAGCGGATTGAATCCGAGAATGTACGCGCGACGCTGATCGTCGTAGGTGTCGAGCCAGACACGGACATTGTCTTCGTTGAATATCTGATCGCGTTTCGCGACCGTCGCTCGGATCTTGTCACGCTCGTCCCAACACTTGAACGCAATATACAAATGCTTTTCGTCGTAAACGACATAGACTTCCGTCGGCTTCGACGGCGCGGTGTTGTAGCCGGGATTCGTCTGGTAGAAATCCTTGAAGACGGCGGCCTGTTTCCAGATCTCTTCGTCGATCTTTCCGTCTATCACGGGAACGGCTTCGATCTTCGGGATCTTTATCGGGCGGCGCTTTTCGGCAGGTGCCTCGATCTTCGATCCTTTGGTGTCAACTTTCGTATCCACAACCGCCGCATCGGTATTGGCATTGCCGCCCTGAACCGTTTGCCCTTGAACAATGAATAAAGGCGCAAGAAAAAATAGCAGAGCAAATACAACTCTCATACGTCACCTCTGTGTCGTCAAATAAATGGTATGAATGCGATGAGAAAACAGGCCGTCAATTAACTAGAACGACGCCAAAACGAATTAGTTTCACAAAAAGTCCTAATTGTTGGACATCTCAATTGGCCGAATTGATGCTCATCGAGGTTCGGATCACGAGCCGGCCGTCTTCGGCGGAGAATGTGAAGTTGTTGCCGCCATCGCCGAGTTTGTAGGTGTAGTTTTCGCTCTCGTTTCCAACGAAGACAAACGGCAGCCCGTTGGCTTCGACCGATCGCGTGTTCGATGTGATGGTCGCGTTCGGCGACCCGGGCAGCGTCAGGATCACGGTGCCGTCGACGGCTTCCGCGCGAAAGCTGTCGAATTCGCCTTCGAGACTGATCTCGCCGTCAACCGTTTCGGCCACGGCATCGCCCCGAAAACCGATCACGCGGACGCGGCCGTCGGTGTTTTTGACCGCGAGTTTGCCGTCGACGTCACGAACGTTTACGGCTTCGTCACCGCCTTCGACGCGAATGTCGCCGGAAACGTTCTCCAGCCTGATCTCGCCATCGGACGTCAATCGCAAGTTGGATTTCCTGGGCACCATCACCTCGATCCGCACGCTTGCTCCGCCGCCTGGACAATCTTCGCAGACGGCCTCGTTCTCGACAGAGATGTTGACATCGGATCCCGAACTCACCGCCTTGACCTCAAGCGGTTTCGGCGCCCGGTTCTCGGAGATCCGGGTGACCGTGTATTCAACCACCGGCCGGTCCCAACCGCGAACGCTGATCTCGGCGTCGTCCGCCTTGACCGTGACCGTCGGGACACCTTTTACGTCGAACGACTCCGATTTCTTGTCAATAACCGGCGGTCCGCCTATAAAACGCGCATTTCGAAAGCGTTCGCGCATCTCGCGCTTCATCCGCTCCGCTTCGACCCGGATTCGTTTGAATTCCTCGGTCTTGATGAGTTCCTTCGAACGCTCAAATATTTCCGCCGACTGGCGCATCGCGTCTTGGGTCGCCTTTTCGATCTCGGGACGGGCCTTTTCAAACTCCTTCCGCGCCTCTTCCATTGCCTTGACCGCTTCCTTGTTCGCCTTCCGAACCTCCGAATCGATCTTCGACAGTTCTTCGGCATCGGGCACGTCGAGCGTGTCCGACTCGTCCTCGCTCGATCGGGTCGGCAAGAGGTCGACCACCGGATTCGGATTGCGGCCGTCGGATTTGCGCTTGATCGTCAAAGGGCCGTTGATGCTGTTCAGTTTGATGGATGCTTCGCCGTTGCCGATCTTGCCGAAAAGATCGCGGCCGACATATCTTCCTTTTCGAACCGGAAGCCCAAAATCGTTGGTGATCGGTCCGTTCATCGAGTCGGCTTTGACCGTCGCGTTGACGTCCGACGGGATCGTCAGGCTCACCGAGCCGTTTATCGTGCCGAGCGTGATGTTTCCGCTGCCCGCGAGTTGTTCGAAGTCGGCGACAACGCCTCCGTTGACTGTCGAAAGATCGGCGACGCCACGCAGATTCTGTGCCCGGACCTGCCCGTTGACGGCCTTTGCCCTGGTCACATTTTGCGCGTTGGTGATGCTGATCGAGCCATTGACGGTCTCGATCTCGTCGAGAACCGCGTTTTTCGGGACCGTCAGACGATAATCGACGACGACTTTTCCCATTCGGTTCCAGCTTCCGCGATCCCTGTTTCGATACTCGGTCTCGATCGTCAGCGAATCTGATTTCGCGTCGATCTTGACCTCGACATCTTCAAGCCACTCCTTCGAGTCCGCCGTTTTGACGATCTCGAGCTTGACCTGATTGTTTTCCCAGGTGTCGATCGTGATCGAGCCGTTCACGTTTGAAACCGAGACGCGGCCGTTCGCGCTGAGCGGATAGGTCTGCTCGGAACGCTCGGTTTCGTCCGCGGCGGCGGTCGCCGGTTTGTTATCGTTCTGAAACTGATCTTGCCGGACGGGCAACGTGGCGTCCGAAGTCAGAATTCCGCTTGCGAGTAATAAAGAAAATAGCCAAGACATTACGGTATAACTCCTGAATTAATGTTGAATGAACAGGAAATGAACTTCCCTTTACGATGGAGATACACCGGCGGCGTCCCGTCTGTGACACTTTTTTAGACCGGCGGCGGGTTGTGAGTTTGATTCGCGCGTGTGTTAAAATCGGCTTTGTTTGACGCGCTCCAGTTCCGACATCGTTGACACGGAGATTTACGTTGAGTTCTGCCTCCGGGAAGCGTTCAATTTACATCGATTCCAGGATTTGCTAGCTTTATACGTTTGAGCACGCGCGTGAACAGCGGAGAAGTAGGATGAATTTAAGACGAACAAGGCTCCATATATTGCACCAGGCTGAAGATCTCAGCAAGGAAGCCAAGGCCGGCGTCTCTCTCCATTGCCACACGGAGCATTCCAAGGAAATGCTGGATTTTGTTCCGCATTATGCCGAAAAGCTACCGATAATCGCGTACTTCTGGCGGAAAGAACGCGACAAATACGAGAAGAAAGAGGGCAAGGGCATCGATTTTTCGACCGCTTACTGGTCGCCGCCGATGACCGCCCACGATGTTTACGAGATCGAGAAGACCCAGATCGAAGGGGCCGGCCTCGAAGCGATAGTCTCGCTTTCGGACCACGACAGCATCGACGGCAATATGCGCAACAGCGAGACGAAGCAGCTGTCGCACGCGCCGATCTCGCTCGAATGGACCGTTCCGTTCGAATACGGTTTTTTTCACGTCGGCGTCCATAACCTGCCGAAGGATCGGGCGGTCGAGATCACGAAGGATCTTTTGGCATACACTTTCAGCGGCGACGAAAATCCGTCCAACGAACGGCTTTCGGAGCTTTTCGCGATGCTTGGCGAGATACCGCAGGTGCTCGTGATCCTGAATCATCCGTTGTGGGACATTGAAATGGTCGGCAAGGAGCGTCACGAAGTTCTGCTCCGGCATTTCATCCGCGAGCACGGCCAATGGATCCACGCGTTGGAGATAAACGGTTTCCGGACCTGGTCCGAAAATAAAGCGGTGATCGAAATGGCGGAAGCGCTCGGGATACCGATCTCGACCGGCGGCGACCGTCACGGCTGCAAACCGAACACGGTCATCAATCTGACGAACAGCAAATCGTTCGACGAGTTCGTCGAAGAGATCCGCGTCGAGAAACGAAGCGAGGTTGTCTTGATGCCCGAGTACAAACAACCTTTGCACTCGCGCCAGCTGCAATCGTTCTCGGAAATTCTGAAGCTATATCCGGAGTTTCCCGAGGAACGCCAACGTTGGTTCGATCGTGTTTTCTTTGACGTCGGGAACGGTTCAGGCTTGAATCCGCTTTCGGCCTACGGCTGGAAAAAGGGCGGGCCGACCTGGCTTCGCTGGGCGATCTGGACCCTCGGTTTTCTGGGAAGCCCGAAAATGCGTCCGTTTTTCGAGGCGGCGAGAAAGAAACGGGACCGCGTTCCGAAGGATGCGGCCGAAACGAAATTTGAAATTCCGAATTTGGAAGAGATCGCTCCGAAGAGCCTTTCTTCCGATGCGGTTTCATAGGAATCGAACTAAGGTGTCTTTTTCGTTTGGAGGCGGTCTGTTCGAGACTGCCTCTAAGCTTTTTCAAGTTATTGTGAAGGAAGTTTTGCGTGTCGCCTATTTTCCGGACTCGTTTCTGGAAGTCAACGGCGTGGCGATGACAAGTAACAAGTTGGTGCGGTTTGTACGCAAGCGCGGATATCCGTTCCTCGTCGTCCACGCCGCGCCGAAGACCGAAACGGTTCAGGACGAGAACATCACTTTCGTCAGACTGAAGCGTTCGGTAACGTCGTTCGCGATGGACGAGGGGCTCAAATACGACCCGCTTTTTCAACGTCACACGAACCGCGTCCGGAAAGCGCTCGAAGAATTCAAACCCGACGTTTTTCACATTACGGGCCTTAATGACATCAGCATTATGGGCGCGTACCTTGCGTGGAAAATGGGGCTTCCGATGGTCGGTTCGTGGCACACGAACCTCCACGAATACGCGGCGCGCCGCCTGCGCGGGCGGCTCGGTTTCGTGCCCGAAAAACAGCGGTTCGGATTCACGAACTTTCTCGAACGGAAGATACTTGACGGCGCGAAACTCTACTACAAAATGCCCCAGATCCTGCTGGCGCCGAACGATGAGTTGGTCGAAATGCTGGAAACGGGCACCGGACGCAAGGCGCGTCTGATGATCCGCGGAGTCGACACGGAGATCTTTTCGCCCGAAAAGCGAACGATCAACGACGGCATCGTCCGATTCGGATTCTGCGGACGTTTGCGGGCTGAAAAGAACGTCCGGTTGCTCGCGGATCTCGAACGGAAACTGCTCGACGCCGGAAAAACGAACTTTCGATTTCTGATAATCGGCGAGGGCAACGAGCGTGATTTTCTTGAAAAGTCGATGAAGCAGGCCGACTTCACCGGTTTTCTGGAAGGCGAAGCGCTCTCGGAAGCCTATGCGAATATGGATGTTTTCATCTTCCCGTCCGACACCGACGCCTTCGGCAACGTCGTTCAGGAAGCGAATGCGGCCGCGGTCCCGTGCATCGTCACCGATCAGGGCGGTCCGAAATTCATCGTTCAGGAAGGCACGACCGGTCACGTCGCCCACTCGCTCGATGATTTCGTCAAGTATTCGATCGAGTTGTTGGACGATCCGGAGAAACTGGCGGCAATGAAAAAAGCGTCCCGGGAGTTCGCGCTTTCGCGCTCGTGGGATGCGGTGTTCGACAAAGTTTATGAGGCGTACGCTGAAGCCAAGGTAACACTGGCGGAAAACCGGCGGAAAATTGCGGAACGGAAAGAAATTGCAAAAAGATCGAATGACTAACGAGGCCGCGATTGATAAAACGCCGAAGAAAGCTGCGACTTTTACCGTCAGCGAGGCTTGGAGCAATCTCCGCCAAAACCCTTCGCTTTTTATCCGCTATTGGAATTACAAGGGCGCGATTCTTAGCGGACTTCTCCGCGCGCCGATCTTTTTGATCACTTACCTCGTCGGAAAGGAAGGATTGAAACTGGCGATCGGCGCGGCATTGGTTCAGTTCGTCTATCGCTTCGTCTTCGCCGGCATCAGCGGCGCGATGATCCAGTCTTTCCGGCGCGTCGAACCCGCGTGGAAAGCACTTTTGACGATTCTCCTCGCGGTCCCGCTGATCAGCCACATCTTCGAATTCGCTTTTCAGGCGGCGTTCGCGTATTTCACCGGCACCAGCGATCATACCGACGAAGCGATCGTCCGCTCGATCTGCGTTTCGATCATTTCCGCGCTTTTCACACTATTCATTATGCGCCGGAACGTGATGATCGTCGGCGAAGAAGGCAGCCGATCGCTGTTTCACGACCTGACGCGGCTTCCCTTCCTGATCTTCGACTTCATCGCGTTCATCCCGAACGAGGTCGCATCTTTGTTCAGGCGCGGAGCGTATCTCTCGGTCGTCATCGCGATCGCCTCATTCGGGATCTTCTCCCAAATGCTCATTTGGGCGGTGACGAACAAGGCCGCCTGGACCTACAACAACGGCCGCGAGATCGCCCTCTTGAAATACTGGGGCATCGATGGAATGATACTCCTCGTTCTGGCCATCGTTCTGTCGTTGATCGTGCCGACGCGCGGCGGAATCCACGCCACGAAGCATTAGAATTTTGCCCGGCCTTTTGCTAACCTTGCGATATGCAATCACTGGAGTCCATCCAAACCAACATCGCCTACTCGCCGATGCTCAAGCGTTACACTCTCGCTGAATTTTGGGAACTTCCGGAACCTGACGATCGATCACATTTCGAGTTAATCGAAGGAGTTCTTCACATTGTGCCTCCACCGACAAAACAACACGGCAAGATTGTTGCCGCATTGAACCGTTCATTGATGCGTTTTCTGATAGCCACAAACAGTAACGGAAACGTCTACCATCCCCGTGAAGCAATGTTTTTTGAGAATCTATGGGGAACATATCTCGAGTCGGATATGATGTTTGTGTCCGAGGAACTCGAACGGAAAACGCCGGACGGGCGCTCGTCGGCGACGATAGTTTTCGAATGCATCTCTGCAAGTTCGGGCATTTACGACCGAACGTCGAAGGCCGACACCTATCTTGCGCTCGGCGTCGAGGAACTGTGGCTGATCGATCCGGACACGGGGACGGTCGAAATACGAAACCGGAATTTTCATAACGGCGGGCCGGTGTGGCAAAGACGCCTCTACGGAGCGAATGAAACGGCGGTTTCGAATGTTCTCGCGGACTGGAGCGTCGCGCTGGAAGACGTTTTCGCAGGGTAGGTTCAGTGTCGATCAAATCAGTTCACATCACAAATTACTATCACAAGAACTCCGGCGGGATCAGCACGAGTTTCAATAATCTGCTCGACGCGGCGGCGCGTCATCGGCGCGAAGTTCGGCTCGTCGTGCCCGGGGAAGAATCCGCCGTGGAACAGGTCAACGAATTCGCGAAGATCTATTACGTGCCGGCAAAGTACTCGCCCGTTTTCGACAAACGCTACCGGGTGATGATGCCCTGGCAGTATATGGTCAAAGATTCGCCGATCCGCCAAATACTGCTCGCGGAAATGCCCGATATGATCGAGGTCACCGACAAGTACACGCTGAGTCTCCTGGGCGTGATGATCCGGACCAACAGCTTCAAGAAACTCGGACGGCCGATGCTCGTGCATTTCAGCGCCGAACGGATGGACGACAACGTCGGATCGTTTCTGACTTCGGGCAAGCTCGGCCACTGGTTCGCGCGCCGCGTCATCGGAAACTACACGTTGCCGAACTTCGACTTTCATATCGCCAATTCCGTTTACACCGCCGAGGAGTTTTACAACGCCTACAAGACCGAAACGAATCCGCATCGTTCGGGCCGGTTTTTCAACTTCTGCTGGCGTTTTTTCAAGGCCCCGCGGATTCCGATCGAAGAACGCATCTTCGTTTGTCCGCGCGGCGTGAACGCCGACATCTTTCGCGCCGACCGCCGGAGCGACGAGGTCAGGCGCGAGATGCGCGAACGGGCCGGAATTCCGGCCGAATCGACCGTTTTGCTGTACGCCGGACGTATCTCGCCCGAAAAGAACATCGGATTGCTGGTCGAAATGATGAAGGAACTCGCGGCCGACGAGCGGAACGATTACCGTTTGCTCATCGCCGGCGCCGGCCCGGAAGAGGAATGGCTGAAGGCTCAGGCCGCGAAGCTTTTCCCCGGCAAGATCGTTTGCCTCGGCCATCTCGACAAGGAAACGCTCGCCGATTACTATGCGAACGCCGACGTCTTCGTGCATCCGAATCCGCGCGAGCCGTTCGGAATCGCTCCGCTCGAAGCAATGGTCTCGGGCGCGCCGACACTGGCGCCGAATTCGGGCGGGATCTTGTCCTATGCAACGGAAGACAACGCGTGGCTCGTCGAACCGTCTGGGGCGAAATTCGCCGCCACCGTGCGTTCGATCGTCGCCAAGCCCGAGGAAACCGCCCGGCGCACGGCGAACGCGGTCGAAACGGCGCTTGCGAACACGCGTGTTAAATCGACCGACAATCTTCTTGCAACTTACGACCGGATGTTCGAAGATTTCCAGCGTCGAAAGGAATTGTTTACGGATTTGGAAGAATCGAAGAGGTTCGATTATTTGGGATTGTTGGCCCGATAACTGAAAAAGCTGATAACTGATAGCTGATAGCTGATAGTGATAACTGAAAGCTGATAACTGATAACCGATAACTGATAACTGAGCCGTATTATGTTGGAACTAGTTTTTGCAAATCTAAAGGTTCGGCCGTTCCGGACGCTGATCAGTATCATCGGCGTCGCGCTCGGGGTCGTCCTCGTCGTACTTTTCACCGGGCTTGCGCGCGGGATGACGAACGATATGGCGAAGCGCGCGTCGAACTGGAAGGCCGAGATCGTCTTCACGCGCGTCGGCGCGATGGAACTGACG
The DNA here is from genome assembly GCA_016715115.1 of Acidobacteriota bacterium. Classification (NCBI taxonomy): domain Bacteria; kingdom Pseudomonadati; phylum Acidobacteriota; species Acidobacteriota bacterium. The sequence goes on from JADKBM010000016.1 coordinate 136,673, forward strand.
ACTTCGAACGCGTCTGTCTCGACAACTTATGCACAGAAGTTGTTGGAGATCGAAGGTGTCGGCGCGACCGTTCCGGTGATCCGCTACATCACGCCGAACACCAAGGGTCGCTGGGGAATCCTGCAGCTCGACGGGGTCGATTGGGAACCGTTCGCGGCGATGAACGAGATGAAGATCATCGGCGGCCGTGCGCCGACGGCGGCGAACGAGATCGTTGTCGACGAACGTCAGCTTCGTGAGGATAATCGCCAAATCGGCGATACGATGGAGCTTTTCGGCGATCGTCAATATACGGTCGTCGGCATTTTCGCGCCGCCATCGGGCTCGCGCATCAAGATGTCGCTCGGCGCGATGCAGGAAGCGCTGGAAGCGCCCAACAAATGCACGTACATCCTCGTCAAACTGAAGGATGGAGCTGATGTTGACGCGGTCGCGTCGCGCATCAACGAGCGATTGCCGGGCAATAAGATCAACTTGACGCGCGACCTCGTCATCGACGCCCAGGAGCGTATTCCGGCGCTCAACACGTTCCTCCGGGCGCTTGTCGGACTGGGGGCGTTCGTATCGACGATCTTCGTCCTGCTTTCGATGTACACGACGATCACCGAACGCCGCAAAGAGATCGGAATTCTAAAATCGCTCGGCGCGTCGAGTTCGTTCATAATCCGTGTGATCGAAGGCGAAGCGTTTCTGATCGGGCTGTTCGGCGTCATCGGCGGCTTTGCCGTTTCGTTCATCGCCTCTTACCTGATCGAGAGCGGCTTCGAACTTCAGTTCGAATTCAGCCGTGGCTGGATCTTGACGGCGGCGCTGATCGCGATCGGCGGCAGCCTTTTCGGCGCGCTCTATCCGGCCTGGAAGGCTTCGACCATCGACCCGGTCGAGGTGATGGTCAATGAGTGAGCCGATTTGGGATTTGTGATTTGGGATATTTGGGATTTGCGATTTGCGATTTGCGATTTGGGAATTGCGATTTTTTGAATTCGTGATCTGATTTTTGGAATTCTGGAATCCGAATTCCCAATCTGGAATTTGGAATCTGGAATTTGAAGCTTTGCGATTTGCGGAGATTCGGAGTTTCGAATTCTTATCTTTAATCCTCGGATGACGAAAAAATTGGTCAAGAATGCGGTTATCCAACCGGCGGCCTCGAAGCGGCAGAGCGTTTTGCAAAAGCTGTTCGCGGTCTGGTTCGACGCCTTCGTTTACAATCAGATCTGGGAAGACCCGCGGGTCGACCTCGAAGCGCTGCGGATCGATTCCGAATCCAACGTTTTGACGATCTCGTCGGGCGGTTGCAACGCGCTCAACTATCTGCTCGCCGGCCCGCGGTCCGTAACGGCGGTCGACCTCAATCGCCATCACATTTACCTTCTCAATCTCAAACTCGCCGCGCTCAAACATTTGCCCGGCCACGCGGAGTTTTTCGCGTTTTTCGGATTCGGTAAGAGTGACGAAACGACTGCCGATTACGAAAAATGGATCGCGCCGAATCTCGACAAGGCAACCCGGAAGTTCTGGGAGTCGAGTTCGCTCGTCGGAAAACTTACGCACGGCCGACGGATCAACTTCTTTCGCAACGGCGGACTCTACGAACATTCCCGTAACGGCTATTTTCTACGCTTTTTTCACAAATTCGCGCGCGTCCTCGGATGCCGTCCCGAAGAGGTCCTGAAAGCAAAATCGCCGGAAGAACAGGCGGAAATGTTCGAGAAATTCGTCAATCCGTTTTTCGATTCTCTTTTCATCAAGGCGGTCGGGAAACTTCCGGTAACGATGTTCGGGCTCGGAATTCCGCCGCAGCAATACGCCGAACTCAAAAAGGATCTCGACGGCGGTTCGGTGATCGATATCTACCGTGACCGCGCGCGGCGCCTCGCGGTCGATTATCCGATCTACGAAAACTATTTCGCGTGGCAGGCGTTCGCGCGCCGCTACGACACCGAGAACCGGCAGGCAATTCCGGAATATCTCAAGGCTGAGAATTATGAACGGCTGAAAGAGAATGCCGGACGGCTCACAACCGCGATCGGTTCGATAACCGACGAGATCGACAGATCCGAGCCGGGACATTTCAACCGTTTCGTCTTTCTCGACGCTCAGGACTGGATGAACGCCGAAACGATGACCGAACTTTGGTCCGCGATCGCCGCGAAAGGCGCCGCCGGGTCCCGAATCATATTTCGTACGGCCGGAGCGAATTCGCCGGTCGAATCGAATCTGCCGAAGGCGCTGTGTGATCGGTTCGAATACGAGAAGGATCGGTCCGAGGAACTCTTCAAACAAGACCGCGCCTCTATCTACGGCGGTTTCCATTTGTACGTTCTCAAACCGTGATGGACGATAAATCCCAATTTCCCAGTTCCCAATTCGAGCGGATGGATCGGATGTACCGCCATCAGCGCTTCTTCTACGATCTGACGCGCAAGTACTATCTGCTCGGACGCGACCGGCTGATCGCCGAGATGAAGATCGCGCCCGGGGACCGCGTTCTCGAACTCGGCTGCGGAACGGCGCGCAATCTCATCGCTCTCGCGAAAAAACATCCTGAATCGCATTTCTACGGTCTCGACGCCTCGGCGGAAATGCTCCGGACCGCGCAAAAGAAGATCGACGCGGCAGGATTGTCGAACATCACACTCCGGACGGCGCTCGCCGATGAGTTTTCGTTTGACGGGACGTTCGGCCTCGACGACAGATTCGACAATTGCTTTTTCAGCTACGCGGTCTCGATCATCCCGCCCTGGAGGGAATCGATCCGAAACGCAATCGAGAACCTCAAACCCGAGGGAAAGCTCCATATCGTCGATTTTTTCGATCAAAACGACCTGCCGGCGTGGTTTCGCACGTTGCTTCAAGGCTGGCTCGAAAAATTCCACGTGCGCTATCCGGAAGAGTTGATCCCGTTTCTTGAAACGATGCGCGACGAAGGCTCGATCGAATTTCGGGTCGATCCGCTCTATCGAAGATATGCCTTGATCGTTGAGGTTACGAAAGCCCAGATTCAATAGTCGGGAGCTTTGAAATACCCGCTTGAAGGAAATCGGCGACAGTTTAACCACAGATGAACGCGGATTGGCGGGATAAAATCATATTTTTTTTCCACCGTAATGGCGCCGAGTTGGTCTCAAATCATCCGGCCCCATCCGTGTTCTGTCAAGAACGGCCTGTCGCATCAATCAAGCAGGTTTTTCAAAGTTCCCTTGTCGTTTTTTTTAGTTGTGCGCGTGAGACTCCAAGCTATTTGCGTCGAACGAGTATCGCAATTCCGATTCCGCCGAGTATCAGCAAGCTCGCCAGCAAAAGCCGGACCGAAAACTCTTCCCGAAGAAGCAGGATTCCGCCCGCCGCAGCGATCGCCGGAACCGCGAGCTGCAGGACCGCCGCCCGGACCGGTGTGTGAAACCGGAGCGCCGCATACCAAACCGCGTAACCGATCCCGGAGGCGATCGCCCCGGAAACTGCGGCGATCAGAGCGGCTCGAAACGATATCTTGAGATTCCCGAGGAACGGCAACGCCGCAACGGCCGCAAAAGGCAGCGAACGCGCGAAATTGCCGGCGGTCGTCGACAGCGGGTTCTTGACGCCTTTGGCGCGAAGCGTGTAAAAACCCCAAGCGGCGCCGGCCACGGCCATCAATATCGAACTCGCGATCGGCGGCGACTCGAGTCCGGGAAGGACGAGATAGACGAGACCGCAGAACGCAACCGACAGCCCGACCCATTCAAGCCGCCGCGGAGATTCGCCCCGGGCAATCGCCCAAAAGATCATCGTCAGTTGAACCGACCCGAAAAGGATCAGCGCGCCGGTCGCGGTCGTCAGTCCAAGATACGCGAACGAGAAAAGAATCGCATACCCGAACAAAAACAGCGCCGAAACCCAGTTTCCGTTGTCCTCGCCCGCGTCGCGGCGGCCGAACGCGTGCGCCAGCAGGAATAGCACGGCCGCCCCTGAAACAAGCCGGACGACCGTGAACGAAGTCGCGTCGATCTCGCCGCCGCGCAATGCCATCCGGCAAAGGACGGAGTTCAGCGCAAAGCAGAGGAGGGCGACGGTTGTAAATGCGAACGCTTTCATTTGCCGTTGTCGATCAGATCGCCGATCTCGCGGTTCAGATCCTCGCGTTCGAGCAGGAGCCGGAGAAACAAGGCCCGCTGGCGCAGCAAGAGCCAAACCGACTTGAGCCAGACCTTGAGATCGATCAAGGTTTCGGAACTGCGAAGCGCAATGTAGCCGCACAACGCGGTCAAAGGCACCGATGCGGCAGCTATCTGCCACCCAAAGAAATACCACGCAACGCCGGCGACGATCAGCCAGGTCAGCGGCATCAGGACGATCGCCGCGAGTATCTTGAAGGTCGAACCCGCAGAGTCCGGTCCGTGCGTGCGGAACATCAACCCTACGAAATTCGAGAACACATAAGCCGGCGAGTGGACCACCGCGCCGAGAATCGCAAGCGGCGACAGCAGTAAGATCACGAACAGGCGCAGGAAAAGGAAGCGAAAGACGTAAAGCGTCGGATGTTGAAGCACCGAGAGACTCTCCGACGTGACACCGCTCGCGCTAAGTTCGGCTTCATATTTTTCGATACGTTTCCCGAGCGCCGCCTTGCGTTCGGGATCATTCCGGCCGAGGAGCTCGTATCGTTCGGCGAGGTTTTGAAGCCTGCGAAACGAATCGTTGAGCGTGTTCTTGAAAAGCAGGTTGCGATAGACGGACGAAAAAAGCGCCTCGGCCTTGAGCACCGCGTCGAGTTCGTCCTGACTCTCGAGGTTTAGCGTCGCGGCACGCAGCGCGGTTTCGATCCGCTCGGTCAGGCGACGGACCGCGTCCGCGGGCGGCTCGAGATCCGCGTCGAGCGCCACCGGTTCGACGTCGAGAATTTCGCCGTAACGGATCAGGACCTCGCTTCGAAACGCCGTCTTCGACGTGTAAAACAGTCCGACGGCCGCGATCTTGAGATCGAGTTTCTCCGACCCTTCGCGCTTGATTCCGAGCGCGCCCAAAGCGATCCGCGCCGCGCCCGTTTTGACCGGCTTGAGCTTGGTCTCGTCGTGTGAGAGCCCTTCCGGAAAGATCGCGACACATCGATTCTCGGCAAGAAACCGGCGACACGCGTTGAATGTCTCCGCGTTCCGTTCCGGATCGCCATCGGCATCGACGCGCCGATAAACGGGCAACGCCTCGAGCGCGCGGATCAGCGCCCCGGCGATCGGGATCGTGAAAAGCGTCGATTTCGCGAGGAACGAAACGCGCCTTGGAAGCGAAACGAAAACGAGCGCCGGATCGACGAGACCGTTCGGATGGTTGAGGACGAAGATCACCGGCGAGTCCGTCGGGACCCGCTCGACGCCCGACGTTTCGATCCGCCGGAAAAACAAACGCAACGCGATGCTGATGACGGCGTGGAGCAGCTGCCGCGCGATCGAGCCCTTGCCGAGCACGAGCATATCCCACCAGCGAAGAACTTTGATTGATTCAGTCTCGTTCGTGATTGATATTCCTACGCCTTTATCTGTTCCAAAACGCGCCGCGCCGCGCCGATCGGATTCTCGGCGTCGCCGGCAATCCGCAAAACGCCGTTCGGCGTGAACGAAGCGCTGTCGTTCCCGGCGAGAAGTTCCATCAGTTTCTCCGGCGCGACGCGCGCGTGCTCGCTGAGTTTGACGGCGAAGCCTTCGCGCGTTTTGTCGACCGAGACGATGTTCATCGATTCGGCCAGTTTTCGGAGCCGCGCGTAATCGAAGAGGTTGTTGACGGATTCCGGAATGCGTCCGTAACGATCTTCGATCTCCGCGTGAATCGCCGTCAACCGCTCTTCGGACTCGGCCGACGAGATTCGTTTGTATGTCCGCAAACGCTGCGACGTTTCGCTGATGTAATCCTGCGGGATCGCGACGTCGATGCCGAGATTGATGGAAACGCTGATCTCGTCGACGATCTCCTCGCCCTTGAGTTCGGCGATCGTCCGCTCGAGCATCTTCGTGTAAAGATCGAAACCGAGCGCGTCGAGCTGACCCGATTGCTGGCCGCCGAGGATGTTTCCGGCGCCGCGAAGTTCGAGGTCGAGCGCGGCGATCCGAAATCCCGCCCCGAGGTCCGAAAACTCGCGGATGGCACTCAGGCGGCGCCGCGCGATCGGCGTCAACTCGATCTCGGCCGGGATCAGCAGATATGCGTATGCCCGCCGGTTCGAGCGTCCGACGCGTCCGCGAAGCTGATAGAGCTGCGAAAGCCCGTAATTGTCGGCGCGGTTGATGATGATCGTGTTCGCCCGCGGGATGTCGATGCCGTTTTCGATGATCGTCGTCGCGACCAGGACGTCGAACTTGAAATCGACGAAATCGAGCACCGCTTGCTCCATTTCCTTCTCGTTCATCTGACCGTGAGCGATGACGATCCGCGCGTTCGGGACTATTCTTTTGACGTGCGCGGCGATCGTTTCGATGGTCTCGACACGATTATGGATGAAGAAGACCTGGCCGTTGCGCGCCATTTCGAGTTCGATCGCCGACTTGATCACTCCTTCCGAAAACTGCACGACCTGCGTGTTGATCGCCAACCGGTCCCGCGGCGGCGTTTCGATGACCGACATATCGCGCATTCCAAGCAGAGACATATTGAGCGTCCGCGGGATCGGCGTCGCCGACAGCGTCAGAACGTCGACCTTTTTCTTCAAATGCTTGAGTTTTTCCTTGTGCGCAACGCCGAACCGCTGCTCTTCGTCGACGACGACGAGTCCGAGATTCGGCAGCTTGACGTCGTTCGAAAGGACGCGGTGCGTCCCGATCAGGATGTCGACCTTGGAATTCTCAGCCGCCTCGACGACCGCTTTTTGTTCCTTCGCCGAACGGAATCGAGACAGGAGATCGATCGACACGGGAAACGCTGCAAAGCGCTTTTTGAAGGTTTCGAAATGCTGATACGCGAGTACCGTCGTCGGCGTCAGGACGGCAACCTGACGCCCGTCCATCACCGCCTTGAACGCGGCGCGCATCGCGACCTCGGTCTTGCCGTAGCCGACGTCGCCGATCACCAGACGGTCCATCGGCACGGCGGTTTCCATATCGCCCTTCGTGTCTTCGATGGCATTCGCCTGATCGACCGTCAGCTGATACGGGAACGCGTCCTCAAACTCTTTCTGCCACGGCGCGTCGGCCGAAAAAGCGAAGCCCTGGACCATTTTCCGTTCGGCATAAAGCCGCAAAAGCTCGTCGGCCATATCGCGCATCGCGCGTTTCGCCTTCGCCTTCGTCTTTTGCCATCCCAGTCCGCCGAGCCGGTCGAGCGACGGCTGCGTCGCTTCGCCGGACGAGTATCTTGAAACGAGGTCGAGCCGTTCCACCGGCACGAAAAGTTTCGTGTTATCGGCATAGACGAGCAGCATAAACTCGCGCTCGCTTCCCTGCGCGGCGATCGTCTGAAGCGCTTCGAAGCGGCCGATGCCGTGATCGACGTGGACGACGTAATCGCCCTGTTTCAGGTCGCGAAAGTCGGAGATGAAAGCTCCGAGCGCTTTGCGGCTGGCGATCTGCGTTTTCGGATTCGGCTTCGCGGCCTCGCGCTGAAGATTCTCGCCGAAAACGTCGATCTCGGTAAACACCGTAATTCCGAGTGAAGGGATTTCGAAGCCGCTCGACAGCTCCCCGATGTTGAGGTTTCGCGCCGGCACCTGTACGTCGTAATCGCGGAGGATCTCGGTGAACCGTTCGACCAGCCCAAGCGATTCGAAAACGAAGGAGTAATCCTCGAGCTTTTCCTTCGATTCGCGGACGAACGCCGCGATGTCGCCGTGAAACTTGCGCGTCGCGCGCGAGCCGATCTCGAATTCGGAATCGATTTCGATGGTCGGAAAGAGGAACATCGGGATTTGCGATTTGCGATTTGCGATTTGCGATTTTTGGGCTGGTTCGCCGGATTCGCCGTCATTGGAATCCGGTTCGACCGTTCCGAAATCCGAGATCTCCTCGCCCGTGCCGGCCGCGGCCTTGCCGAGCGCGCGTAGTTCGAGACGAGTCGCGCCGGAAAGACCTTCGCGGAGCTCCGGGCCGCTCAAAAAGAGTTCGGACGGCTCGAGCGCCAGCTCGCCCGCGCTGCGGATCTCATTGTATCGGTTCCCCAATCCGTCGGAAAATCCGGCCAGCGTCTGCTCCACCATTCCGGGCTCGTCGATCACGAAAACGGCGTCTTTCAGGTAATCGAAAACCGTCGAACCGCGGGGAGCGGTCAGCGGCAGCAAAAACTCCCAGCCGGGAAACGATTCGCCGTGGTCCGCAAATTCGGTTCGGTCGCGAACGGCGCGCGCATCCTTGTCATCGTCAAATTTCTCGCGCGCGAAAAACGCCCAGTCGCGAAAATCGGACGGGCTTGCCGAGAACTCGCGCATCGGAACGAGTTCGATCCGCGTCAGCTGTGCGGTCGAAAGCTGCGTATCGGGGTCAAATTCGCGGATCGAATCTACCGTGTCGCCGAAAAACTCCACACGCACGGGCATTTCAGCCGCCGGAGACCAGACGTCGACGATCCCGCCGCGAACCGAGAACTCGCCGACGTTCTTGATCGGCTCTTCGCGAACGTAGCCGCAGGCCGCGAGGCGTTCGACCAATTCCTCGGGCGCGAAATCCTCGTCCCGCGCGAGTACCGCGCCGAGTTTGCGAATCTCGCCCGGCGACGTCGTTCGGGTCGCCAGCGACTTCGCCGAAACGATGACGAGGTCCGGCGTCGACTGCGCCAGCCGCCAGAGTGCCAGAGCGCGGCGTTCCAAGGTTTCCGCGTGCGGCGAGATATTCGAATAGATGTCGGTCTCGAAGGACGGAAGCGAGACTATTTGCGAATTTCGATTTGCGATTTGCGAGTGGGCGTCAGCCGGCGCCGGGTTGTCGTTTCGTGCCTGTTTTTCCAAAAGGTACGCCAGGTCCGACTCGATGGTTTCAAGTTCCCCGTTTGTGTCGGTCACGACGACGAGGGTTTTCCCGAGCGCGGCCCGAATGCGGGTCAGCACGAACGCCTTCGCGGCAGTCGATGTCAGGCCCGCAAGCGACACAATCCGACCGCCGCGCCGAATTTCGGCGCAAACGCGTTCAAACTGGTCCGTTTCTCCGTTCATTTTCTCTGGCAAAGAACTCTGCGAATGGACAAAGTCAGATAATTGCCGCAACCTGAGCGCAGATTTCGGTCGCACGCATCTGATTTCGCGCCGTTCGTGAAATTCGTGAAATTCGCGGCGAAACCTACTCCAGGATCAAGATCTTCGCTTCGCCGGTGATGCAGTCGCCGTTCGGCGTCGAAACGGTCGTTTCGATCGTCACTACGGGCTTGTCCTCGCGAATCGCGGTCACGACCGCCTTCGCCGTCACCGTGTCGCCGAGAAACACGGGCGCGATGAAGCGCAGCGTTTGCGACATATAGACCAGCTTTCGCTCGCTGAGTTCATAGCCGAGAACCGCCGAAATGAACGCCGCGCCGAGCATTCCGTGAGCGATGCGTTTGCCGAAGCGCGTCTTCGACGCAAAATCGTCGTCGAGATGGATCGGATTGTAATCGCCCGAAACGTCCGCGAACTTGCGGATGACCTCATCCGTGACCTCTTTTGTGACGCTGAAAACGTCGCCGACTTTCAAATCCATATGATTTGACTTTCGCACGAACGAAACATCTTTTCAAATCGCTCGATTGCCGTTGCCCGAACCCGTAAACTATAATCAACGTTTTGATTTGGACCAACGGGATTTTCAATTTCGGGAAGACTGTGCGGCATATCCAAAATCCAAAATCTAAAATCCAAAATCGCTACTCGGCTATGTCAAATTCAATCACCGGCGCCGGCATCATCGAAAACAACGACCAGGTTCAGGCGCGTCTTGAGCATCTTGGCGAGCTTAAGGAACTGGTCGGCAACGTCTATCCGAACAAGTTCGACCGGACTAGCATTTCCGGACGAACGGACACGATCTCGGACATCATCGCGTTCGCGCCCGTCGCCGAGGTCGTCGGCGAGATCGGCGAGCATATCAAGACTCTGGCCGAAGGCGAACGTCCGCACGCCGAGATCAGGGACGCGCTCAACGAACGGCTGAAAGTATTCGGCAACGTTCGCGTCTCGGGCCGCCTGACGACAACGCCGCGGACAATGGGCAAAGCCGCGTTCGTTCATCTCAGCGACGGCAAGAACCGCATCCAGATCTACGTCAGAAAGGACGACGCGGCAGGAGTGAGAAACGATTTTGGATTTTCAGATTCCGATTCGAACAATCCCAATTCCCAAATCCCAAATCCCGAATCAATCTCCGGTTGGTCGATCTTCAAGCTCCTCGACGGCGGCGATTTTGTGGGTGTCGAGGGATTTCTGTTTCTGACTAACACGGGCGAATTGTCGATCCACGTCGAAAAACTCCAGTTCCTTTCGAAATCGCTTCTGCCGATGCCCGACAAGCTGCACGGCATCGCCGACGCCGAGATCCGCCAGCGTCAGCGTTACGCCGATCTCATCGCTTCGAGCCTTCAGGTCGAACACGAAGGACTGACGACGCGTCAGGTTTTTGAGGTCCGCGCGAAGGTCATCTCGTCGATTCGCAGATTCCTGGAAGACGACGGCTATATCGAGGTCGAAACGCCGATGCTGACGCCGAAGGCGACGGGAGCAGCAGCGAAACCGTTCGTCACGCATCACAACGCGCTCGACATCACGCTCTTCGCGCGCATCGCGCCGGAACTTTATCTCAAACGCCTGACGGTCGGCGGCTTTGAGAAGGTTTACGAACTGAACCGCAATTTCCGAAACGAGGGCATCTCGTACAAGCATAATCCGGAATTCACGATGCTCGAATTCTATTGCGCCTATATGGATGTCAACGGAATGATGGATTTTTGCGAGACGTTGCTGCGGCAGTCGGTCGAGAAAGCGACCGGCGGGTTGGTCGCGAATTACGAGGGAAAAGAGATCGATTTCGGCAAGTTCGAGAGGATTTCGATGCACGACGCGGTCGGAAAGCACGCGCCCGGCGCCGAGATAACGGACAAGAATCTTGTGGCTCTTTTTGAAGAACACGTCGAGCCGAACCTCATTCAGCCGACGTTCATCATCGATTTCCCGAAATCGATCTCGCCGCTCTCTAAGGCGTCGCCCGAGAATCCGGCGATCGCCGAGCGTTTCGAGCTTTTCATAAACGGAATGGAGGTCGCGAACGGCTTCTCGGAGTTGAACGATCCGCAGGAACAGTACGAGCGGTTTCTAGACCAGATGAACCAAAGGGAAAAAGGCGACGACGAGGCAATGGTGCTCGACGAAGATTACATCCGCGCGCTCAGCTACGGTATGCCGCCCGCGGCCGGGATCGGCATCGGAATCGACCGTCTCGTGATGCTTTTGACGAACAAGCACTCGATCCGCGACGTCATCCTTTTCCCGCATCTTCGGCCGGAGCAACGGATTTCGGATGTGTGATTTGGGATTTCGGATTTAGGGATCTGAATGTGGAATCTGTGGATTCTGGAATATCTAAAAGCCCCAATCACACATCCGAAATCCGAAATCAGCTCATTCCGTGCAATCGGAAAATTCTTTTTCCTCGCAGGCGAAGAGTTCCGGCACGATCTCGCGGGTTTGCTTGCGGACGTTGCGCCAGACGACCGAATTCACGTATGTCTCTTTCGTCCAACCGAGACGTTTCCTGTTCTTCCAGACGAATTTGTAGGCTTCGGGTTCGTCGGCGCCCTTCAGATGCTGGGCCTCGTGCAGAAGTATCGCGGCGCGCTCGGTGTCGTCGACCGGCACGTTGAAAAAATCTGGATAGATCGTCAGGATCTCGAACGGAAAGTTCGTCGCGGCGTAGGCATTTTCCTTTTCGACCGACGCATTCAGCCAGTTGTCTGTGCCGCGGTATGCGCTAAAGTACCGCAGAAGAGTGACTTCGCTCGAAAAACCCTTTTCATCGAGAATATCGATCGCTCGACCGACCGTCTTTTTCTGGTCGTATTCGAGGCGCTCGGCCGATCCGATGAGCGAAAGATAGAAGCCGAAGAGCGTGAACGCGATAGCGAAAACGCAGACGGAGGCTCGCCGCACGAGAACCGCGCCGAACGAACGTTCCCGGTTGCGTGCCGGCACCGCGAAACTCGAAACTTCGCGCAGGCTGCGCTGACAGCGCAGACATTCAGCGGCCGTCGCGAAGTTGACGAGATTACAGTCTGGACATTTCTTTTTCATCGGAGTCGGGATCGGAGCGCGCGCGGGAGTCGCCTAATTATTAAAAACATTCAATTCAAGAACGTTCCAGTTTTTTTGCGTCGCCGATAAACGCCGGTCGCGGATGCCGCATCAAACCCTTCAGTTTGCATATTACAGGCAATAAATTTAAGATTTTCAGTTGAGTCAATAATCAATGAACAGTATGAAACGAATCAGCTCGGCAATAATCACTATCTTATTCCTTTTCGCGTTCAACGCGCTCGGGCAGGAAACCGAACTAAAGGTGGTCGACGAAGTCGTCGCCCAGGTCAACGACGGTGTCATCACGCTCTCGCGCGTCAAGCGTGAAATGAAGTTTCGCGTCGATGCGATGGTCGAACAAGGCAAGACACGCGACGCTGCGACTGCCGAGATCAAAGGCAAGGAAGGCGAGGTGATTGCGAAGATCATCGAAGAAGAGCTCTTGATGCAAAAGGGCAAGGAGATCGGGGTTGAATCGGACGTCGATTCCGAGGTCAACCGGCGGTTTCTCGACATTATGAAACAGCAAAATCTGAAGACCATCGAGGCGCTGTACAAAGAAATGGAGAAACAGGGTCTTGACCCGCAGGAAGTCAAGGAGAGTTGGCGGCGGCAGTTCACGATCGACTTCGTCGTCAACCGCGAGGTTTACGGAAAGACGCTTTGGGGCTGGACCGGAAAAGAGGTCAAAGCATACTTCGAAAAGAACAAGGAACGTTTTCTTAAACCCGAGGTCGTGACGCTTTCCGAGATCTTCCTGAGCTTCGCCGGCCGCGACGAGGCTGCGGTTCGCGAGCGGGCGAAACAGATCGTCGCCGATCTCCGCAAAGGCGGCGACTTTCCCAAGACCGCGGCCGATAATTCGGATCGTCCGGATGTCAAGGAAACGAACGGCGCGGTCGGTTCGATTCCGATTCCGGAACTCAAGCGCATTTGCGAAAAATGTCTCGGACCGATCGGAGCAACCGCGAAGGGCGGCGTCACCGACCCGATCGAGCTCGTCGAAGGAATCGAGATCTTCCGCGTCGACGATCGAAAGGAAGCGAGCAAGGAGTCCTTTTTCGACGAACCCGAAGTTCGGCGCGCGATGACGACCGAGGTCTTTGACGCCAAACGCAAGGAATATATGACCGACCTCCGCCAGGAATCCTACATCAAGATCAACGACAACTATCGCCCGATCGTTACGCCGTACTTTTTGAATCAGAGCGCGGCGACCGAGGAAAAGAAGCCAGCCAAATAGACATTGACCTAAATGAAGCTTTTTACGATCGAAGAAGCTAACGAGCTGATCCCGATGTTGCGCCCGAAACTCGAACAGATTCGGGCGCAATACTTGTCTCTTGCGGTTTATCGCGACAATGCCAAGCTTGCGGCGGCGGCGGCCAACGATTCGGGCGGCGGCGGAATGGCGGGCGGTACGGCATACGTCAACCGGCTGTACGAAGTCGGACGCATTGCGACCGAACTGCACGAAACCGGCATCCAGCTCAAAGACTATTCGCGCGGCCTGATCGACTTTCCTAGTCTGAAGGAAGGCCGCGTCGTGCTTCTCTGTTGGCAGCTCGACGATGCCGACGAACTCGAATGGTGGCACGAACTCGAAGGCGGCTTCGCCGGAAGGCAGCCGCTTTGAGATTTTGGATTTTGGATTTTGGATTCTTGGAATCTGGAATGTGGAATTTGGAATGTGGAATTTGGATTTTGAATTCTTGGAATCTGGAATGTGGAATTTGGAATCTGGAATTTGGAATTTGGAATTTGGAATTTGGAATTTGGAATTTGGAATTTGGAATTTGGAATTTGGAATTCCTGGAAGTTTGTTTCGAGTTCGAACCGCTCTCACAGCTCAAAGCCCAAAGCTCACGGCTCGAATCTCCTGCGGCATTACGATACAAATTGATCAATCCGTATCCTAACGATACATCTGTGGCCGCCAATAGCGACGCCTTCAAGACCCACCGGCTGCAACTCATAAACAAAAGTTGATGGGATCATTCGCATCGATAATGAACAACTTCAAAACAAATCCCTCCAAGTTTAACTTTTGCTTAACTTTACTGTTGACGACTTAAAGTAAAGTCTGATAACATCGCCTCTGTTTTTGATCATATCGTAAGGTTCTCTGATCCATCAGACAGCAATTCCAGTTTTTTCAAGTTTTTTGCACACCTATGAATTGTCCCGTTTGTAATCGAATTCTTGCATCAACTTTATCGATTTGCCCAAGTTGCGGTGCGATGATGAACGATTCCGTTCGTGAGGAACTGACCGAAAAGATTTCCCCCATCGCGAGAAACAGTATGAACGCTCCCCAACGCGAACCGATAATGCCGCCGGCCCCGCTGAAGTTCGTCGCCGCGCCGCCCGCGCCTGTGGTGGAGCCGACGCCCGCGCCGACGCCGGCCACTCCGCCGTTGAAGTTTGATACGGCCGAGATCACGGCGAAGCCGACAAGTCCGACGCTTGTCGATTTTCAGAACAAAAACGCCGCGCTTCCCGATTGGAGGCTCGAACTGCAGAACGCCGTTCGAAAGCGCCGCGACGCTTCACTTCCGGCGCCGGCCGCCGAACCCGTTCCGGCCGTTTCGCAAACGGTGCTGTCGACCAACGGCTCGGCCGCGGTCAAGGCTGAGGTCGTAGCGTACAGCGAACCCGCCGTCGCGCCCGTGAACGGCAAGCTCGAAGGCGCGCTGAAGCGCATCGAAGAATCGAGACGAAGATTTCTTGCCGAGGAAACGGCCGCTCAGCCGGCCAAAGCCGAAATCCCGGCGGCCGCGTTGGCGGCATCCGCTCCGGTTCCGGCGAAACATTATCCTTTTTATATCGCGACCAAAAACGCGTCCGTTCTGCCGAAGCCGCCGGAGATAATGCCGCCGGCGACGCTCGCCCCGCGTCCGTCGATCGAGGATCTGCCGATCATCGAAAAGAAGGATCTCGACACCAACAAGCTCAAACCGCTGCCGAATTCGTCGATCATTTCAAGCAGCCTTGAAAGATCGGCCGCGGACGAACTGCCGGAGATCGAACGGACCGACGCCCCGATGATCTCGATCTCGCGGGCGACCGACGATTTCGACGACGAAGACGATTACGAATTCGAATCGTCCGAGTCGGAACTCGAAGAGGACGAGGATCTCGCGCCGCTCGGAACGCGTTTCAACGCCGCCGCGCTCGATCTGATCATCGGCGCCGGGTCGAGCCTGATCCTGCTCGCGCCGCTGATGCTTTCGGGCGGAAACTGGTTCAGCCTCGCCGGACTGCTGGCGTTCGCCGTGACGTGTTCGATCGTGATGTTCATCTATTTAACGACGGCGGTCGGCTTTTTCGGCCAGACGCTCGGGATGAAGCTGTTTCAGCTCGAAGTGCTCGATATCGAAGAAGAAGAGTATCCGTCGCTCCATCAGGCGGCGGTCAACACTTCCGTTTACCTCGTGTCGCTCGCGTTCGGCGGGCTCGGACTGATCCCGGTGCTGTTCAACGACGAGAAGCGCGCCGCGCACGATCTGCTTTCGGGCACGATCGTCGTCCGCGAGGAATACTAGGCGGATACCGTTTTACGGAACGGGTCTTGGATTTGGGATTTTAGATTTTAGATTTTGGATTTCTGACTTAATCCGGGATCGAAGATCGAAGGTCCAAGATCCGGGATCCGTTCTTTTTTTAATGAACAACCCGACGCTCGAACTCATTTGCGAAGAATTGGCCGCAACGCTTGTCGGGCGGAGAGTCGGACGCATCTTTCAGCTTTCGAAGCTCGGTTTCGCCATCGATTTTCGCGACGGTTCGCGGTTTCTGTTCGTCAGCGCCGACCCGAACGCACCGCGCCTCTTCCTCGTCAACCGCCGCCTTCGAGACATCGAAAAGCAGTCGCTGCAGCAATTGGCGTTCGCGCAATTTCTCAAAAAACGAATCTCCGGCGCGAATGTCGTCGCCGTCGAAAAGCTCGAAGGCGAACGCGTCGTCAAGATCCGGCTGCGCGCCCAGACGGAGTTGGGCGAAACAGCGCCGTTCACGCTCGTCGTCCAGCTTACCGGCCGATCGTCGAACCTGTTCCTGCTTGACGGGTTGGACCGTATTCTCGACCGCCTCCGCGACACGTACGGCGACGGCCAGGAGATCGCGACCGTTTACGCGCCGCCGGAACGAGCTGCCGCGGTCGAACGGACCGAATCGGCGTTGAACACCGAAGGATTCGGATCGATCTCCGAAGCGCTCGACGCGCATTATCTTGCCGCCGGCGAAGAGGCGGAATTCAAACGGCTCGCCGGAGCGGCGCGCGCGAAACTTAAACAGGCCGCGGCGAAGTGCGAAAAGCTCGCCGCGAAACTCCGCGCGGATCTTGCTGCGCACGGCGATCCGGCGATCTGGAAACGATCCGGAGATCTGATCCTTGCGAATCTCTCTGACGCCGCCGTTGTTGACGGTCGCGTTCTCGTGGTGGACTATTTCGACGATGCGACGCCGGTCGTCGAGATCGAGATCGACGAAAACGACGAACTGACCGTCGCCGCGGAAAGGTTTTTCAAGCGTTATTCGAAGGCGCGAAACGCGCGAGAGGAACTAAACCGGCGACTTTCGGAACTGGAATCGACGGCCGCGTCGCTACAGGCGCAAAAAGCGGAGATCGAGGAGCGGATCGAAGACCGCGACGTCGATTATCTCGCGGAGTTTCTCGGCGACGGGAAGATCAAGACCGGTCAGAACCGAACTTCGGCAAGCGATCCGCCGGCGGGCACGCGCCGTTTCATCTCGCCGGACGGATTCGAGATCCTCGTCGGAAAAGGCGCGAAGGACAACGATCAACTGACGTTCCGCGTCGCGCGTTCGTCAGACCTATGGCTCCACGCGGCCGACTATCCGGGTTCGCACGTCATCGTCCGCAACCCTTCACGCGGCGAGATCCCACCGGCGACGGTTCTCGAAGCGGCCAAGCTCGCCGCCTTCTACTCGCAGGCGCGCGAACACCCGAAAGCCGCCGTCCATTACACGCTCCGCAAAAACGTACACAAGCCCCGCGGCGGCGTCCCCGGACTTGTCAGCCTGACGAATTTCAAGACGATCCTGGTCAAGCCGGAGATCCGGGTTTAGTCCATATCAGGCGACGGGCAGACCTCCACATTCGCCCGTGTCGCCGATCCCGCCGTTCAAGGATCGACAGCAAAGGCGTTCTATCGGTTAAGGTTCGCTGGATCGAGCGTCGACCCAGACGGATCAGGGCTGCACACGCATTTCCTGCGAAACACTCCGCCGTTGCAAGGATCGCACCGGCGCGTTAGAAGTTCCGACCGAGATCACGGGCCCGTTCGAGGTAGCCGCGCCGCGTTTCATCGTCGGCGCCGTGAACTGCGTAAAACAGAACGTGTTCAACCTGCTTGATCCCCGGATAGTTCAACGTGTACTCATCGATGACCTTGCACATCGCGTCGCGGAGCCCGGTGTCGTATGAACGCTCATCCCAGATCGTCGTCTGCATAATCAGCGCCTTCTTATGCGTCAGCAGCCCCCGACGGCCGTTGATATCGCCGCGCCAGGCCTCCTCGGTCAGGTCGTAGGCGAAGCCGGGCGTCCAGACGCGATCGAACCACCCTTTCAAAATGACCGGAAAGCTCAAGAAATGGACGGGCGCAATGAACGCCAGCGACTCGGCGCGCGCCACTATCCGCTGCTGTTCGAGCACATCCTGCGGCTGAAAACGCTCCCGCAGGAGGCGTATGATGCCGCGATCGTCGCGCTTCCCGAGCATACGCTTCATCAGGAATCGTCGAAGTGGTCCGCCCGCGCCCTCGATCACGGACTCCCGCACGCGCATTCGTTCGAGCAAGTCGTCCGGGACGCTTTCCGTAAGCCAGCTCGGCGTGTCGCGCGGACGGTGCACCGGATCAAAGCCGATCGCATACAGATCGACGACCTCGCTTGAGTGCCCGGCCTCGCGCAAGCCTGCCGTGAACTGATCCAAAATAGCGTGACAGAACGATTTCGGGTTCGAATTCGCATAGATAGTCAGCACGTTCATATAAGACCTCCCGACTGAGCGGAGTGGAACAAGTTTCTGTCGGCAAAACGCGCGACTGTACCCGCCTAACGGTTGTGAGGACGCGGAACGAAACCGTCGCGCCGCAAGTCACGGGAACTTTTTCATAACTCTACTGTCTTGATTGTAACAAGAATTGATACTGCATTCGAGGTCAACCTCGCGCGGAGTTCACTGTCTTTCTCAGGATCTTGATGCAAATCGAGAAGGCCGCCGTCTTCCCCGTAAGACGTGCGGCCCTCTGTGGGACTTGCCCCAGAATCAAAATGCCCCTAAGCCAAGATTTCCGTCAGCCTTCCGAGGAAATGTTTCTCCACCTGGCTGATGCCATGATCGACATCCATCAGCGAGCGGTCGCCTGCGGAAGAGGCCACCTTGTGGCAGCGATCCAGCATTTTGCGCTTGAGCGCAGTTCGCTCCTTTACCGTGAGGTTGTCGAGCGAAATGTTTATGAGGTCGAGACAATGGTCGAAATACTGAAGGCTCGGCTGATAGCTGAGCCATTCGTCGATCACAACATTGAATCGATGGCGTTCATCGATGCCGTCCTCGCGCGCCGCTTCAAAGATCAGCTGCTTTTCGCGCGGCGAAACCGCGCCGCAAACCCACGCCGTTTGGATCAGCGGGGTAAGGAAGAGGAGGCTTGCCTCCTCTTCTGCCAATTCGCCTCCGGCATCTATGTCTCTGAATAATTCCGTTTTCCTTTTCATATCATCTGCTCCTTGTGTCTATCGAAGTTATGCCTCGTCCGCTTTTGGCCTCTTTGGAAAAAGAAGCGAAACAGCGATCGATGCGGCTATCACCGAGAGTATGAATCCCAGCGAATAAGAAATGGGAAACTTCCCGCCAAACGCGTCGTTTAACCAAACCATCTTGAGTCCAACGAAGATCAGCACGACCGACAGCCCGTATTTCAGCAAGTAGAATTTATCCACCGCCCCTGCAAGCATGAAATACATTGCCCTGAGGCCGAGGATCGCGAATATGTTCGAGGTGAAAACGATGAAAGGCTCGTTTGTGAGCGCGAAGATCGCCGGAACGCTGTCGACGGCGAAAATGACGTCGGTAAGCTCCAAAAAGAGAAGCGCGATAAAGAGCGGCGTCGCAAAAAGCTTGCCCTCTTCGCGGATAAAGAATTTCGGTCCGTGGAGTTGGGGCGTGACCGGAATAAACTTCTTGAAGAGCCTGATCAGGAGATTTTTCTCCGGCTCGATTTCTTTTTCGGAAACGAGCATCATCTTGATCCCGGTGATGATCAGGAACGCGCCGAAAATATAGATCACCCACTGAAACTGCATCAGCCAGGAGCCCGCGGCGATAAAGATCGCGCGGAACAGGAGCGCGCCGATGATGCCATAGAACAGCACTCGGTGCTGGTATTTCGCCGGAATGGCAAAATAGGCGAAAACCATCACGAAGACAAAGATGTTGTCCACCGAGAGCGACTTTTCAACGACATAGCCCGTCAAGAATTCGAGCGAAAGCCGACTCCCAATCTCGTCGCCAAATTTTGCCGCCGAATAATAGTAGAAAAGAAGATTGAAGATCAGAGCCAGAGAAACCCAGACGATGCTCCAGATCGTGGCCTCCTTAAAGGAAACCTCGTGGGCTTTTCTCTGGAAAACGCCCAGATCGAGCGCGAGCATCGCCAAAACGAATGCCGTGAAACCAAGGTAGAGCCACCAATATTCCGCTAATGGAAAATACATTTTTTACCCCTTTGATATCTTTTCCTCTTCGATCGAGGATTTTCTTAACGGCCCGCTTCAGCCCTTTTCTTCGGTCTTTTAGGATTGCTGTAGTTAACGCCGTTGCCTTTGTACCCACTTCCGAGGAGATCCTTAAGAAACAGCTCCGCGAATCTTCCGGGAAATATCCATCCGCCGCCTTCGAACAACCGCTGGAAAACCGCGATTGAACGATTTCGTCAACAAACCGGCTCCCGGGCAACAGAAAAAGACCTTCTGCAGCAGATTGTTACAAATGCCACAAAAGGTCTCGGAAATTTACCTGGCGCGCCGAATCACCCTGGCGTGGATGATTGTATTGACGGTTGCGCCAAACCTGGAAAGGCTTCCTACTCCCCCTTCAAACGAATTGTCAGGACTAGACTAAGTAATCTTTACAAAAAAGTCAAGTATGAAGATAAACTGAAGCGGTTTCGCAAAATGTTCCCGCGCGATCCAACGACGATGGCGTCTTTGGATCCGCTGCGATGAGGCAGTTCGGAGCCTTTTTAGTGGGTTTTGCCGGACTAGAACCGCCCGGCAAGACACGCTTCGATTCGGCAACGGGTTCAACTTCCTTGCGCTCCCTGTAAACAGCTTTTCGACGACAAAGACTTTCGGCTTCAATTGCAGAATAGAATTCCCTGCGATCGAAGAATATAATTTCAAGGAGAGTCTGAAATAACTGCGAGAGCGCGACATCCGGCCGCTTTGAAGGTTTTTTTTGATTTTCACGTCGACGACATCGGGCGCGAGAGATCGGATTCAGCCGGGAGAGATTTATGAAAATACAGAAATTGAATGCTTTGCTGGTACCGCTGCTCTTCGCCGCTTTGGCAATCCAGGGCTTCGGCCAAACCGTCAATAAGTCACCCGTAGAAACCGCGAATTCGGTTGGCAACGGGTATGCTTTAACAGTCGAACCGATCGCCGTTGCAGGTTTCAACGGACTTCAATCATTTGCAGTTGCCCAATATGCGGGCAAATGGTTGTTGATCGGCGGGAGAACCGACGGACTCCACCGACGACGGCCGTTCGAGTCGTTCGCGGTCAGCGGAAACAACACGTGCATCCTGGTCATCGATCCCGAAACCAAACGAAGTTGGAGTTCCGCCGTCAATGATTTGCCTGCCGCTTTGAAAGAGCAGCTGCAATCCACGAATATGCAGTTTATCCAACGCGGAAAAACTCTCTATCTGATCGGCGGTTATGGATACAGCAACACGGCCGGCGATCACATCACGCATAATAAATTGACGGCCGTAAAGGTCGATTGTCTGATTTCGGCGGCTCAAAAAGGCAATGCGGATCCGTCGTGTTTCCGGCAGATCTCAGATCCGGTCTTTGCATTGACCGGCGGGCAGATCGGGAGAATCGGCGAGACTTACTATCTGGTCGGCGGCCAGAAATTCGTCGGGCGCTACAATCCGATGGGTCCCGACCACGGACCGGGTTTTTCCCAACAATACAGCAATCAGATCAGAAAATTTCGGATCAACGACGACGGAATTGAACTGAAAATTGAGAACTTCGTTGCGATCACGGATGAAGCGAATCTGCATCGCCGCGATTTCAATATGCTGCCGCAGATATTTCCAAACAATGTTCAAGGTTTCACCGTTTTTTCGGGCGTGTTTCAAGTTGGAGCGGATATTCCTTTCATCAATACGGTTGATGTGTTTGCCGACAAACACATCGTCAACAATGCATTTGCGCAATACCTCAGTCATTACCACTCGGCAAAGGTCGCGTTTTACGATGCGGCGAATCAGCGAATGGAGAACATTTTCTTCGGCGGAATAAGTCAATATGAAGAAAACGCGGGCGCGTTGACGAGAAATGACGACGTGCCTTTCACGAAAGTGATCAGCAAGGTCGTGCGTGAAAAGGACGGAAAAATGACCGAGACAAAGATCAGCGAGTTGCCGGGCTTTTTGGGCGCGGGGGCGGAATTCGTCCTCAATCCGCAACTGCCGATGTATGAAAACGAGATCGTAAAAACCAATGAAATCAACGCTGATCGAATCTTGCTGGGCCATATCGTTGGCGGAATCAACAGTTCGAAAAAAAGCATTTTCTTCAGCAATTCCGGCCTTGAAAGCGTTGCGAGCAAGACGGTTTTTGAGGTTTGGCTGACAAGACCTCCGAAACAGCCCGCCAAGAATTCAAGATCAGAATCAAATGAATAGGAACCGAGGAGATTCCTTGGAGGTGAAACGATGAAAACGACTTTGATAACTGCGGCAGCGCTGGGAATCCTGTTGGCGATCTCGATCGTCATCGTGTCTGTCGACAGTAAGGAAATGAAGATGCAAAAATTGAATTTACAAACAAAGATCGGCGACGGAAACGACAAAGAGATCACACCCCTTTTTGACGGGGAGCGTCGAAAGATCATCCAGATCACGCTTCGAAACAGAGCCGTTTTGGAATCGCACAAAGCCGCGGAGCCGATCACCATTCAGTGCGTTGCGGGTAAAGGATTGTTGATCGTCGGTGAGGACAAGGAAGAAGTTGAACTGAAAGAAGGCGTGTTGGTTACGATTGAACCGAACGTCGTCCACGAAGTACGATCGTCGCCAAAAGTCTCGGTCCTATTGACGAAATTCAAGGAGAAGTGATCCCGCGTTTGTTGTCAGCTCACCGCACGCAGTTCGGCCCTCGCTGAAGAAACGACTCGGATCGCAGAGCGCATCAGGAGCCATACGAGACCGAGTGCGACGAAGATATCGGGCCAACCCGAACCCGTTAGCCAGACCGCTCCGGCGGCCGCAAACACGGACAGGTTCGATGCGATGTCGTTTCGTGAACATTCCCATACCGAACTCATATTCACGTCTTCGCGGCGATGTCGCCAGAGCAGGTAAAGACAAACCGAGTTTGCGGCGAGACCAAGAAGGCTGAACGCGCCCATCACCTCGAAATGCGGGAGACTCGGCACGAAAAGCTTGTAGGCGATTTGCGAAGCAACGGCGAACGCTGCGACAAAGATCAGCGCGCCCTTGAACAGCGCGACCTTGGCCTTTACGGCGGCTCCCCTCGAAACGGCGTACAGGCTGAGGCCGTATGTCAGCGCGTCTCCGAGATTGTCGAGGCTGTCGGCCAGCAGCGCCGTCGATTTGCCGTAAAGCGCGGCCGCGACGATCACCAGAAACATAACCGCATTGATGCCAAGCACGATCTGCAGCGTTCCTCGCTGCCTTTCGCGGAGGGCATCGAGGTGACAATCATTATCGCAACAACCACTCATTCCGAAAGCCTCACCTGGGCAACCAGCCTACTTACTCAAATTACGCAATAGGAAATATTCTCCCGCGAAACACGCCAAATGTGGGAATGCACGAATAATGATCCGGGTTGAAGTCTCAGGTTGCGCGAACTGACAATTACCGCGGTTTTCCGGGCCACTTCTTGATCGTAGAATCGACTTCGCATTGAGAGAAATAAAAGTTTTCTAATCATTTTGCACCTGGAAAACCCGGCAGCGATCCACCTTGAACTAGGCCTTTCGTGTCCGGAAAAACGGGGCACCTAAACCCACAGCGCGGCAGAGCCGCCCATCCAAAGCACAAAGACGTAAGGAAAACTGGAGTCTTCGTTGAACATTTGATTTGATTTCATCAGAAAAGTGGTTCGATTACAAACGAGGCTGTCTAACAGCCCAAGCTCAGCGACGGCGGCCACGAGGCGCGCCGATTGCAGCCACACAGAAGGTTTCGTATGCATTGACGGAAGGCTTCATCCGGGTTTATGAAAGCTTGCCGGATAATGAAACACAGACAAAGGCTGCCCAAAATGGCGAAGAAATTTCTATAAGACGCGAGCGAACCATATTGATTGTTAACCCGCCAATGTTGCCGCTTTCGCCTGTCGGGCCGAAAAGAGGAATGTATCTTTTGCTTGGCATCGTTGGCGGCGCAGTTTTGGGTTTTTTGTTTGGCGGACCTTACGAATGGCGACGTTGGAAAGAGACAACGACCTAATTTTCTGGGTAAAATTGTGTATGTGCCAAGAGCCATCGAATGACTCAAAGGACGTGAGGGTGAAACAGCGATTTTCTGATTACCGCCGTCCGTTAAACTTCGGCTTGCGTGGTGGCGGTTTCGCCCCACGTCAACGCCGCCTTAAGGCGCTTTCGGGTGAAAATAAAATATGCTGTTGAAAAAACAATCAAGTCTGATCCTCGTTCTGCTTCTGCTGTGCATTTCTGCTTCGGCGCAGAAAAAAGACGAAACAAATCAGGATTCAAACACCGGAATTATTTACGGAAAAAATCACGCTTACGCTTTGACCGCGCCAAAGGGTTGGGTGCTTGATAACAAAAACGGCGTCAAACAAGGGCTTCACGCCGTTTTTTATCCGCGAGGTTCTTCGTGGAGCGACGGCGTTGCCGTGATGTATGCGAATGTCTCGCAGAAAGAAAGCGCAACGCAAACAGTTCAAGACATCATTGACAGCGACATTCAGAAATTCAAAGAGAATGTGCCTGATTTGAAAGTTGAAAACGCAGAGGCGATCGAGCTTGAGAAGGACAAAACGGCAACCGTCAAGTATTTTACCAGCGATGCGAATGGCCAGAATTTCGAGGCAATCGCTTACATAAACGAAGAAAAACTGGTTGTTCTAATCGTTCTAACATCGCGCACGAAAAAAGATTTTGAGAAGTCGTTGCCGGCGTTTCGGGAGTTGGTCGGTTCATATTTGTTCTTGACCGATAAAGTTGTTATCGAAAAATAGCTTGTGAAGGAACGCCGCATCGTCAACCCCACTGTTCGGCATTTTCTCTTGTTTACTTGACGTTGGAATGATGAAGAACATTTTCTCAATCGCTCCGATTTTCTTCGCATTGCTTTTCGCTACGCCAACGGACGCAAATGCCTGTTGGTGTCGGAAAGACCCCGCGGAGACAAACACGCCCAAGAAGTTCAGGAAAGCCGTCGCGCGTTCGTTTCGCGACTCGACCCTTGTGTTTTCCGGCACCGTAACGGAGCGCAACGGCGAACATTTGAAATTTGAGGTCAAACGGATCTGGAAAGGCAAAAACCAAACGGAAGTATTCTTTACATCTGGCAATTATTTGGATTCGAGCAAACTCGGTAACAATCAGGACTATTTCGTTGACGACTGCGCTTACAGTTTCAGAGTTGGCGAAACTTACTTGGTTTACGCTGAAACCGAGAACGGCGAGTATTATGTTTCAAAGTGCGGGCGAACCCAGATTCTGACGGACACAACCCAAGATGTTGAGGTATTGAACTCTTTGACCAAAAAGGACGTTCCGAAGTAGGCCAACGTATCGATTACCGATTGCTTCGGTGCCGCCGGAAGGATCTCGGGATAGTCCGATTTCCCCACTGCCGCAAAGGATCACGCAGCAAGAAGTATTCTCCCGGCTATTCGCGACGATCCGCGAAAATTCGCGGGAGAATTGCTATTGCTTGCTCTCGGTTGAATCCGATTGTGATGCGGCGCCTTTCGGACGACTCACCCGCGGATAGGACAACGTAAATCCCGTCGCATAGTATTGAGTCAAATGAATCGGCGCTCGGCCGATCGGAACCGAATTACGTTTGACCAAATATGTGCTAAGGTAGCAATCGCGAAGCGACTGTTGTTCGGTATCAGCTCCGAGCCAGAGCAAATCAAGAACCGGACTGAACGGGCCGAACATCCACATCGTCATCCGCATTGTCATAGTGAGCAGCGAGGGTTTCCCACCTTTGGCGTTGACCAGCCGAATGCCTAGCAGTTTGAAACCAATCGACCCAAAATCAGACCGTTTTACCGGTGCGAGGTAGACCCAAATGGCGGTGAGATACAAGAGCCAGAAGCAGCCGCTTGGATCACCATCAATGGCACCCGAGATTATCAAAATTGCGAATGGGATCCAAAGCACGGTCCCGACGATCAGAAGGACGAGCAAGTCTATCGCCGTAACAAGCAATCGGGGCAAGAACCCGGCGTATTGCTTCTTCTCGTAGTAATCTGCGTCGCCCAATGAATTGTCTGCCAGTCGAATGCTCATTGTCGCACTACGCTCCAGCATCAGCCGCGGCGCGCGGCGCCTTCCGCCGAATGCTTTTGTTAGTCCGCTCCCGACAAAATTACCACATTCTTCGCGAGAGTCTTGAACCGTTCACCGTTTTGCTGGACAACGGTGATGGTGATGTGACCTGTCTTGCTGGTGTTGATGTCTCTGACGATGCCGGCCTTTCCGGTATGTGTGCCGCCGACCACCTTGCAGCGGGCGCCGTCGCTTATTTCTTGTGGTTCTTTTGATTCCATCCTCGTCGCTCCATTGTATCCGTTTCCGGTCGGTTGGGCCTCAGTCCGTCTGACTGCTCATACCGGACCGTTCGGAAAACATCCTGATTCCGCGCGTTATGCGCATTCCGGCCCGGCGCGACAAGAGCCTTCCTTCCGCAGTTCAATTCGGTGACATTATAACCCATATGTTTGTTGGCGAAATTGCAAATCGACCCTTGTGTGTCCCATTTACCTGATTGGGACATCATACTCGGCCAATCGAGACATTGTAAGGCTGATCGGGACATATTTATCTCAAATTACGCAATAGCGAATATTCTCCCGCGAAACATCACGCCAAATACGCGAGTTCGATTCTGCTGTCAGGAAGTGGCCCGGAAAACCTCGGCACTTGTCAGCACGCTCAACCTGGGCGATAAACGACGTTGCCACAATAGCTTGCAAGTTTGACGCGGTCAGATTACGCTCGGCCGGGCCGGTCACATCGACAAGACAGTTTCGCGGTTCTTAGCGTTTTTTCGCGGTCAAAATTTCCGGCTTGGAAGATCCGGGATTCCTCGGATTCGGTGAAAACGGAGACACTCTTGATGCACAAGCATCACGTGATCGGCGACATCGAACTCACGGTTGCACTAATTTCAACATATCCAAATTCCGTGGTCCGGCTCGTCGTCTGTGTCCAAGCCGTACTTGGTACGATAGTCTCAGGAGTCCAGGGGAATTTCGTTTGTTGCGTCCCGAAACGTTTCGTTTGAAAGTTTGAAATCGCTGACATAATGGAGATAAAGCTCTCTTATCAATGGGTTGGCGGATTTTTGCCATCTTGCGCGCTAATTTGAATCGCCATCGAGATAAGATGTCCGAACCTGCAATTAGCCGCAATGTTGCCTTCCGACGATAGCCAAGCAGACGCAAGCCCGAAGGGACGCGGTTGCGGAAATTGTTTGCCAAGACTGTGTGATCGCGATATTATCAGACCGATTTGATCCGCGGCAAGACGGTTTTTGTCGCAAGACATCCGCACAGTACGCGGAAACGGAAGCTTGTCCGGAACGTTCCAGATACTAGGTGGTTGGATGGCCGGATAAGCGGAGACCCGACGAAGGATGTGTGATGCGCGCCGACAGAACCTCTGAGCCAGAACCCGCTGTTGCCGCCTCGAAGAGGACGGACGCGGTTCAGGTGGCCGGCGTCATTGGCGCCGCCTGGCTGCTGTCGATCGGCTTCGACTTTCTTCTTCATGCGGGACTCCTGGCGAGCCTCTATGTTGACGCCGGTCCGTTCCTGCTGCCGCCTGACGTCGCGTTGCGCCGCATTCCGCTGGGCTATCTCTCGTTTCTCTTCCTCACCATCGGTCTCTACTGGCTCTTTCAACGTCTGGGTATTCGAGGAATCGCGTCAGGACTCCGGCACGGCGCATGTTTTGGTCTCGTCGTCTGGGGCGCCTTGGCAATCGGTCTGTATTCGATCAGCACCGCGAGGTTGCCGCTTCTCGCAGGCTGGTGGATCGGCCAGGCGATTGAACTCGGACTCGCGGGCGCCGTCCTCGGCACGGCTGCGGCCGGCGCGTCGCTCAAGCGGATTTGGATGGCAGTGGGGCTCATTGCCCTCGGGTGTTTCGTGGTAACCGTCGTCCTGCAGAACCTGGGGCTTGCCCCGGCGGTGAGACTGATGAAATGAGTGGCAATCAGCCGAATATTTAAGAATTCGTGTCGCGCGGTGAACGGAGGCGAACCGAATCGATCTGCGCGCTCGCGCCGGTAGAACGACGAAGCGCACTAAGCAGAAAGCGATTTTGAGCAAGATTATCGAGTGAACTTCATCCGACGTGTGCGAGGTGAATTATGAAAATCCTACGAGACATTTTCCTGTGCGTTTTAACGGCGGTTGTTTTATCTGCCTGCACTGAAAGAAACAGCTTGCTTTTGGAAAACGCGAACGGGTCACGAATTCCGCCGGACACTTTGATCTCGGTTGGATCTTCCGAAACGCTTGGTCAATGGTATTCATATGTCATTTCAAACGATGGCGAGGTTGTCTATATGCCCATTAAATATGCGGGTTACGGCAAACCTTTAGTGACGCAGGAAGTTCCCATCAAAAGCCGAATCAGCCAAGAGCAGTTGGAGCAAATCGTCCGCGAGTTTGAAAATCAAGAGTTTTTTTCTTTGAACAACGAATATCTGATGGGTGAGAACGACTGCGAAGGTCGCGTTTTAGATGCCGGAATCCGAACGGTTTCAATCGAAATCGGCGGAAGAAAGAAAACTGTGCGTTGGAAGGGTTGTCTGAAAAAAGGAAAGTACTATCCGCCGCAGTTGTTTTCCGTCATCGAGAAGATTCTTCAAGCGGTCAACGCGGCGCAAAGTACGTAATGTAATTATGATTTAAGAACGCCGCGATTATTGCGCGGAGCGCTGAATTCAAACGTTATGCTGCTCCTGTTACAATTTGAACGATGCCCAAGATAATCTTACTTTTCTTTTGTTTCTTTCTATTTTCTGACCTTGCTTTGGCGCAGGAAACGAACGACTACGGCAAGTTTCTCGACGAAGTGGCAAAAGGTTTTGGCGCGGACGCAGAGAAACTTAACAAAGAGTACAAACTTGGCGACTATGACCGTTGGGACGCAGACCAAGAAACGGGCAAACTTATCTTTTCCAGCAAAGGAAAACCAAGAGTTATCGCTTCGTTTCAGATCGCTGGTTCGTATTCAACTTACTCAAATACTTGGAAGTGGTCTTGGGCAAACGAAACCGTTGATGCTGCCAACAAGCGAGATATGAACAAGATCAAGGAGTTCGGAGAGAAAAACCAATTCAAAGAACTAACTACGCCACAATGGAAGTGTGAAGAAAATTACGGCTGGACGATGACGGCAGTTGCAGGGCAGCTTATCAAAGCAAAGGGCGCGTATCGCGGGAGAATTGCTGACGGTTTTGTTTATTTATTGATTACAGACATAAAATGGGCGGATGACGACGGCAGGCAGGCCGATTCCACCAAGCAGAAGTTCGATACTCTCTATGCCCATGCGCGATAAAGCGGCGCGGTCGGGGGAACGGTGCCGTTCGCCCGCTTCTATGAAATTGAACGTGATATGTTTTTAGGCGATGTTTATTGTTTTATCTATTGTTTTCGTCATTATCGGTCTTTCCCTTTTGTTAACGGGTTTGCGCGGCGTGGTTTCAAAAAAGCCGTTCGTGTTTTCCTCGAAAAGCAGTTTTTGGTTTGTTGCACTGGCTTTCTCGCCCGGTATCATTCAGCTGTTAACTTTGTTCTGGGAACTTTACTCGTCATCAGTAGAACACGGAGAAGATTTTGTTGAATGGTATTTTGCTTTCCTGCTCCTGTTTCCGTTGCTTATGTATCCCGTATTTTTCGCTTTTCTCTGGCGGCAAATGCGCGGCTACACGGTTTTAGGCGTAACTGACGACTCATTTCGGCAAGCACTTTATTCAGTTCTTAACGATTTATGTTTACCGTTTGAGGAGAGTTTGTCGAAACTGCGTCTAACTTCGCTCGACGCAGACCTCGAAGCAAACGTCGCAAGTTGGATGGGCGTTGCAAATCTTCGCGTCAAACAGGACGAGCATCAGGAAACTTTAGTGCGTATTGCCGATGCACTGAAAACTTATTTTGCCAACTCGCACGCTAGTATAAACATGGTAACTTGCATTTACTATATTTTTCTCGGCGCGATGCTTTTGGCAATGGCTGGAATCTTTAGCTACCATTTAGCAAGCAGAGACTTATTACATTAACGGACGGGCGAACAATTCAATGGACGTGATGGCGAAACAGCGACTTTCTTATTGAGATTTTTGGTGAACTCAAACGGGCTTGGTGGCGGTTTCGCGCCACCACATTTCAGTCGTTAGCCACAATAGTGAGATGCTCGTGGAACTTCAGGAATTCGTAGTCCCTCTTGAATCGGAGTCCGTGTGAATCCACGATCAGGGATGGTATTACGGTGCCCGATTTCGGCTGTAGCGCGGAGACGAGACGATATCCGCAACCGTCGCGCCGGATGAGTGAGAGTTTGGCGTGGAGTGGTTCCGGGGTGACCTTGCCGCTTGGCCAAGTTCAAGTTGGTCGGTTACGGAATGGGTAATTGAGAGAAAGGGTGAGATGGAAATTCTCATCCTGAAATGTAGTTCAGATCCTAGCGTTCTTTGCATCGTTACTCTTCGGCCGCAGATTTCCGTAGAGACCGTTTCGCAGTGGTAAGGGTTGCGGCTAACAATTCGCTGAGGCCGACCGCCCTGACGGGCGTCGGCCTTCGCTTAAATGTTGGGCGTTTCGTTTGGTAAAGAAATTGCGCTTGGTGAACGAGGATGATTAAAGAAAGTTCCCACGAAGCGTCAACACCGCCGTTGGACTTTAACGGCTAGGCTCAAAGGTGCGCGAATGGCGCGTCCTTTGCAACCGTTCGTTAAATGGCGCCTAGCGCCACCTTCAGTTTCCTTTCAAAAAAGAACTCATTGTTAGGTACTGCATACTCGATACAATCGCAAAGAAATTCGCCACTTGGGACTTTATTCTCAAGATCTTTGCGGAGGTCTTCACTTTGCTCCCAGGTATAGCCAAATTCCGCGATAGTCATATGAGCCGGAATGGAATCACGTCGATATGTAAACCCGGTAAAAGCCGAGGTCGAATGAACCCGATCCTTCAGTTCGATGAACTTGTCATTGGGCTGGATGTCAAAGCAAACTCCGGGATGCGGGGGATAAGTAATCAGGGGACCGTACCTGACTTTGAAGGAAGGAAAGTTCGACATCGAAAGCCGAAGCTCGTCCAGTTGGTCGTCTGTTAGCACGCTCTTGAGTGGTCGACTTAAACTAATGTGTCCGCAGCAATAACTGGCCGAAGTTGGATCGTGTCTGGCCCTAAGCTCATCTACTATCGCCAAGACCTCTTTCGGAGGAATCACATAGAAAGCTCCGAATTGATAATCGTGTTGCCATTCCAGCCATTTTGATTTGTCTTGTGCGTATGAAATCATAGCGCCATTTAACTGATTACTAACTCTGGTCTCGCAGATAACACGCAAAATCAGGCGTGTCATCCAAATGAGTTCGAAACTTTTGCGAATCCCGCTGAAATTTGTCTTGATTGTATTTGAACCGGATTCCGACATCAAGGAAAACTTTTCCGGCTCACTTGCCTCAACTATGGAAAAACGGAAACTGCCCGATCAGGTCCGGAACCCTTCGCCGATTTGCGATTTTGTTATGAGTGCCGTCGATCCCGTGCGGTTTCAGCGTCGGGCTTCCAACTGACGAACCGGTTCAGCGTCGGGCTCCTGCCCGACGGACGGCTCTTCTTTCTCGGGGCTGCGGGCTAAGCCCGCGGATTGTCGTGATCTCGTTTGACCCGTCGGGCGGGAGCCCGACGCTGAACGCGTAGCCTAACTAACTCAAAGCGGTCTTTGACGGCCGGCTTGGTTCAACACCGAATTGTGCGGCGGCTCATTGACCGACCGCCGGCTTGCCTCGATCAACCGCGACACTCGAATTTCTATCACGTTAGATTGCCGTTCCACCACTCTCTTGAACCTTGCGAGTAATGAATTGCTGTAACTCATCATCAATATCCGCCGTCGGCAAGGTGACATAACCCTGCTTCGCAATAAAGACCAACCACACTTCAGGATACTTCCATACCTTTTCGATCATCTTCCACGAAAGCTCTGTCCAGCCGATGTCAGATTCAATACCGATCCGATCATCCGTAAAACGAAATTTAGCTTCAGGAGTTTCCATCCGCTTGAACTTCTCCATCGAGCGACTCAAGTAGATGGTATATGACAGCACGCCGAAAACCAGACAAAGCCCCACTACTGATCCCAAGAATCCGAGAAGCCAAGAGCGATCTCCCGATATCAGGAAATATGCGAAAGCAAGCAAGGCCACCGCGAAGGAGGTAAACCCTCCGAGACCGATGGAGCGAATCCAGAATTGCCATACGGCAAATTTAATCAGGTCAGGAGAATATCTGACTGTAATTTCCCGATCCATACTTGAGACCTTGAGTAAGCAATCTAACGTTCGCGTTAACCCGCGAGCAAAAGGGGCGTGAAGCGCCGCTTTTGCAAGTCGGAGTTGAACGCGTTGTTATGCGTTTTTATCCCTGAGGTGATAAATATCACCTTTGATAAATTTTTCATACGAATCACAAGTGATCCAGCCGTATTTTTCGGAGAAGTATCCCTCGCTACATTCAGCGTAAGATGCGATAGCCTCCCAAGAAAATAGGCAATGCTCATGATTTCCGTTATCCGGGCATTTTTTCTTTTCCCATTTCAGCCCAACATCCAGAGCTGCCTCCATTGCTTCAGGAAGCCACCAACCTCTGTATGAAAACACCTCTCCAACCTTTGGTAGCGGGTGAGTTCTGTTAAAAAGTTTCAAACGTGAACACTGGACCTTCATTATTAATTACACGGTGTAGTTGAAACTGTTCATTACCTGTTTTTGGGTCAACATAGAGACCAGCGGGAGCGACTGGCCCGATATCCATTCTGTCAAATTCCACAACAAGCCTCGAAACGCCATCGTTTTCCGAAACGTTTAATATTTTTCCTTTTGGCTCTACATAGGGCATCGTTTTGTTACGCATAACGGCTGAGAAGACGTGGAGCGAAACCGGCTACGCACAATGTGAAATTTACCACGCAACGCGATAACAAAGTCGCTGTTTCGCCCTCACGTCTATTGAATTGTTCGACGTTTCCTGATCTTTAGCACACTTCTCAAAATACCCGATATTTTGTCTTTCGTTCATTTGTCTTCAGTTCTTGTTTTGATGTCTATACTTTCGACAGCTCATCATAGAAAACTACCGCAGTTTGACAAATTTGTTCAAATTTTTCAGCCTCAATTTGCGGACTTTCAAATTCGCTAAAATTCCAAGTTATAACAAATGCTTTATTTTCAAAAGCAATTCTAAATTCCTTATGGTCTGTATTTAGATATTTGTAAATTTCAGCAACGATCTGCTTTTTTTCAAGTAGAGATACAAGAAATTGAGGATCAAAACTATGAAGAATTATATCTGCTGGAATTGCAGGAATTATGACTGGCTGGTAATCAATGGAATATTTAGCGGAGCTCTTGAGGAAAGTCGGTTTGTTCTGAATGTCGAAGGTCTCTCGAAGATTTGGCAAATTGAATCTAACTTCATAGTCAGTTTTGGAGATAGTAAAATTATTTACAGACATCTTTAACCGTTTGATTTTAGCCTCAAAATTGTGTTTTCACGCTCAAAAATTATTGTGTTATCAGAATCAAGAATTGTCCCGCCGCCGTGGACATCAATAACTTTTCCGTATTTGGACGCTATTTCCGGCAGAATTCTCTCCTTCATCAATTTGCTTTCCTTATTTCTGTTTAGGAGAGATACAATGATCCACACCCAGCCAATTAACATCGCTAAAATTGCCAAAACAAACAGTAATGACATAAGACTGCCTTTAGCAAAAATAAGAATCAAATCAAAATCCGCCAAAAACAAAGATACAATTGACTGATATGTCATCACCATTTTTAATTTGAATTATGGTTCAACCGCATAAACCGTAAATTTGCAACTTGCCGTTATTCAAAGATGTCCTGCTAAACATCAAACTATCTGTGGGATTGTGAGTGCTTGCGTCTGATTAACTAGGCGCAAAACGCCGAACTACTTATTAACTCTAATCTTCCAGATAACACGCAAAATCAGGCGTGTTATCCAGTTGGACTCGAAATTCTTGCGACTCCCGCTGAAATTTGTCTTGATTGTATTTGAACCGGATTCCAACATCAAGGAAAACTTTTCCGGCTGACTTGCCTCAAATTTGGAAAAACCGAAACTGCCCGATCGGGTCCGGAATCTGATCCGAATGATGCATATCTGCCATTCTCAACGACCAGCGCGTCGCGTCGCGGGCGCACCGCCGAACTGTGTCTGCGAACGCAAAAAAACCAGCCTCACGGACTGGCTGCCTCTACCTGATGCCGACAACGACTCTCCTGATTGCCGTTTTCCATCCACCGGCCCCGCTTTTCTGCTCGTCTCGCCCAATCCGGTTTGGTATTCTAACTCCAAGCGGTCTTTGACGGCCGGCTTGGTTCAACACAGAATTGTGCGGCGGCTCGTTGACCGATCGCCCGGCTGCCTCGTTTAACCGCGCCACGCGAATTCTTAATACGTTATGTTTCTTTCTGTGACCAATGGCAACTGATGTTTACAAGCTGTTGAGTGCAATTCATAAGCGACCTGTAATGTATCTTGGCGAGCCATCGCTTTGGCTGCTTGCATCCTTTTTGTTTGGCTACATTTCGGCTCTTGAAACCAATGAAATAGAGATTGAAGAAAACCCTTCGTTTCGAGGTTTTCAGAGTTGGGTTGTGATGAAGCTTCAATCAAACGAAGGCAATGTGGTTTGGAACTATTTATTAGTGAAATCTTGCAACGGAGACGCCGAGAAAGCGTTTGAGAAGTTTTTCGTTTATTTGGAAGAATTCAAAGATAAAAAGGAGAAAATTCTTGTGTCGGTGCAGTTGCCGCTTGCGTCAACGCCCAAAACTGAGAAAGTTCTTCGGTCAGACGGCAGATATTACAGAGAATCGCTCGTCTGCTTGGTTCAGATTGTCGAGTATGCGGGAGCAGAAGGGGCATTTGTTCGCTGTATTGGAGCTGATGGCAAATTGAAGGACGAACGTTACAGCTTTAGTTTCGAACTTGCTTTGGAATATGCAGAAATGCTGTATGGAGTAAGAAAAGAGGATTGGAAACTAACGGAAAAATAACAAATCAATGGACGTGAGCGACTACACCTTCAGCTTGAATGCTGATCGCGCGCCGCCGCAGCTGTAGGCCGGCGTTGGGCGTTTCTTTGTTTCCGTCGGCAGTGCAATGATTGACTTGAGCAAAATACAAAACGGCCATTTGTTGACCGACGTTTTTGGAAAGTTTCCGTCTTTTCACGATTCGGAAGTTCATCGAATCAATCTTATTCGCGAAACTCGTTCTTTCGGTCCGACGCTGACCGCATTGATTCACGTTTTCGAGGTGATTAAAGAGTCTCACGAGAAAAAGCGCCGCTTTTTGGAGAGTCACGCTTTTGTAGAGTTTCGCTTTTCAAAAGTCAGCGATTTGGAAATTGTAGGTTTTAATTATCAGAATGTCTTACAATCGCTCGAAATAACGGAGGTTGTCGAAGCTGAAACAGAAAAACCGAAGTATGAGATCTCGTTTGAAGGCATCTTCGGCGTAAGCGCAAGGTTTTATTGTGAGGAGATTTCGATTGAATCCGTTGAACCTTATGTTCCCTAAAGATGAAAACGGGACCCAACGTATCAAGAATTCGTGTGGCGCGGTTAATCGAGGCAAGCGGGCTATCGGTCAACGAGTCGCCACACAATTCTGTGTTGAACCAAGCCGGCCGCTTGGAGTTAGAATACCAAACCGGATTGGTTCATAACATTGCCACTTGCGAGCGTTCCCGAAGAAATGCACGCGTTAATTGTTCAACGTGTATCAACTGCCGAAGGTAAAATCGATCGCTAACAAGCGCTTCGAGATCGACGGGCTACGTCGGCGCTTCGCGCCTCCTTCGCTCGCCACCCAAGCGCGCCGTTGTACGTTTTCGGTAATGCCAATCGAATTCTTGATATGAAGAATGTTGTTTATTTGTATTTGATTGTCGCCTTTGCTGCTTTTATCCCTGCGCCTGCGCTCGCGCAAACTCAAGACCGCAGAATGGTTTTCGACAGGTATGATTGCAACGAGCCTGCGACAGAAAGCGAAGACAAAGACAGTAGTTGCTTGGTCGAACTTGTTGATGTCCACGTTGGCGGTCAGAAAATCACTTCCGGCAAACCATTTGTCGCCGATGAAAACTGGCTGAAAAATCTCAAAGTCAAAGTCAAAAATGTAAGCGGCAAACCATTTGTTTTCGTCCAAGTCAGTTTTGGCTTAATTGAAGGATTGTATGAAGAACTCGCGCCGAGTGCTTCGTGGGGTTGGGGATTTGGTCTTTCCCATGGCAAAGCTTCGAATTCAAACGATAAAAAGAGGAAAATATCGAAGGTTATTGTTCTCAAACCGAATGAAGAAATAGAATTGACCTTTGCCGACCTTGCGGATGTTTATAAGAAGTCATCGTTTATGCAAGTCGTCGGAAAAATGAGTCAAATCGTTGTAAGAACTGCAACTGAACTGTTGAATTTGAGGACGGCAACCAAGACGACAGTTTCATTTTTATCAAGGACAAGTAGCTTGTGATTAGGCGGCGACAGTACAAATTAATGGAGGCGAGGCGAAACAGCGACTTTGTTATCAATCTTGCCAGTTAAGCTCGAAGTGGCGTAAAGGCGGTTTCGCCCCGCGTCATCTCAGCCGTTCGGCTTCTTTTCTTGTTTATGGAAAGGCGAATCGCAAAAGTTGAAGGTCGATATTTGCAAGGCGAACCGAACGAGCGGTTTTCTGGAACAATTAGTTTTGAATCTCATTCAGATTGCATTTATTACCAGTGGCGTATCAATACTAAAGACGGCGAATGGGGCCAAAGTGCAATCCCTGTATCTTTTCGCGTAATACCAGAAGATGGAGATTCTTTCGAGTATGCGCTAGAACATTCTATCGAGCGCTTGCGTCGCTATCGCTCGAACAGGCAGAAAGTATTTTACGTGGAAAGCTGGTCTTGGCTTCATTTTTAGCCGAGCAAGCCTGTTGAAAACAAATTTGCGTTTAGGAAAACGGCTTGTTTAAGCTGGCGGAAACCCGAACGTATTAAGAATTCGTGTGGCGCGGCTGATCGAGGCAAGCCGGCGGTCGGTCAATGAGCCGCCACACAATTCTGTGTTGAACCAAGCCGGCCGTCAGAGACCGCTTGGAGTTGGAATACCAGACGGGGTCGAGCGAGACGGGCGGAAAAGCGGGGCCGGTGGAGTAAAAACAGCAGGCAGGAGAGCCGTTGTCGGCGTCAGATACAGACAGCCAGCCCGTGAGGCTGGTTTTTTTGCGTTTGCCGCCACGGTTCGGCCGTGGCGGCGAACGCGACGCCTTGCACCCGCCGTTTGGAAAAGAGACGACGAAATCCAACGCACGGTGTTTGATGGCGAATGCCCTCTCGGAGCGATCCGGCCGATCAGCGCGAGCCGCCCGCCGCCCGCGGATTTTCACGCACGCCCGAAACAGGATGTGAAAAATTGCCTGTTCAGTGATTTCTTTCGCGTAGCTCTATACAATCGTCCATTGATGTTAAAATCGTGCTATGGAAACGATGACTCTAACAATCAATTTGCCCAAAGAAGTCGGCGCAGCGTTGGAGAACAAAGCGAAATCAGACGGAAAAGATGTTGCGGAATATGTTGAAACAATGATTGCCGCACAAATCAAACGCCCGACATTTCGAGAACTTTTCTCGGATGTCCGCGAAAATATTTCCGTCAGCGACGAAGATCTGGAAAAAGAAATTGATGCCGCGATTGCCGAATCACGCGAAGCGAAACGTAAAAAGTGAGTGAAATTCCCATCACCGTTTATGATTGCGGCGTTTTTCTGCAAGGTTTGCTCTCAAAAGCCGGTCCCGCCGTCGCGTGTCTTGAGCTAGTCGAGCAAGATCGTATTCGCCTTGTGATGAGCGAAGCGGTTTTGGGGGAAATCAAAGATGTGCTTTCGCGTCCGCTTCTTCGTGAACGTAATCCGAATTTAACCGATGAAAAAGTTGAAAACTTGATTGACTTAATTTTAGAAAGAGCCGAATTTGTTGAAAATGTGCCGCCGCACTTCAGTTGTTCACGCGACCCGAACGACGATCAGTATCTCAATCTTGCCATCGAAACCGAAGCAGTTTTTCTGGTCAGCAGAGATAACGATTTGCTTGATTTGATGACGGATTTTACTGCCGAAGCAAGAGATTTTCGTCGTCGCCATCGTCGAATCAAAGTCCTAGATCCAGTGAAGTTCTTGGAAGAAATACGGAAATTGGAAAGCAAAGGCAGCGTTTCGTAATTCAGGCGCGTTCCAACGTTTTACGAATACGTGTGGCGCGGTGAACGGAGGCAGATCAGCCGCCACTGTTGAATTAAGCCAGACGTCACAGGCCGACAGGAACTTGACACAAGGCTGAAATGAGCGACACGGCTGGGAAAACTGCGCCGATGAAGGAACACGGCGGTCCGTTCGACGCCGTCACTTGACAACGAACCGGAGGCGGACGATAAATGATGATAACCGCCTGCGGTCGGCGATCCCAAGTGTTCACCTTCGCGCGAAACAGCCTTCATTTCACGCGAAATCGTGTTCACGTTAACGCGAAACAAGCACGCTGCGCGCCGGTTCGATACCTGAGGATTTATGAATCTTTATCTGCCACGTTTGATCACCGCTTTTCTCGCGTTTATCGCTGGTGTTTGCGCCGTCTGGTCGTGGCCTTCTGAAGCGAAGAAACCCAATTTGGACAACGCTGCAATTGCCGAAAAGCCAATGATTGCCCCGTTGGTAAAAGCAACGCCGCGACAAAACTTGGAGCCGCAAATTGAACCCAGGCCCCGACGAATCAAACCAATTCCTTTTGACCGCCACGAAAATTTCGAGGATGCGGTGCTAACCCTCAAACGGCTTGCCAACTATATGGGCAAAAAGGGCTTGCAGACGTTTCGGGTTTCAGAGGTCCGAGATGACCACGGTACCGAATTCACTTACGCGTATTGGATGCAGGACAATTCAATCATTATTTTGCATTTTCCGTTGTATGGTGAGCCTTCGGAGCCGGAGCTGTTTTGGCTAAGCGACAAAGCTCGCATTGACCTCAAAGATGTCGTGCCGACAGGAGACTATGGAAATTTGGTTTTTCGTT
Organism: Acidobacteriota bacterium; assembly: GCA_016715115.1. Taxonomy (NCBI): domain Bacteria; kingdom Pseudomonadati; phylum Acidobacteriota; species Acidobacteriota bacterium. Next base: position 175,762 of record JADKBM010000016.1, read on the forward strand.
TGGTACAAAGAGATTGGGCTGACAAAGTCTTGGCGTCGTGCAAAGCTGGCTATGAGCTAAGATTCGTTGCCAAATGAAGGGCGAATGAAGGACGTTCCGGCGCGAACAGCCTGGCACGATCAAGCAGCCGTATTCACGATCCGGCAATTCCGTTGCGCTCCATTGCCGCCGGTAATGCCAGTCTTTAGGCCGACGTATCTACCATGAGTGAGAAAGACGTTCTCTGGCGAAAGTTATTGGGTGAGGAGAAGCAGCGGTTGCTTTCCCAACCTGTGGAAGAATTGATTGCGATGAAGCCTTTTACATCAAGCGTCATCAAAAAGGATGGTCTGACTATTGAATATGGAATTTGGCATGAGATTCACAGCGAGGACATAGAAGTCTGCGCAGAAGAAGCAAACAAGCTTTCGACGCACCTCGACCGGTCTTTTAGAATTCCCAGGCCACAGCGCGCGAGTCACACATTCGTTCTCCAGGCGACTCGGAACATATTTCTTGGTCTTTACAGGAAATATCACGCTGGCTTTTCAATTGATAGCATGGGGAAGATCGCTCCTGTATCGGACGACACTTTTGCCGCCTACGATTAATGGTAAGCAGCATATGAAAGATGAAATCACAAGTTCACCACAACCGCCAAACCACGCGCTCGTGCCTCACGACAAGAATGTTTCGCCTGTCGGTTGGTACCTGGTTTCGTACCTGCTACGGTTCGTGGAGCTACGAGACAAGGATAACGACGATGACGAGAGGCGATTCTTGTCCTGGGAGAACACGGTCCTTGTGAAGGCTGAGAACATAGACCACGCCTACGACAAGGCGACGACGATAGCCAGGCAGGAGGCAAAGCCATACAAAGGCGGTCCGGAGGGAGTTCCAGTTCAATGGAAGCTCGTAGGCATCACAGACATACTCCCCATCTACGAAGAAATAGGAGACGGCGCCGAGATCGCCTGGGCCGAGCGGGCGCCAAGAAAACTGCACAACCTGAAGAAGATGGTCAGGCCCAGAGGCAAGTTTCGCCAGTAGGTCACGCCGCGCAGTGAAGCCTGACATCGAAAATTTGCTTTATGATAAACGTAAGATTTATTTTCTGTGTCTCTTTGCTTTCAGTATTCATTTGCGGAGCTTGCAACAGCAATCTGAACGTCGAAGGGCAAAACGATAAATCTTGTCAGGCAAGTCCGAGTGAAAGAGTTTCGCAATATCAGAGCAAAATATTGCAGAGTGATTTCGTTGGAGTCAATCGTTACTATTCCAAACGAGTGCTTCAGATGAAACTAAACAATCGAGAACCTAAAGGCTGCAAGAACGCCGACGATTGTTTGACCGCCGCCAATCGCATCGCCGGTTTTGAAGTTTCTATCGCGGGCGGACAATCTAAAACGCTGAAAGAAATTCCGACTTCTGACGTTAATCGAACGCGAGTTCTAACAATTCCGCCTTATCCGTTGAGCGTCAATATCATTTACGAACTCGTCCGTGAAGATGGCGATTGGTATTTTGACAAAGCGTTCTATGAGAACGGTGAACCTATTGCAGGTTTTGAAGACGCTCCGTTAGCGGAAGGAGAGATTAAATAAATACGGCTTATTGCTTTTTGACGCGGGATAACGCTGGCTTGTCCCCGCCAACCGCGCCACACGAATTCTTAATACGTTAGATGGCTTTCGCGTGATGCCAAGTCTCGAAGAGCCAAGGAGTCATAATCAAACCGTGATATGTCGAAGCGTAAGGTCCTCACCGCGATCATAGTGCTGCTGCTAATCGGTGTTCCCATACTGATTAATCGGTGGATTTCGGAAAGCGCTCGGCGTCAAGATGCGCGCGACGATGAGTTGGTGGCTAAATATGAGTGTGAGCCGCCTACCAAGTGTGTAGCCGATTTCAATGGAGATGGTATTGCTGACCGCCTTGACGTGATTCAGACCGATCCCGCCAATCGTTCTGAACGGTGGCTCGTAGCTCTCTCTGATGAACGCGAACTCCTTCGTCTGCCTTACGACCACACCGATAACACGCTTAGGACACACACCGCAGTTGTAAATGACGTTGGTAAATCCAGTCTTTTGGTTTATGACGGAGCGAGTTATCGTCCGGCTCTCAAGGCTGCCTTTGTTTGGAAGGGTGAAAAGATGGTCGAGGTGACGCCCTCGAGTCAAGAGCGAGAAATCCTATCCGCGATGGCAGCACATGATGACACAGGAGGGTGGAATGATCGGGTTCTGAGGGATCTATACGAAGTGGCCAGGTTAATCGCTTATTATGTGCTGCTGGCCATCGTTGCAGGGGTGATAGCTTATCGGAAATACGGAAAGAGAGTGGCTGTGAAATCCGCCATCTAACGTATTAAGAATTCGTGTGGCGCGGCTGATCGAGGCAAGCCGGCGGTCGGTCAATGAGCCGCCACACAATTCTGTGTTGGATCAATCCGGCCGTCAGAGACCGCTCTCGGAGTTAGAATACCAGACGGGATTGAGCGAGACGGGCGGAAAAGCCGGTCCCGCCGTCGCGTGTCTTGAGCTAGTCGAACAAGATCGTATTCGCCTTGTGATGAGCGAAAGCGTTGCGGCGCTCGTCACGCAGTTGATGACCAGCGTGCGACACGGATTTCTTCTCCTCGCTCTGTACATGGGCGTCGTCTATGAATAGCTCTCTCAATTACGTCGTGTAGATATGTTTCCTTATAATCGAAGATATCGTCGTCGCCAACATTTAGCTTCTCTTTTACAAAATTTAGATATGAAGCTACCTCATGCTCAACCGATATGTTCACTTCCGGCAGACTATTCTGAAGTAATGCTGCTAAAGAGCCTTTAGCCCTCAAGAAATCTTTCAGGCGTCTTCTAATCTCCCGCTCAAAAGTGGCAGGCAATTCATCGTAAACAATCTTAGGTAAGATGACTTTGGATTGAGTCTTCCGTATATAGTCGATCAGGATCGCAAATTGCCCTGACCTCATTAGAAAGTCATTGTGTAGGATATTGGTATCGAGGACGATTATCATTTGATTCAAGTTGCCAGACGCCTAACGCCTTGCCGATCAGCGGCCGTTGGAGCCGGTCCGCTGCATCGGCTTGTTAGCTGCTTCCCACACGGACATGATGCCATAGGGCCCCGGTTCGTATCCGCCGTCTGCGTCGATTTCACGGACGACCGCAAGAGCTTCCTCCAGAGTCCGCAACAAGCAATGCCGATTGACCTGGTACTGCTTCGCGCCGGAGTTGCAGGACAATGGCGAACACTCAGGAGCCGGGCCGGAAGTGAAGCAAACGATGTCGTAGCCCCTCAGTTCAAACCCCGTGCCTGGCCCCACAACGCCAGTAGGGACTTCTTCGATGGGTTCCCACTCGCCATCAAGTACCGCCTCCGGGTGCGCTTCGTAGAAGAACCGTCGGAGGGAACAAGCGTCCTCCATCTCGGTTGCGGCGAGAGCCTTTTCGAGGGCATCGATGGTGTCGTAAAGACGCCACCGGTTGCAGAGCCAAAGAGTCGTGTGGTCAATTGGTGACTCAGAGAAGCACTCGCTGACCGACAGGATCTCCTCGACTGCTGCGTTGCCCAGCCAGGACTCGGGCTTCTCGATGAACTTGGCGTTGTACCCGACAGGTTTCATGTGCAGCTAACGTTTGAAATCACCGGGCTGCGCGGCTTTTTGCGCAGCTCCGGTGGATTGATGGGTTATGCGTCAACTTCTCGCTAAACCAGTTTCTCGATTGAGCCGCTAACGCTTTGTGCCAGCCGCCAATGCTTGCGCTCGTCTTTGCCAAGCTTTCTTGTGGCAAACAGAATCGCCAACTTCAGGAGTGGTGACGCCGCCGGGTATTCGTCCTTCAACACGAGCGCCTGAGCCCTAGTTCCAGATGAATGTATTGCGAGCGACGCGAAGCGCTTGATGACCTCTGAAGTAGATTCAGAGTACAGCTTAACAATGTCTTGAGCATGATTCCACTCGGGCGCGGATGCAAAGATATGCAATATCCACATCGCGTAGTAGGGGGGCGGCGGAGTGCGTTTGCTCTTCAGAGGTTTCAATAGCTTTTTCGCGATCTGCTTTTGCTCTGCTTTTGTCAAATCATCGAAAGAAAGAACGTAGGTCGCAATGTGCTCAGCCACGGGGTAGAGCAATTCGGCATTGTCAATTGCGAGGTGAAGTACTTCTCGCATGAGTTCCGCAGGAGCGCCTGGGATACGTGGCAGCTTCGTCAGTGCAAAGGTGACCGCTTGGTAGTCGACAAGCGCTGTATCGGCGAGCGAGGCCTCAAGCATTCCCTTCAGGTCAGAACCTTGAAGAACGGCAAGGGCCTGTTCGATAACCACGTCATCCATGTTGCCATCGGAGTCCTCGTCGTCACCCTCGGTGCCTTCGTAACCAACTCTAAAGTTGCGAAGCATGTTGACGATAGTGTCACGATCGGTTAACTGGTCACCGTGATCAAACAAGTATTCATGGCGGTAGTCGTCGATCGTAAGTATCTTGGTTTTCGCAGACTGAAGCGTTAGGCCGTGCTTTGAGAACAACCACTCGCCCAGCGAAAACAGGACCGACTGAGCTTCGTATTCGGTTCGACAAAAGATGCTGAAGTCGTCGACCCAGCGAACAAAATCGACGCTCTGACTCTGCATGGATGCGTCTACGTCTATCAGTAGGGCCTCGGCAAGCAACCTTGAAGCATAGGGACCGACAGGGATTCCATAGCTATCCCGCCCCAGCACGTTTCCAATGAGCTTCTTTACAAGTACGCGAGCCACGTCGCGTACGCGCTGGGAAGCAGCTACGCTTTCAATGACGTTTTCGAGGCGATGCTGATAAATACGGGGATAGAAATCTGCAATATCAGCAACCGCTACGTAACGCACGTGCGGTTTAGCAGCCTTGGCGGAAAGCTGTTGACGATAGGCCTCATAGGAGCCGCGAGAGTCGTACAACTCTAGGGGTTTGCTCACATCCGCACGGTATGAGAACACACGCTTTGCCTTGGTAGGTATGCGACTGACCTCGATGTCTGGCTTTGCAATAAGAACTAGTGCCGTGTAAATAATGAGGTCTTGGGGGTGAAGCATGTAGAGAAGTCGCACATTGGCGCGATTCTTCGGGGCAAAGACCTTGAGTGGCTTAAATGGTTCGTAAACGTCAAGGTCAATGCGTTCGATAGTGTCGCGTATCGAGTTCCAATTTACGGCAACTACTGACCACTCAGGTGGCTCTGGGAGCATCGTGCTGAAGCCATGGTGAACAATCGCCGCAAATGCATTGTCGAGTTCTTGAGTGGTGAGATTAAACATAGTGGTCCGAGCTGGCTGGTTTATGACGCATAACTTATGATTATCCCGCATCGATCTTGATAAGACGCCGATTCGGGTGTGTTATCCGGGTCAAACCCAGGCATCTTTGAAAGATTTCACAATCGCCTTTATTATCTTGAAAACTCAATCAACGGGCGCTTGAAGCCCGTAGTTTATCTCAATTTCACAGCCCTTGCATACCTCGATGGAACATACCTCGATGGGACATACCTCGATGGAACAGAAACCAAAACTACTCGAATGCGCGCCGTTGCGCGGGCGCGACATCTCAGCCACAGAACGGAGAAGGCATATCACAATTTCATCAAACGATTCATCCTATTCCATAACAAACGGCACCCGACGGAAATGGGCGCGGACGAAATAAGCCAGTTTCGCGGTCGAGCGTTTCGGCTCCGACTCAGAATCAGGCGTTTTTCGCACTGCTTTTCCTTTACCGCGATGTTTTGAAGATACGCCTTCCACAGATCGAGGGAGTGGGCCGAGCGAAACGTCCGAAACACTTGCCCGTGGTCTTTACTCCACGAGAAGCGAAGGTCATTCCCGGGCACTGAAGAACAACCAATCATCAGCGAGGTTTATCAAGCGTAAACGGGCATAAATTCTGTATGCTAACAGTTGAGTAAGCAAAATTGTTGACAAGATTGACAACAAGGCTTAAGGTGAAATTTGGAGGTAAAACAATGTCGCAAGTAAGAGTTAGTGAAAACACCCACGAAGTATTGCGTTCGCTTTCCACACGGGAAGGAAAATCAATGCAGGATATTATAGACAAAGCCATTGAAGATTATCGCCGAAAAGCCTTTTTGGAAGGCTTGAGCAATGACTACCGGCTTTTGCGGGAAAACCCGGAAGCATGGAAAGACCACGAGGAAGAAACGGCACTTTGGGATAATACTTTGATGGACGGACTGAAAAACGAATGACGCAAGTAAAACGCGGTGAAATCTGGCTGGCAGATCTCAGCCCGACAATTGGACGGGAACAGGCAGGAATGCGCCCGGTTCTGATTCCGTCCGCCGATTATTTTAATCAAGGCTTTGCCGATCTTGTTTTTGCCATTCCGATCACGTCCAAAGACAAAAATATCCGCTCGCACGTTGCCGTTTTCCCGCCGGAAGGCGGCTTGACTATGCCAAGCTTCATAATGTGCGAGGCAATGCGCTCGATCAGCAAACAACGTCTTGTCAAACATTTGGGAATAATCACCCCGGCGACCATGCACGAGGTCGAAGATACGCTGAAAATTCTACTCGAATTATAAATTAGCTGGAACGAAACAAAATGGCAAAAAAGCCACTGTAACAGATAATAAAAAACTCGAAGAATTCAAGCAATCCAAGCCCAAACAGCTGGTTTTGTTTGAAATGATTTTGCCGGAAGATAAGAGATATTCCAACACTATCGAGTCTTACGACTTTATACCTAAACACTTTTGGGGCAAAGCCAAACGCATCGAAGGACGTTTTTTGGATGAGTTGGACCGAGAATTTTCTGCTCACGCTGATCCGCCCGATCACTGCTAGAGGTCATTCCCCATGAAACTCCGTCCGCCGGTTATTGTCGTTGTTCTATTTTCAGCGGCAGGCGCAAGGCGTCGCGTCCGTTGCCACGGCCGAACCGTGTCGGCAAACGCAAAAAAACCAGCCTCACGGGCTGGCTGCCTCTACCTGATGCCGACAACGACTCTTCTGATTGCCGCTTCCCTTCCGCCGGCCGCGCTTTTCTGCTCGTCTCGCCTAATCCGGTCTGGTATTCTAACTCCAAGCGGTCTTTGACGGCCGGCTTGGTTCAACACCGAATTGTGCGGCGGCTCGTTGACCGATCGCGCTTGCCTCGATCAACCGCGCCACACGAATTCTTAACAGGTTGGGTGAGCTTTCTTAACGTAGTATGATTTCTGACGAAAAACTCCTGGAGCGGTTGCAAGATTCTGAAGATGCCTTCGTGGAACGCAAGCCCCAAGCGGTAAGCACTGAGGATGCCTGCAAAACGCTAGTTGCTTTCGCGAACTCCCTGCCTGACGGTCGTGAGGGCATTCTTTTCATTGGCATCTCTGATAAAGGCGGCAATGTAGCCGCGTCAACTCCACCGTTATGCCCCTGCGTGGTTCTTGCGGCAACAGATTTATGAAGTTTAAGATTTTACACATCTTCATTTGTATCGGTTTATGTTTTGTTGCCATCTGTGAAAGCAATGCACAAACCCGTAAAATCACAAAGCGAGTCGGCAGCACAACTTTGTATCCTTACAGCCCGAAATCAACTGAATCGTTGAACGATATTCCAGCAAATATAGTTGAAAAAGTTACAACTCATCTGAAAAATCGTTTGGGCGAGAATTTTTATCAGAAACTTCAATTTAGTTACGGAGTTATTGTAAATTTTGATGATTTGAAACGCGCTGACCCAAATGCTAATTATCAATGGAAAGTTTTTACCTATAAGTTGGAATACAAATTTAGTATGCCCGAAGTTGGCGTAAAACTTTATGAGGCTGAAATATGGCTTGACGAGAAAGGCGACGTTCTAAAGGAAATTGACCTTCCGGCTATCGCACAAAAACCTGAAAAGGCAAAAATAATTCCTGTCAAAGAAGCACTCGTTATTGGCAAAAGGAATAAGTTTCGAGCAAGTCGCGTTGAGTTAGCGTATCGAGACAAAGAAGATTCGATTGTTTGGCGGCTCGTAAAACATAATAGAGATGGCTCTACATCGGAACTTGACGTAAGCGCACATTCGGGCGAGATTCTAAATTCAGTAAGTTATAAAGGTATTTCGTAATGTTAAAGCCGCATAACAATTCAATGGACGTGAGGGCGAAACAGCGACTTTCTTATCGCGTTGTCCCTTAAACCTTAACGGGCTTGGCGGCGGTTTCGCCCCACGTCATCTCAGCCGTTACCTTTACGATGAACGCATCGGTTAAACCAGAATGGCCAAAACGCTGGGCTCTGCTCCGAGACCTGATCTGCTCGCGACTTACGTCCGACGACGATGCGGCCGCATGGCCGATCATCATTGACCGAGTTTGTTCGGACGCCGAGTACCTTTGCCGTCACAATCCCGACAGCAAGCTCGTTGCTATGACAATCGGTTGCTGCTCGCACTGGCTCCGACCGCATCAGACGCGCTGGACCGCGGATGGCGGGTTTGCTTGGCCAACGGGTTATGCGGGGCGACGGCACTCACGAATGGGGCTTCCACAACACGATTGGGATGTCACTGTCCATTGGCACGGGAATGAGGCTCGTTGGCAACAGACTGACCCGCGCAGACGATTCAAGCCCCGGCAGATTCTTGAGTTTCGCGTGTCCGTTCCGGCGCGTACAGCCTGGCACGATCAAGCAGCCGTATTCACGATCTGGAGGCCTGGCAGCCCGCCTCTACCCAACGATGAACTGATTCAGTTTTACGGCTTTCGAAAAAGAGAGGACGTATGGGCCTGCACAGCTTCAACTGGCCCTGAAGACGCCTATGATCGAACCGCCGAAGGTGCACGATGGGAGTTGACACGCGCTTGCAACGGGCTGTCCGCTGCCCGATGCGGTTTGGGCACTCGTTAGGTTTCGAAATGCGCATTGTAGCTGAGATGCCGCATCCGGATCAGGTTTCGGACCTGATCGGGCAGTTTCGGTTTTTCAATAGTTGAGGCAAGTGAGACGGAAAATTTTTCCTTGATGTTGCAAACTTGTTCAAATACAATCAAGAGAAATTTCTGCGGGAGTCGCAAGAGTTTCGAACCCAAATGGATAACATGCGTGATTCAGCGTGTTATCTGCAAGATTAGAGTTGATAAGTGTTGTGCCGCTTTCTTTTGATCATGTCTGAAGAAGAAATACCAAAATTATCGGAAACTACCGGGAACCTTTTTTCTGTTCAGCAAATCGCTATGGCAACATTTGTTGGTACGCCGATAGCGGGTGTTTGCTTCGGGCCCAAAACTACAGAAACTTAGGCAGAGGCGCAACATATCAACGGACGTGAGGGCAAAACACGGACGCTGTTTCGTTTGCCAGCTTGCGTGGTGTTTTGCCCCACGTCATCTCAGCCGTTAGGCCCTCCGCGCATATGCAAGAGTCGCTTAAGCGTTTGATTGCCGAGTTGCATGCCGCTTACTTCAAGCCGAACGGCTTCAAGAAAGAGCGACAGCGTTTTCGGCGCGATGTGGATGTCGTGATGCAGGAGGTGGAGTTCCAGTCGTCCTCCTGGAATTCTTCGGGTGGTCCAGTCACATTCTTCGTCAACATCTCGGTCGGATTTGCTGACATCCCGATGAAGGATGGCAAGACGGCATTGACAGGGTCAGGCAGGGTTGGCTCGCTTGTTCCAGGCGCACCGGCGCAGTTTGACCTTACATCGGTTAGCTATGAGAGCATACGCGGTGAGTTGCTTGTATTCATTCCGCAGGCATTATCAGAGCTGCCGAAGCATTACGAGGATGTCCGCGGTCGCGCACGCGAAGGCTGGCATACGCCAATTCCGCTACCAGATACATGGCGGGCCTAACTATGCGCTGCAGTGAACCCGGCCAACGCATCACTGTTGCAATCGTTGTCTCCCGTGGGCCGGGTCGTTGAGCTTGGGTCGTTGTGCCCCCAAAATATGCGTATCTCGGACATTTCGATTGAAGACGTACGTCGTGGGCTGAATTGGAAATTTGTCCATCCAGACGACTCTTGGCTCGGTCAACCAATGGAGCATTGGGATGGCGTGCTGCCGTTGGACGCGATTCATCCCGAGGATAGCATCCTATATTCTGGATTGGTTGTCCTCAGCGATGGCGTGGTTTTGCCGACTGTCACTCTCAAGGAGGTTGGTTCACCAGAATACGGTGGCGACTACTGCTGGCATGTCAACGGGAGCTGGAGGCAAGTTGGCCTTGAGAAGGTAGATGTGGAAATAGTGAAAGACTTCATCGCGGGTCCACTGGATGACGATCCCTCTTTCGATTCTGATGACGGGCTCTATCGCGAGGAGCACAAGCAGGGCTTTCAGAGTTTCTGCATAAGAATTTCTGGAGACGTTAAAGTAGTAGTTCGCCCATGGTAGCCGGGGATTCACCCATCCTGTGGTGTTCATCGGCCAACCAGCGCGTATCTCCAAGCCAAATGTTCATTGCACTTCTGAGTTTTTCAATATCATGGAAATACGATACAAGATTCCGCAACTTGATGAAAACGGGAAAATATCGACAAAGCTTAGAGGAAGAGCAGAGAAAGTAATCTACAACATAGGAACGATAGATTCTCTGAAAATGGTCGTCATTCCCAGTGGCGATTTTCAGATGGGATCGGATGAAACGGAATTTGGATCGCGTGCGAATGAATTACCTAAACACTCAGTGACGATACCTTCATTTTCTATAGGCCAGTATCCTGTCACTCAAGCTCAGTGGCTTGCAGTGATGGGAGAACTTCCCGAGATTGATCTCTCGTTCCGTGGGGATAACCTGCCTGCGGTCAATATCTCGTGGATGCAGGTCGACGAATTTTGCAAGCATCTTGCAGCGATTACCGGAACCGCGTTTCGTCTTCCAAGTGAAGCCGAATGGGAATACGCGTGCCGCGCCGGTACAAGCAGTCCGTTTCACTTTGGGGGGACGATTTCTACAGATGTGGCGAACTTCAACGGTGGAGAGCCATATGGGAATACACCCAAAGGGCAGTTTAGAAAGTCGCTGACACCAGTTGGTTATTTTGATGCACCTAATGCATTCGGTCTTCATGATATGCACGGAAACATATGGGAATGGTGCTCCGATATATGGCACGATAATTACCATGGTGCTCCAGGCGATAGCAATGCCTGGTTTGATTCCGGGGATTTGGGATATCGAGTACAGCGAGGGGGCTGTTGGAGAGATAATGCAATAAGCTGCCGGAGTGCATTTCGAGTTGGTGATATTGCTTACAATTGGGACCACATAGTTGGCCTGCGCGTCGCTACTAATTTGGTCTAACTCCGGTACGACCCGAGGCGCCGGCCTTTCAGGTCGATCCCTCGCGGAGGGTGGCGGCCCGGTCAACTCGATGTTCAACGCCTCGTGTTAAAATGAAACGAATTGATCGACGAACAGATAAAAGCAAAAGTTGAGCGTTTCGCTGAACGCATGGTGATTCCACGCATCAAAGAAAAGCTCCAGAAGTATCCGCATGTCACCTACACGACCAGCGATGACCACTTGGAGATTCCGGCCCAAAGTCCGACGGGTTTTCGCGTGTGGATTCAGGAGCGACCAGACGGCTACACCGTTGGCTTCGAAGGTTGGCATGAGGAGTTCACCGATAGTGACGAGGCGCTCAACTGTTTTGCGTTTGGTCTTTCCCCTGCATGCCGGCTCAGAGTCTTCACGCGAGGCAGCACGGATTACAAGTGGCAGGTTCTCCATCAGGTGGACGGCCAGTGGGTTGCAGACAGTGAGACCGGCCTGCTTATCTTCCCATTCTGGCGACAGAGAGTTCAGAGGGAGTTACAGAATGACATCAGCATCGCGACCTAAACATGCGCTGAAGCGAACCCGGCCATCGCTTCGCGGTTGCAATTCAGGCGTCCCACGTGCCGGGTCGCTGAGCTTGGGTCGTTACCGCTTCTTTTTGGCTATGCGAACGATACTTCTAGTGTTTGTTGTTTTCTTTATTGGTTGCGGCTCGAACAATCCAAAGATAGATGCAAATGTAAATGTATAATTACAATATTCAATACGTAGATTTTCGTTGGGACGAGAAAGAAGAAATGGGACAGATTGATGCTGTCGGAGCAGTCAACGCTTTTCGCACATTTCCTTTTCCAGAGCAATACCAGAAAGCCAAGACTTTACCCGAACCAACAGCACCGACACTTTCTTTCGTATCGCAAGGCGACGGCGCGATTTTGTCCGTTTGGTCACACGAGCCAAACGAGTATGAACTTTACCTTGAAAACGCTGGCGAAAAGATTACAGTGGAAACGAAAGGCGAATCTTTGATAGTCGAGTCAATAAATTCATTTTTCGCCGGTAGCCGCAAAGACTTGTTTAATCGTCTTGCGAGTGAACCGAGTGCCGTTACAAAGCGCGGTTTTTTTAACACAATAAGATCTTTCTTTTCGGGCTGAAAGATTTTGGAGTCGAATAGTGAAATGAACGGGCGCGACAACAATTCAATGAATATGAGGGCGAAACAGCGACTTTGTTATCACGTTGCGTATTAAAATTTAGCGGGCTTGGTGGCGGTTTCGCCCCACGTCATCTCAAGCGTTAGGCTGCCGCGCGAGCTATGTCTGATTCGTTCAAATGCCATCATTGCGGAGAAGTTCACGAGGGGTTGCCAATGAGTTTTGGCTCGGACGCGCCAGATCATTACCACGGTGTCCCTGAACATGAGCGCGAGCAGCGCGCCATACTGGGTTCCGACCAATGCATCATTGACGACGAGCATTACTTCGTGCGCGGCTGTCTTAACATTCCCATCCAAGGAACTGAGGACGTTGTCAATTGGGGAGTTTGGGTCTCCCTGAGCGAGGAGAGCTTTAATCGGATGTCTGATTTGTGGGAGACGCCGGGCAGGGAGTCTGAGCCACCATACTTTGGCTGGCTATGCACGCGTTTGCCGGGATATCCAGACACGATTTCTCTCAAGACGCAGGTTCATACTCGGCCTCTTGGCGAGCGCCCGTTCATCGAGCTAGAGCCGACAGACCATCCGTTGGCGGTTGAGCAGCGGTCTGGTATTTCACTCGCCAGAGCGAGAAAGATTGCGGAGAGTTTGTTGCATGACCCGTCAGCCTAACGTATTAAGAATTCCTGCGGCGCGGTTAATCGAGGCAAGCCGGCTCGGTCAACGAGCCGCCACACAATGCTGTGTTGAGTTAAGCCGGACGTCAAAGACCGCTTGGAGTTAGAATACCAAACCGGATTGGGCGGGACGAGCAGAAAAGCGGGGCCGGTGGAGTTTTTTTGCGTTTGCCGCCACGGTTCGGCCGTGGCGGCGGACGCGACGCCTTGCACCTGCCGTTTGGAATAGAAACGTCGAAAACCGATCCGCCAATTGAAACGCAGTGTGAAAAAAGTCTCCGCCGCGCCTGAACCTAGAACATCGGGTCGATCGTTTTGATGATCGCGCGGTATCTTTCATCGTCCGAGACGCGCGTCCAGCAGGGGTTTGACTTGATCGAGATGAGATCGACGTCGCGTTCGCGGATCGCTTCGCCGAGAAGTCGGAACGCCTCGTCATACTCTTTCAGGCCAAGATGGATCTTCGCGATCTTGAACGCCCGCGAGGTGTGCGCCGTGGTGTCGGCGCGCAGCCGGCCGATGAGTTCGTTCGCCCCTTCGCGGTCGCCGAGCAGCGCGCGGACGTAGCCGAGCATCGAGACGGTTTCGAGATTGAAGTTGATCTCGAGCGAGTCCCCGAGGATCGACGCCGCCTTTTCCAGTTCCCCGAGTTCGGCCTTCGTCGCCGCCAGCAGGTCGAGCGCGATGTAGTTGCCCGGCGACAGTTCAAGCACCTCGAAAAAATAGCTTTCGGCATTTTCAAACTGTCCGAGCTTGAAAAAGATCCGGCCGGTCCGGATCAACGTCGAGACCGAGAGCGGATCCTGCTTCGCGCATATGAACCGAGGGATGGAAACGAATCGGAATCGACACAACCGCTTCAACAGAATTACGATATTTTGCAAGGTAAGTGAGGTTGCCGAAAGTGCCAAAAGTTCACAATTTGAGTTGTAAGTCTCAAGGCGTATAGTTATAGAATGATGCATGATTTTGATTCGCTTTTTGTGCAGTCTCGCCGTAGTAGCTTGATAGAGGCAACCACGTTGAATATTCGGATTCGCGTTTTCATTTCAAAGACCCGACATTCGTTTGGCGCTTTTGCTTTAGGATTCTTACTGCTCTTTTCTTCAGTTTTGAATAGTTACTCAAAACCGAGTTTGCTCAATAGTTTTCCTTTCGCAAATTCTCAAACATTTGCCGCGGAATTCCTTATTTCTCCGGGCGACCTTGATTCAAGTTTCAACGGTAGGGGAATACGAACTGACGGTTACGGAAACGGGGCGGATGAAATTTACGGAACGGCTCTACAATCTGACGGCAAGATCGTAGTTGTTGGAAGGTCAGGTATTGGCGCGCGTTTTCCGGCGATTGTCACTCGATATAATACTGACGGATCTCTCGATTCATCATTTAATCTATCCGGAAGTGTTTCCCTTTTGAACGCGATGGCAACCGCATTCGCCGTAAGAATTCAGCCGGATGGCAAAATCGTCGTCGTTGGTAGTGTTTTTACGGGTCAATTTTCGGACTTTGCGGTTATTCGCCTTAATTCGAACGGTACTTTTGACAGTACTTTTGACGATGACGGGATCGTGGCTACTTCTATAAACGCGCGAAATGACGTTGCATTTGCCGTATCAATTCAATCCGACGGCAAGATAGTCGTCGCCGGATCGGATGAAAATCCCAATCTTTCCCTTTTTAGAGAATTTGCAGTCGTTCGATACAATTCCGACGGATCATTAGATTCATCTTTTGGTTTTGGCGGCAAGAAAACAACGTTGTTAACCGCAAGTTCTGAAGCTCGTGCCGTTGCGCTACAACCGGACGGTAAGATCGTTGTCGCCGGAGCAGGAGAACATTTGGCGGGCGTTGTTAGATACAATTTGGACGGAACGCTCGACTCAACATTTGACGGCGATGGAATTGCTACCCTTTCATCCTATTCCGCCTATTCAATCGCGTTGCAGACTGATGGCAAAATCGTACTGGGAGGTTCGCCAACTTCCGGAAACATCGATTTGACGGTTATTCGTTTCAACACAGACGGATCATTGGACACAACGTTCGATGGCGACGGTATTGCCCGTGCCCCTGAAAACTTCGGTACGCACATCTCGAACGCGATTGTAATTGGAGCGGGCGAGAAGATCACTGCAGTCGGTGAGGCTTTATCCGAGTTTATCGCAGTCCGTTTCAACTCTGACGGGAGTTTGGACACAAATTTTGGAAATTCCGGCAAAGCCTCCGCTGTTTTCAATGTTCAGAGAGTTGACGCGAACGGCGCGGCGATAGCTCCCGATGGGAGACTTGTAATTGCAGGCTTTGTTCAAAAGCCGAATAGTGCGACCGATTTTGCTCTTGCGAGATTTAACCTTGGCGGGAATTTGGACCTTACATTCGGCTCAGGCGGCATGACAACCAACGATATCGGCGATGGCGAAGTCTACACAATGGCGGTCGCCGTTCAATCGGATGGGAAAATAGTCACGGCAGGTCGACATTTCATTCCCGATTCGGTGAGCGCCAATTGGAATTTTGCGATTTCTAGGTATAACGCAAATGGATCCCTCGATACAACATTTGACGTAGACGGAAAGGTGTCAATCGGTGTTTTTGACAATGTTAGCGATTACGCAACTTCAATGGCTATTCAGCCCGACGGAAAGATAATTGTCGCGGGCTATATCGGTGAAACGACGCTTTGCACGCTCGTTCGTCTTAATCCTGACGGTTCGCCGGATAGCAGCTTTAACGGTAACGGGAGGGTCTTTACTAGCGTCGGGTCAGATCGGAGTTACGCAAATTCTGTCGCTTTACAATCAAACGGCAAGATCGTTATCGGCGGCTATTCCCATGTGGGTAGTTCAACTGACTTTTCGGCTGTTCGCTACAATTCGGACGGTTCACTTGATACCTCATTCAATGGAACCGGCATAGTTATCACTCCCGTCGGCAACGTAAGTGATCAGGCAAACTCAGTTTTAGTTCAGCCGGACGGAAAAGTGGTGTTAGCTGGCACTTCAGGTGTAAACGGAGTCGGCAATTTTGCCATGGTTCGTTATAACGAGGATGGAACGCTTGATTCATCTTTTGGAGTTGGCGGAAAGGTTTTGACTCTGGCTGGTACGACGTCAAGCTTAGGTTTTGCAGCTAGTCTTCAGACGGACGGAAAGATCCTCGTCGGTGGAGGTTCGATCATTTCAAATGTAGGATTTGCGCTCGCCCGATATAATGCGGACGGCGCCCTTGACGCCGGTTTTGGTTCAAATGGAATAGTAAACACTCAGGTAAACGCAACTTCACAGATAAATGCGTTAAAAGTACAGCCAAACGGCAAAATTATTGCTGTCGGCGAATCTACGGCGATTGGCCAGAATGGTTACGATTTTGCGATTGTTCGTTACGATTCAAACGGGAGTCTTGACCCTTCCTGGGGCAACGCCGGTAAAGTCATTACGAATATTTCGGGAATTCAAGACAACGCATACGCTGTCGCGATAGATCAATCAGGAAATATCGTGGTTGCGGGCCGGGCAGGTGGTCTTTCGGGCGTTGTCAGATATTTTGGCGATCCCGTAAATTCTACTCGCAAGACGCTGTTTGATTTCGACGGCGATTCAAAAACGGATCTCGGAATCTTTCGACCCGCCATGGGCGAATGGTGGTATCAGAAATCTTCAAACGGCGGTAATTTCGCCGCACAGTTCGGGGCGTCAACAGATAGAATTGTTCCGGCTGATTATACAGGAGACGGTAAGACTGATTTCGCGTTTTTCCGTCCGTCGAGCGGACAGTGGTTTGTTTTACGCTCGGAAGATTTTTCGTTCTTTGCATTTCCGTTCGGAGTCGGGACTGATATCCCCGTTCCGGCTGATTATGACGGCGACGGCAAGGCTGATGCGGCCGTTTTTCGTCCGTCGACTTTGACTTGGTTTATTCAAAAATCATCGGGCGGAACTGACATCTTAGCTTTTGGTGCGTCAGGCGATAAACCTGTTGTCGGAGATTATGACGGCGACGGCAAAGCGGATATTGCGATTTTTAGACCAAACGGGGCGAATGGCGCGGAATGGTGGATTCGCCGAAGCTCAAACGCAAGTGTTTTTGCCTTGCAGTTCGGCATTTCAACGGATAAGCCGGTGCAAGGTGATTATACGGGCGACGGCAAGGCTGATGTTGCTGTTTGGCGACCGTCGAATGGGAATTGGTTTATCTTGCGTTCGGAAGATTTTTCGTACTTCTCGTTTCCGTTTGGAGCAAACGGCGATGTTCCGGTTGCGGGCGATTACGATGGCGACGGCAAGTTTGACGCAGGCGTGTTTCGACCGACGAGCAACTCTTGGTTCATTCAACGCTCGACTGCCGGATTATTGATTCAGCAATTCGGCACGACAGGAGATTTACCGGTTCCGAGTGCTTTTGTGCCGTAAAGCTAACGACGTGGTAAAAATAGCGCCCCCCGAACAATTCCAATCGACGTGAGGGCGAAAGAACGACCTTGTTTGTTGGCTCGTCTTTTTACTCCAAACTTGTGCAGTGGCGGTTTTCGCCCTACGTCATCTCAGCCAAAAGGCAACCAGTAAGTTGAATGGAAGTGATGTGGTTTTCATCAACATCTTTTGAAGGAACGATGACTCGCCTGTCGCAATCTGTGGCGGCAGGTATCCTGATACCAATAATCATCTTCGTTGTCGTGTTTCTGACTGACTCAGGGGATTCGATGCTCCCTTTAGTTGAAAGGCATCCATTCGCGTGGGTGCTATTCTGGCCGGCTCTCATTTGGGGCCGTGTTCTGAACTCTGACGCGGCCTTAATAGGAACGGCCTTGACGAATGTTGTGCTCTGCACGTCTCTTACTTTTGTATTCCTCCGCTGGCGGGGCAAGCGCGGGCATTTACTGTAAGTTCGGCGGCGGAACCTGCCTGACAACGCCCTGCGGTTGACGACGCGATAGCACGTTTCTCAAGTAACCCTTTTCCTTCAGCTTAAATGCTGATCGCGCGTTGGGCGTTTCTTTTTTTTTCGGCAGTGCAATGATTGACTTGAGCAAAATACAAAACGGCCATTTGTTGACCGACGTTTTTGGAAAGTTTCCGTCTTTTCACGATTCGGAAGTTCATCGAATCAGTCTTATTCGCGAAACTCGTTCTTTCGGTCCGACGCTGACAGCATTGGTTCACGTTTTCGAAGTGATTAAAGAGTCTCACGAGAGAAAGCGCCGCTTTTTGGAGAATCACGCCTGTGTGGAGTTTCGCTTTTCAAAAGTCAGCGATTTGGAAATCGAAGGTTGGTTTTAATTTTGAGAATGTCTTACAATCGCTCGAAATAACGGAGGTTGTCGAAGCTGAAACAGAAAAACCGAAGTATGAGATTTCGTTCGAAGGCATCTTTGGCGTGAGCGCAAGGTTTTATTGTGAGCAAATTTCGATTGAATCCGTTGAACCTTATGTTCCCTAAAGATGAAAACGGGACCCAACGTATCAAGAATTCGTGTGGCGCGGTTAATCGAGGCAAGCGGGCTATCGGTCAACGAGCCGCCGCACGAATTCCTAATACGTTTTCGGCGGCGCGATCGTGAAAAACGCACCTCGCTTTATGCTGGCAAGGCCCTTTTTTCAACTTGCACATCTACGGCTTAATTGCTGTTTGAATTGAATCAACTTCGGCTTCGGCAAAATAAACTTCGCCGCATTGACGACAAAGAATGGAACGACGAACTCAGGCCGGCGAATCGGGAGTTGGACGGCGGGCCAGGCGATCTGAAAAAGCGGGGAGCACAGATCTTCGCGGCGGTGCGAACCTAAAACATCGGGTCGATCGTTTTGATGATCGCGCGGTATCTTTTGTCGTCCGAGACGCGCGTCCAGCAGGGGTTTGACTTGATCGAGATGAGGTCGACGTCGCGTTCGCGGATCGCTTCGCCGAGAAGTCGGAACGCCTCGTCATACTCTTTCAGGCCGAGATGGATCTTCGCGATCTTGAACGCCCGCGAGGTGTGCGCCGTGGTATCGGCGCGCAGCCGGCCGATGAGTTCGTTCGCCCCTTCGCGGTCGCCGAGCAGCGCGCGGACGTAGCCGAGCATCGAGACGGTCTCGAGATTGAAGTTGATGTCGAGCGAGTCCCGCAGGATCGATGCGGCCTTTTCCAATTCTCCGAGTTCCGCCTTCGTCGCCGCCAGCAGGTCGAGCGCGATGTAGTTGCCCGGCGACAGTTCAAGCACCTCGAAAAAATAGCTTTCGGCGTTTTCAAACTGTCCGAGCTTGAAAAAGATCCGGCCGGTCCGGATCAACGTCGAAACCGAAAGCGGATCCTGCGTCTTGATCGTCTGCAGTTCGACCAGCGCCTCCGCAAAACGCTCGCGCGTGATCAGAAAGTTCGTGTACCTGTACCGCGCCGTCAGACAATTCCGGTTCAACCCGATCGCCCGCAAAAGATGCTTTTCGGCGGCTTCGAAATCCCAGTCCAGATACATCTTCTTCCCGCCGAGCATCGCCTGAACGACGTCAAGATCCTGGTCCAGTCCCGAGACGATCTTCAAAAAAGGAGTTATCTTGTCGACGGTGGCTTGGTACGACAGATAATCGAAAAAGAAAAGCGAAAAATAACACTCGATCAGTTCGACGTACGCGTGGGTGTTCGTGACGTCGTGGCCGACCGCCTCAAGCAGATACGAGATGGCACTATTGATTTCGTTTTCGGTGGACTTCTCGTGAAGAAACCTGGCCTTGAGAAGCAACCGATGCGATTCCGCATTCCGCGGCGCGGACTCCGAAAGCTCGCCGTTTTTGGCCTTCGAACGAGATTCAAAGAATTGAGCGACTTCCTTAAGAATCTGAGCTTCGATCGCAATGACGTCGTCAAAGTTCCCTCTGAAACTCTTTCCCCACCGTTGCGTTCCGTCGCTGCATCTGATCAATTCACAGTTGACAGTCAGTCGCGGACCTTGGACCCGCATTCGCCCAACGATAACACTCTCAACATCGTATTCGCCGATCAATTCGTGGAGCGGCAAGTCCGAATTCTTAAATCGAAACACGGTTTCCCGCGCGAGCACGCGTATTTCAGATAGCTTTGAAATATGATTTATCAGTTCTTCGGTGATACCGTCAACTATATAATCGAACTCAGTCTCGTCACTTTGATTCTTGAATGGCAAAACTGCAACCGTCGGTAACACGACCTTCGCGTTTTCCAACGAAGATTCACTAGAGTTCTGTAGTTTCTCCCATTCCCTCCGCGGAACAACCTTTACCAGACCAACAAATCTATATCCGACACCGGATATTGTTTCAATCAATTGTGACTCTTTCGTTTCGCCTAATGCTCGCCGAATTTTGAAGATCTGAACAGGCAAATTTGCCTCTTCTACAATAGTCCCGTTCCAAACAAGCCCTAAAATTTCATCCTTCGTGAAGATTTTCCCGGGGCGCTCTACAAGCAGTTGGATCAAATCGAAGGATTTCGGGGTGATGTCAAGAAGAACTCCGTCTTTAAGAATACGGCGTTCCGTAGTATCGAGGAGCCAATTGCGGCATTTGTAGATCGTCATATGGAAGATCGTGACGGATTAATGATTTCGAGTGCTAAGCAATTTTCTGAAAATGATAGCACATACGGAGAAAAGTTCAATTTAGAATATTTTATGACAATTAATATCAGTTAAAGACAGGGAATTCAGGCTTCGATTACGATCTAAATCATTGAGATGAATCGGCAGCGAATCCGGAGTTGCTGACGTCGCGTTCGGTCCAGCCGGATACGGCAAACACAGGGTTCCGGTTGCAGTAAGCTGTCGATTCCCCACCTCAACGACTGACCGATCCTTACGCTCACACCTCACCACGGAAAGGGAGCCGTCCTAAAAAGACGGCTTCTTTTCTTTTCCCGGAGATCAAAAAGCGGAATGCGCCAAACCACGCTCCGCTCCCGGCGGGTTCTGTCAGTTCGCCCGGACGGTCGTGCGGGATCGCGGGCTTTTGTTCGGGGCCGTCCCGGCGAGCCGGATGACGAAGGGCGGCGTGGCGGCGGTGAGGACGAATTCTTCGCTTTCGCCCTCGGCGACGGAGACCGCTCCGCCGTCGGCGGTCTTTTCCCAGACGATCGCTTCAAGACGATATTTGCGGCCGGCGAACCATTCCAGATCGAACTCGCCGCGGGCGTTTGTGACGGGCGCGGAGAAAAACACGCTGCTGCCGGCGTCGATGTCGCGCAAACGAACCTCGGCGCCGGCGGCGGGCGTTCCGTCGGCCCAGAGGACCGCGCCGCGGATCTTCAGTTTGAATAGCTTCGGCGGAAGCTTGAAAACCACGCGGCCGATTTTGCTCCCCGGACCGATTTCGAAGACCTTCGCCTTCGAACGGTCCGCCGTTCCCGGATAGAAATACGTGCCGTACGGCCGGTCGTCCGTCGGATCGAACCCGAAGTTGAGTCCCAAGATGTACTTCCCGAGCGGGATCGCGCCCTCGGAAAACGTCCCGTCGGTCGCGGCGGAGACCAATTGGCTGCCGCGGAAACGGTTTTCGGGGGCGGCGGCGGCGGGGATCAGTTCGAGCGTGACGGCTCCGTTCGGCCGGCCGGCCGAATCGACGACGCGTCCGGAGATGCGGCCGTCGTTGTAGACTGTAAAATACTCGCTCCGGCACCCGGCGTCGCCGACCGCGAGAGGCTTTCGCCGGACCGATTCCGGAATGTCGGTCGTCCCGGGCGGCAGTTCGGGCCTGACGAAGTATCGGCCGGGCGGAACCTTGATCTCGTAGCGCCCGTCGCGGTCGGTCGCGGCGGAGAAAACGCGGCCGCGCCGGCCGACGCTGACGGCGCTCACCCGCAGATTCGCATAGGCGGGGTTCACTTGGCCGAGGAGTTCATAATTCCGGGTCGATTCGTAAACGGTGCCGAGGATGGTTCCGCCCGAGCCGGGTTTCGGAATGTTCCGCAAAAATCCGAGCGCTTCGTCCGCGACGCCGAGCGCGGCCGTCCCCGAACAGAGCGAGGTCCAGAGCCTGGCCGTGGGCGTTTTTTCCCGCGAGGCGAAAACGACGTACGTCTCGCCGCGCCGGAACCAATACCCGCAGTCGCCGCCGCCCGTATTGGAAAGAATCGTCAGCCTCCGGCCGGCGACGGTCCCGCGAAAGGCTTCGATGACCTCGAAATAGATCTCGCCGACGTCGAACACGGTTTCCGTTTCGCGTTCGCCGTCGTCGTACCTTCCAATCCGCTGCTCCTTCGACCCGGTGACCTTGCCGATGAAAACGGTATCAGCGAGATCAAACTGCTCGCAGATCGCCAGCCGGCTGCACGAGCAGCCATAGGCGTTCGCCGCGATCGAGACCAAGACCACGAAGACGAAGAAGAGCATTTGGACCGGATGTTTCGGACGCATCGAACAAGTATAAACCATGCGGAACCCCGCACGGAGTAAGGGGGTATGGCCGCGGAGCGGTCAAGTGTCTGTGGTATGGGAGCGATGGTCCGGGAAGGCGCGGCGGCGTCCAAGCGGACAGTATCGAAGCGCGCCGACCGCTCCGCGGCCGTACCCCCTTACTTCGTGCGGGGTTCTGCATTCGGTCGTGCGGGGTTCTGCAAGCAAGAATCAACGCACGACGATGTTCACCAGGCGGCCGGGGACGACGACGATCTTGACGATCTGTTTGCCGGCGGTGTGTTCGGCGACCTTGGCGTCGGCGAGGGCGAGGCGTTCGAGGTCGGCGTTGCCGGCGTCGGGCGCGGCGAGGACGCGGGCGCGGAGCTTGCCGTTGACCTGGACCGGGATCTCGACCTCTTCGGCGCGCGCGAGTTCGGCGACGAATTCCGGAAAACGGGCGCCGTTGGCGAGCATTCCGCGGTCGTTGCCGGCGAGCGCGGCGTAGAGTTCCTCGGCCGCGTGCGGCGCGAACGGCGCGAGCATCAGCACCAAAGCCTCGCACGCCTCGCGGACCGCCGCCGCCTCTTCGGCCGTCGCCTCTCCGGGCTCGAACCTGAATTCGTAGAGCGCGTTGCACAGCTCCATCAGCGCCGCGACCGGCGTGTTGAACTGCAGCGATTCAAGACTGTCCGAGATGCGCTTGATGGTCTGGTGAACCTTACGCAACAGCATTTGGGATTTGGGATTTCGGATTTCGGATTTCGGACCCTCGGATTTCGGATTTGTGATTTGTGATTTGGGATTTGGATCGCCATCCGCCCGCTCACCGCTCACCGTTCCCTGCTCACTGCCCACTGACCACTGACCACTGACCACTGCCCCCGGCTCACTGCTCACCGCTCCCTGCTCACCGTCCACCGCCCCCTGACCACTGACCACTGCCCCCTGACCACTGACCACCGCTCCCGGCTCACTGCTCACCGCTCCCGGCTCACCGCTCACCGCCCCCTGCTCACCGCTCACCGTCCGGACGAAGCGCCAGACGCGCTGGAGGAAACGGACGGCGCCTTCGATGCCGGCTTCGTTCCAGACGAGTTCGTTCTCGACCGGCGCGGCGAAGAGGACGAAGAGCCGCGCCGCGTCGGCGCCGTAGATCTCGACCATCTCGTCCGGGTCGACGCCGTTGCCTTTCGATTTCGACATCCGCTCGACCGCCGACTTCAGAGTTTTCCCGTCGGCCGACACCGCCGACAGGATCTTGCCCTTCGCGTCCCGCTCGACCGTGACCTGCGACGGCGGAAAGTAGATCCGCTTTCCCTTGCCGGCGGGATCGTCCGGGTTCGGGATCTCGTCGAAAAACGTCTCGCCGACGACCATTCCCTGCGTCAGAAGGCGTTTGACGGGCTCGTTGAATTTCACGAGCCCTATGTCGCGCATCACCTTCGACCAGAAACGCGTGTAGATGAGGTGCATCACCGCGTGGTCGTCGCCGCCGATGTACTGATCGACCGGCGTCCAGTAGGCCGCCTTTTCGGGGTCGAACGGCATCTCGTCGTTGCGCGGGTCGATGTACCGGAAATAGTACCAGCAGGAATCGACGAACGTGTCCATCGTGTCCGTCTCGCGCCGCGCCTTGCCGCCGCAGCGCGGGCAGTCCGTGTTGACGAATTCCTCGACCTTCGCCAATGGCGACTCGCCGGAACCCGTGATGGCGACGTTTTCGGGAAGCCTGACCGGCAGATTCTCGTATTTTTCGGGGACCACGCCGCACGCGCCGCAATAGACGATCGGGATCGGCGAACCCCAGAAACGCTGGCGCGAAATGCCCCAGTCGCGGAGGCGATAGGTCGTCGCGCCCTCGCCGAAACCGTGGGCCGAGGCGTGCCGCGTCATCTCCTTTTTCGCCTCCTCGCTCGATTTGCCGTTCCAGAAATCCGAATGGACGAGGACGCCGTATCCGGTGAACGCCTGTTCGAGCGCGAGCGCGTGCATCGAGTGGTGCTCGTGCGCGAGGTGCGGCTCGGAGATCACCTGGCGGATCGGCAGGCCGTATTTCTTGGCGAATTCGAAATCGCGCTCGTCGTGGGCCGGAACGCTCATCACCGCGCCGGTGCCGTATTCCATCATCACGTAGTTGCCGACCCAGACGGGCAGTTCCTCGCCGCTGAACGGATTGACCGCGCGGAGCCCGGTGTCGATTCCCTCTTTTTCCTGCTCGGTCTCGTGGTCGACGACTTTGAGTTTTTCGGCGCGGATCTTCTCAATCGCCGCTTTCGTCTCGTCCGAAAATGATTCGAAATAAGCCTCGACGACCGGATGCTCGGCCGCGACGACGACCGCGTTCGCCCCGTAGATCGTGTCGATCCGCGTCGTGAACACGCGAATCGATCTCGGATTTTCGATTTTGGATTTTGGATTTTCCGAATCCGGCCCGTCAGTCGATTCGCCCAATCCAAAATCCCCAATCCCCAATCCAAAATCGACAAGCGCTCCTTCCGAGCGGCCGATCCAGTCCCGCTGGCGTTTGAGGACCTTTTCGGCCCAGCCGGATTCGATCTCGGCCATATCGTCGAGCAATTGGTCGGCATAGGCGGTCGTCTTGAGGAACCACTGTTCGAGGTCCTTTTTCGTGACGCCGTTCCCGCACCGCCAGCAGAGTCCGCCCGACGCCTGCTCGTTCGAGAGCACGGCCTTGTCGGTCTCGCACCAGTTGACCTGCGTCTTTCTCTTGTAGGCGAGTCCCATCTCGAACATCTTGAGGAAGAACCACTGGTCGAACTTGTAGTATTCCGGACGGTGCGCGGCGATCTCGGTCTGCCAGTCGTAGCTCAGGCCGAGGCGCTGTAGCTGGCCGCGCATATGTGCGAGATTCTCTTCGGTCCAGGCGCGCGGATCGACGCCGCGCTTGATCGCCGCGTCCTCGGCCGGCTGACCGAACGAATCCCAGCCGATCGGATGCAGAACGTTGAATCCCTTGAGCCGTTTGTACCAGGCGAGCGCGTCGCCGACTGAATAGTTGCGGACGTGGCCCATATGGAGGTTGCCCGACGGGTACGGCAGCATCTCAAGCTGGTAAAACTTAGGCCGCGGGTCGCCGGCGTCGGCCTGAAACGCGTTCGTCTCGTTCCAGATCCGCTGCCATTTGTCTTCGATCTTTTTTGCGAAATACTTCTCGTCCATAGTCTGTGAATTCCCTCGGTTCCGGGTCGGGGAGCGAAAAACGGCCCTCAATTCGAAGACCCGAAACGAATCTAAAATTTTAACGGATTAAACTGAATTTGCGTAGCGTCCGCCGCGTCGTCAAAAGAATTCGACGAGCGGCTATCTAAGGGCGAGAAATTTGAAGCTTCCGAACATTGGAGAGAGTTTAATGCAATCCGGGCGGAAAAGTCCAACGATTCCGCAAACGAGATCGCGCCCAAGATCTCGAAGCGGACGCCCGAATGCGGTTTCGCTCGATCGCGCCGTTCGGCCCCGGGATCTTGCGACGCAACCCGCGTCACGCGATGAACCGAGGCTCGATCGCATCTTAGGACATTCCGTTTCACCCAATCACGCTTCAAGCAAGAGAAACCCCGATCGAGTGCGACGACTCGAGTCTTCGAATAACGGGCCGTCGCGACCGGTTTCAGAAAAACTTCAGAAAATATTCATAAATTGCTAAATACCGCCGTGTTGTCTTGGGAGATAATCCATCCTGCGTCAAAAGGAAATCCAAGGAGTCGCCACATTATGAAAACTGAATGTTCACTAGGTCGTTTCCGATCGTTGTTCGTCACTATTGCGACATTGCTCGTCACTGCAACATCGTCATTCGGCGGTGCCGCCGAGCCTTTTTTCCGCCAATTTTTCGAACCGCCCACGAAGTGGACGGGTGCCCCCGCGATGGCAGCCGGCAGTAACAAACTTCGCGGAACGACGGGGAACGACACGATCAGGATCGGGCGAAACGGCGAGTCGATCGTGATCGAAGGACTTGGCGGCGGAAACCTCACCATTTCATCGTTCGCGCCGACCGGTGAATTGGTGATCTACGGCCTTGAGGGCGATGACACGCTTGAGATCGACTTCTCCGGCGGACCGTTTCCGTTCTCGAGCGTATCATTCCACGGCGGCGGGCAAGTCTCCGCGACCGGCGATACCGTGACGCTCCTCGGCGGGAGTTTCGACCGCGGCGTGAGCGACCCGATCAATTCGCATGACGGGACAATCACGTATTCAGGCGGCGAGACAGGAAATTTCGTCCTCAAATACACCGGACTTGAACCGATCAACGACCTGACGGCGGTCGCCGATTTCACGATCAACGCGACGACGGCGCTCAATTTCCTCAACATCGTCAACGGCCCGATCGTCTCCGCGACGCAAACCACGCAGGTCAATGACGGAGGCGGTGCCTTTGAATTGGTGAACGTCGCCAACAAGGCCACTCTGCGGATCAATGCGCTTGACGGAAGCGATCAGATCGCCTTCAACAACAACTTGAAGGGCGTCGGCATCAATTCCTTTATCGTCAGCGGCGGGATTGGCAACGATCAATTCAACATCAATGGTCCGGGCACGGTCGCCGGAACATCCTACGTTTTCAATGGCGGTGACAACGATGATCTTTTCGTTATTTCCGGCGGTCTTCTTTCGGCGGCAGTCACGATAAACGGCGATGCCCACAACGGAGCGACTCCGAACACGCAAGATCGCCTGACCGTCAATTCTTTCGCTTCGAACGTGACGCAGAGTGCAACCCAGCTTGGATTTTCGGGCGGACAATCGATCAATTTCGCGACAATTGAATTGATCAGCCTCAATAATCTGAACACCTTGTCCGTCAGCGGCACTGCGGCAAGTGACTCGCTTCTGCTGTCCAAACCAACCGCAACGGATTTTCGCTCGGTTCTCAATTCGGGACTGCCCGTTGAATTCAATGACCCGGCAGCCGCCGTCGGAGCCCAGTTCTTTGCGAACGTCGGAGCTTCCGGCGACACGTTCACCGTCGACAACACGTCACGATTGGTTGATCTTCGGGTCGCGTACAACGCCGATGCCAGCGCCGGCGACGTCCTCAACGTTTTCGGCAATCCCGGATCGGCGATCGCCCGCGAATCATACATCGTCGGTGCCAGCGAGGATGCCGGTCGATTTCTGGTGGACCCGAACGGGAATATGGGCTATCTGAAGACTTCAGTGACGAGCGCCGACGGTGACGAACTTGATATTTCCTTCAACGGTCTCGACAGCGCCTTGAATTCTGACACGCCCGCGGACATTTTCGACATTGCGCTGTCGGCGTCTCCGGACAACGCGACGATCTCCAACGACGGAGTCCTGCTGAACACCTTCCAGTCGATGCGGCTAGTCGATAATTTGGCGACGTTCGTCAATACAAGACTGACGCGAAAAACGAAGATCACGGTCGCGGGCTTTCTCAGCACCGACACGATCGCGTGGAATCTTGGCAACGTGAGTGCCAATCTTGCCAACCTGGAATTTTACGGATTCCTTCCGCCGGGCCTCGGAGTGGACGATGCCCCCGGAAGTTCGATAAACCGGGACGTCGTGGACATTAACGACCCGGCGGGCGCGGTCAGGAACGGTACGTTCACTTACTCCACAACGCAATCCGTCGTCGACATTTCTGGACTCGGTGTAACTACCCGCGTCGGAACCGCCGAAACCATCAGCTACGATGGCAGCGCAACCAATGACGACCGGATGACGATCGTCGACAACGCTTCCGCCGCATTACCTGCGCGGGTCGCCAATCTGACGTCGAACGGCGCCGAATTCACGAGAAACGGCGGTGTCGGGAATCCCGAATTCGCGCCCGATCTCTTCATTACGGGTCTTGGAGGAGTAGCGACTCCTCTGACGGTCGACGGGTCGGCGCCGACGACCAATCCGGGTGATCTTTTTGTCTACGGCGGTCCGTCCAACGCAACGGTCACATTGACCGGGGCAGGTTCCGGGACGGTTACGGCGGCCGGCGTGATCGGCGTTGCGTACCAGAATTTTGAAGCCACCAGATTTTCCAACCGAAAACCACCGGCAGACTTTGACGGGGATCTGAGAACGGACGTTTCGATCTTCCGGCCTGCGTCCGGACAGTGGTGGCTGAATCGGTCGACGCTTGGAACAATCACGCATACCTTCGGCAATTCCGCTGACAGGCTGGAACCCGGCGACTACACCGGCGACGGCAAAACGGATGTCGCGATCTATCGGCCGTCGACCTCCGAATGGTTCGTTCTGCGAAGCGAAGACTCTACCTTCTTCTCGTTCCCGTTCGGAACGGCGGAAGATCTTTCGGTTCCGGCGGATTACGACGGCGATGGGCGTGCAGACGCGGCAGTATTCAGGCCTTCGAGTTCGACCTGGTTCATTCAGCGTTCGAGCGGCGGAACGACGATCCAGCCGTTTGGGAGCGCTGGCGATAAACCGGCGCCGGCAGACTATGACGGCGACGGCAAGGCTGACATTGCCGTCTTCCGCCCGTCGAACGGACAATGGTGGCTTAACCGATCAACGGCCGGAATCATCGTCTTAACGTTCGGTATCTCGACCGATCGCCAAACTCCGGGCGACTTTACGGGTGACGGCAAGGCTGACGTCGCGTTCTGGCGGCCGGGCACGGGAGAATGGTTCGTTCTTCGCAGCGAAGACCTGACGTTTTTCTCATTCCCATTCGGAACGGTTGGTGACATCCCGGCCCCCGGCGATTACGACGGCGACGGGAAGTTCGACGCGGCTGTTTTCAGACCTTCGACCGCGACGTGGTTCCTTCGCCAGTCGACCGCGGGAACATCGATCCTCGGATTCGGCATCTCGACCGATTTACCAGTTCCGACTGCATACTTGCCATAGCTGATCTTCTGAGGCCGGTCCGACACCCAATTCGGATCGGCCTTTGATGACATCGGTGTCGTCCTGCGAAGAGGACGTTTATTCAAAATTTGTGACGATTGAACCCAGATTACGCATTAGCGGATTTTGCCCGCGAATCCTCGCCAATCGGCGCGAATGGAAATCCGGTTTAAGAGCGCGCCGAAAGACTCCGTTTTTATGAAATTGGGACACAAAGCTTCGAAAAGCGGTTTGTTCGGACGCGTTCGGACAAAATTCTATTCGCGCCGATTCGCGGAAATTCGCGGGCAAACTTTCCATTGCGTAATTCGGGTTGAAGGGATTGTCCGGACGGTCGAGCCGGAAACCGGACGAATCGTGATTCCGGTCGGACAGACGATTATTTTCCAACGAGCGGATTGCAAGAAATGCCTTAACGTGGTGATCACCGATGGCGACGGCAATTACAAATTAAGGGTCGGCGAGGGAAAATATCGAGTGATCGTCAATGAGGCTTGTTTGGAAGGCGGTAGCACATTGGATCCGAAACAGCCGGAATTTGTTAATGCCAATGATAAAGTAGGGCGCAACGTTTTTGACATAAATCTAAGACGGTCAAGGAACGCGGCGGACATTGAAATCAAATGAGGCGTCACCCGGTTTTTGCAACGCTCGACATCCTCAACATCAGCCGGTTCGATCAGGCGAACACGAGTTTCACGGCGGTTCGGCAACAGGACAAGCTTCGCGAAACGCACGGGAAAGACGCAGTTGTCGCTTGACCGGAAGATTGTTTTGACGAATTCCGTTGCGTCCGCCGCGTCAGCGTCTAAATGCACGGGAAAGACACAGTTGTCGCTTGACCGGAAGATTGTTTTGACGATTCCGTTGCGTCCGCCGCGTCAGCGGCTCGTTGAGTTTAGACGTGGGTTTCAACCCACGGACAGTTCGAAAAGCCTTGCGCGTCGCGTCAGCGACGATTGACTCAGCCGTCGCTGACGCGACAAAATAGCAAGAACCCGACGTCCGTGGGTTGAAACCCACGGCCAAATTCGGGACATCGCTACGCGATGCGGATCCGTACGCAAGTTCGCGCTAAAATGGACGAACGACCGCGGGCGCACCGTAAAGATCACCGCCGTTGGGGTGATCAGTGACTCAGGAACTTTTGGCCATATGGGCCGATACCGCAGAAAGTTCGTGATCGATTATGTTGAGTCAGTGGAGGTACAGCCCAGCCCCTCCCGGTACGGCTTTGGGCGAAAGCCAGTTGAACACGTAATTTTGGCTAACTAATGCCGACGACGGTCAATCAGGAGCTATGAATTGCAAATGTTTCGGACATTCATCGCATCTCTAATCGGCACCGTGATTCTTACAGTATTGCCGCTCGTAAACTATTCTCAGGAATGTAGGACTCCCGATACGACTAAAAGGGTGACTCTCTTCCTGTCGAACCGAAGTCTTGACGACGCCCTTTCGACCCTCGGAACGAAAGCAGGTGTCTCAATTGGATTTGTCGACCTTTCAACGGTTCGGAATCCGTCTCGACTGGTTTCGTTGAAACTGGTATGCGTTTCCATCGAAGATGCGCTTGCCGAGATCTTTTCTCAGGATCGTAGATATCAGTGGGAGATCAAAGGAGACATTGTAAATGTTTGGCCCCGTGACTCGGACGTGACCGTAAATCGAATCGCGAACGTCCGTATTCGACACCTGGAGTTTAGAGAAGTTCCGCTGAGTGAAGTGGGGATCAGGATTCTTGAAAGCGGTGATGTCAAGTCACAGTTGAGTATTGCTGAGAAAACGGGCAGCGGTGGCATGAAGTATTCTGGCCCGGCTCGCGATGATCCGAAAATCGTTGCGTCGTTCAAGAACGAAGCGTTACGGGATGTCCTAAATAAATTCCTTTTGGAAGGCAATGCGGCGTTTTGGAAGATTGAGTTAGATGGCGCCGAAGATCAGTTTGTTCAAATTGTACTTCTTGGCGTTGTTTCAGATTGAGAAGCCCTTCTTGGCGGTTGCGCACAAAGAATTGGATCGTCGGTCAAGGTTGGGAGCGCATTGCCTTGACCGGCGACCCGAGTTGGCCGTTCGCCGATTATTCGTAGATATTTTCGGAGCGCTCGTTTCGCAGACGTATCCTTCCGGCCTACCCGCGTTCGTGTGATTCGTCCGCGGAACTAGCTTGAGGAATTATGAACGTTTATCGAAAAGAACTAATTGAAAGACTTGGCGAGAAATTAGGCAAAAGCGAATTTCGCCTATTGCGGCGACTTAATTCGTTCATCAAAAAGGGAGAACCGCTACAGAGTTACACTCTGTATTTTACAGATCGGTAGGAAGGTTACGAAGTCGACCCGGTGTTTGGTCTGCGATTCGACGAGGCCGGACGCTTTCGGACGTTGACCGCTTAATCAACTCGCGACCGGAACCTATCAGCATTTATGGGTTCGAGGACTATATGTGCTACAGAGGTATCATCGTTGCCAAACTCGCAGACAATCCGCGCTATGCGGAGTTGGTTGAGATCTATCGAAAGAAGGTCTATGAGTTTTATCGTCCGGGATTTGAATCACTCGTTGAGATCCTCGATAGTTTGGACGATGCTAAAGTATGACAGAAGCTGAGATAATGACGTTGTTATTGGAAAAACCCGGACTGTATATCGGGTATGGATCGGTCGTCCGAATAGAGGCCTTTATTGCGGGCTATACCTTTGCCAAGAAAAAACCGGATGACCTTGTGTACCGGGGATTTGGTCAGTGGTTACGCAAGAAATTCGATATTCGCCAGGATCTCAGTTGGACATCCATAGTTTGTTTCGTGGGCCAGAGTGAGGCAGAAGCCTTCGAAATAACCAAGGAACTTTGGAAAAAATATAAAATAGAAATAAGCTAATCCGAGCCTTTCAAAACACCGATGTGACGCCAATCGTCTCGCGATATGCTTCTAAAACCAATATAGGCGCCGATAGGTTCGGACGAAAGAAACTAATTAAAGAGTTTCAGGAAAAGGTTTGGAATTCCGAGACGCCGGACGAACCTGGTTTCGAGATTCTATCTGAACTTGCCTTCGACCTAGACTTCTACGAGCCCGACGAAAAGCGCAGGCGTGAAGATTTCTCTTACTACGGTGATGAGAGGTTGAACACGGAAATTGAATTGGCAATACAAAAACTACATGTGGGCCGGAATCTTCGATCGAAAAGTTGAAGTTCGGCAACAACCGATGGGAAATGGCGAAGTTCACCGAGCGTGCGCAGCTGACCGAGATCGGGATCGGCGTCGGTGTGAGCGACAACAGCGTCTGGAAGCTCGAATACAAATACGGCGAGCTTGAATCGGGATCGGTCAATGCGAACAAGAACACGGGCAACATCGCACAGACGGTGATGACGGTTGCCGGCATTGCGAATCCGATCGTCCAGAATTACAAATACGATCCGCTCTATCGGCTGACCGAGGCGCGACCATATGTTTCCCCGGTCAAACAGCCGCAGCGCGGCGGCATAGTTTAGCCGTGGCGCGTAAGCCCACGGAAAACGAGCGAAATCAAATGACCGAGCCGCGTGAGCGGTGGCACGCTACCCGAAAATGTAAAGACCGTCGCGGGGATCGACATCGTGAAGCCTCAACAACTCGCGATACTCTTCTTCAAAGCTCATTTTCGCGTGATGAATTCTCTGGTTCCGAATGTATTCGATAACCTCCGGAACTGCGGATTTGCTCACCGAGAAAATCCCGAAACCGTCCTGCCATCCGAACGATCCGAGATTCCCGAACTCTTCGTGAATGAACCGGGAAGAGTTGGCATTGAGTTTCATAACGACTTCGCTCGGCGCGTATTTTGGCGGAACCATCAAAAGGGCGTGAAGGTGATCTTCGATCCCGCCGACCGCAACCGCCGTGCAATCGATTCCCCGGGCGATTCCGCCGATGTTTCGCCAGACCCGATCTTCGATCGACGGGGCGATCCAGCCTTGCCTGAGTTTCGTACTGAAAACGGCGTGATAGAAAAGAGATGAGTAAGTATTTGCCATCGTGAGCCTCCAAATTGAGATTGAGTGTAGGGGCTCGATTTTGCCAAACGAGGTCCGTGAATGCAAGCGCCTTGCGGGACTGTGCCGCCGCTCGCGCGGCTCGGGGGTCATTTTTTGACTTTTCCGTGGGCTTACGCGCCACGGCTAAGTTCTGCCGCCGCTCGCGCGGCTGGTTGAGCTGGAAAAGCGAGTCGGACGGAATTGATCGTGCCGAGCCCGACCGATCCAATCGTTTCAGGAGACAGTTACGGAAACAAAACGACGAAGAATCCGGCCTCGACTTCGCCGAAGCCAGAATGTGCGAAAACCGCCACGGCAGATTCACCGCGGTAGATCCGCTTCTCGCAAGCGGCAAGAGCGCGAACCCGCAGACATTTAATCGGTTTGTTTATGTGCTGAACAGCCCGTTGACGATGTCGGATCCTGACGGTTTGCAGGCCGGTCGATGGGTTTTCCCAACAGCTGGCGGTGACGGCAAATACCTCAAGAACGACAAGCCGATTCCAAAAGGATACTTCGAAGTTACCGAGCGAAACAGAAACGGTGACCTCGTCGTTCCATGGTCACAGTCAAAGTCCACGACATCGGGCGACAAGACTTATTACGATTATTACGATTATGTGGTCCGACTCAATGAATTTGGCCCGCGGACACCGCAAACATTCATTGATTCAAGGACCGGGAGAACATTTAAGGAGTCGCTCAGTTTCTACGAACGCCAAGGGTGGGAAGTAATAAAGGGAGATGGATACCACTATGTGCATCCCGCAACCGGCGCGGTGGTAAACGCGATCGAACCGATTGACGTCGCTCTGGTGCTTGCACCGTTCAAATTCGGCGCAGTTGCCCGGGGAACGACGATTACAAGGCTTGGGGTAGCCGGTGAATCTTCGACCACGGTCCCGTACAGGCTTGCATTGGGACTTGGCGATGTTAAGGAATTTGCGCGAACCACGAAATCGGTGACTTATATTGAGCGAACGGGAACCCGGCTCTTCATTCCCGAAAAATTCGAACGACTCGCGCGAAACGCAACGGAAATCAACTTCAACTTCGGGGCTCGTGCGACCGGCAATCAATTCAGCGTCAGCCGATTCGCAGTTTGGCAGCGGAACGGTCGCCCATTGCAGTCTGGAACGTTTACAATGCAGGAGTTGGATTTCATCCTGTCGAACCGAGAAATACTCAATAAGACCCGATTCCATGTGTTCCCGGGGAATTGAATGATATGACCGAAAAGCAATTCATCGAAATCGTTGAAGCGGTTTGTCGCCGACCACGAATGTACACCGTAAACGGCACCTTTGAGGAGGTGGTCTGTTTTCTCGACGGCTTTGGTCTTGGTTCGGATTTGGCGACTGGGCAAACTCATTCCATCTGGACGAACTTCGGAAAATGGCTTGCAAACACTCGCGGAATTGCAAACGGGCCGATTATGATGTCCGAATTCCGAGGGTGGTATGAAAACGATGAAAGAGCATTGGCGGAACTGATTCGTTTTTATCAAGAGTATGCTAATAACTCCGATGTTGGGTTTTGAACGCGATTGACTCGCAGTTGAAGTCGCAAAAACATTGCTCAGGACGCAACCGTTTTCGTCGCTTGAGAGTTGGTCGCCGAATACATGACGGCGGCGCCGCCCGAGAATCCGACAACTCGTTACACCGCGAACGACATGTTCGGGTCTCCTAAACCGGAGAACGCACAATCACCGCGAAATACGGAGTCTCCGACAACCTCCGCCAGAAATTCACCGGCTATCAAAAAGACGACGAAACCGGCCTCGACTTCGCCGAAGCCCGGATGTACGAAAACCGCCACGGACGCTTCACCGCCGTCGATCCGCTCCTAGCTAGCGGCAAGAACGCGAATCCGCAGACCTTCAACCGCTACACCTACGTCCTGAACAGTCCGCTCGTCAACACCGATCCGACGGGTTTGCAGACTAATCAAGAACCAGAAAATGAGACCGAGACAATCGACGGAGGTACCTCTCGGGCCTGCGAGTTCTTTGGTTTTGCTTGCCGTGCGATGAGGTGGGTGAGTAACACAATTTCTTGGAACGGTGAAACGGCAAGAACTGGCTCATGGGAATTGGCAACGTTGGCGGTAAGGTATCGTTCATATACATCGGGAGGTGACGATTCTTGGGAAACCGATTCCACCCCGACACCCATTCGATTTGGATTCCAACAAGTTGTGAACAGCACAACGGAAGCGCAATTCGATGCGCTTAATCGGACGATGGAAGACGTAGACGCTAAAATACAATGGGTTCCAGTTCTAAGTAGTATCTATAATGCTCAAAAGTCCGGGCTTTTGGCAGAACAAGGGCGGGGGAGTTACGGCAGATTCGCCGTTGACACCGTTCTTCTTGGCGTAGACGTAGTGACAGCACCGACGGGGAGCAAGGGACAATCGGCCAAAAGTATTGCCTTGGGTCTGGAGACCCTTGGGGAACGCTTTGTTGTTAAGGAACTTGCGGAATCGACTTCAGCTAGCGTTGCAAAAAACTGGGCTAGTAACGGAATTACCCGGCGGACGGTAACAAACAACTTTGGTCGCGCATTTAACCAGGCTGCGTCTCGGTCTGATCAAATATATTTTGCGCTAGACGGCCTAATTGATGATATTCCCGGAGCCCTGGACAAAGGGAGGAGATTCGGCTTCGATGTGCGGCGCCGTAATGTCACAAATGCCGAGCTCTATACAATCGCGAACAATCCAAGCCTGTTGCAAAAAACAACTTTCTTCGTCAATAATCGTCGGGTCGCTTCGCCTTTTTGAAAGGCCAACAGCGTTTTGATTGAAAATAATGAAAATTGAGGAAGATATTAGAGAAGTACCGCAAAATTGGAAATTAGTGTTGAACCATTATTATGGTCTCGCCGCTGAGGGCAAGGATGTACTCCCGATTTTTGAATTGTTTGACTATCTGTTGCGGAACGGTCGACTTGACGGGTGCCATCCGCTTTCCTTTTCGCATTGTGTCAGTTTCTCTCGGACGAGCAGCTATGAGGTTTCTCGAACGATGCCATCAGTAGCCGTACAATATCTCGGGAACAGGAGATTTCGAGTCTTCTACGTCGAGGCGGAAACCAAGGGTTTTTCCGAAAAACGGTATGACTGTTCTGAAGCGGAAGTCTATGGATTAGTTGAGTCAATGACACTTCGCTTAGAAATCGATGAGCGATCGCGAAAGCAACCCGACTCTAATCTGTGATATCGGGAAACCCTTTTTCTCCCTTTGGTTCGAAACGCGAAAATATGCACGTCGACCCTTGGTGGATTTGCGACCAACTCGACCGCCGCGCCGCCCGTGAATCCGACGACGCGTTACACGGCGACCGACATGCTCGGGTCCCCGCGCGTGATCACCGACAGCGAGGGGAACGTCATCGCGCGCCGCGATTTCAAACCCTTCGGCGAAGAGATCACCGACAACACCGGCGAGCGCACAACAACCGCCAAATACGGCGCCGCCGACAACCTCCGCCAGAAATTCACCACCTACCAACGCGACGAAGAAACCGGCCTCGATTTCGCCGAAGCCCGGATGTACGAAAACCGCCACGGCCGGTTCACTGCCGTCGATCCGTTGCTCGCAAGTGGAAAAGCCAAGAATCCGCGGACTTTCAATCGGTTTGTTTATTGCGGGAGTAATCCTGTAACGTGCTCTGATCCGTTGGGCCTGGATTGGATCTTGGAAGAGCGGGTCGAAAAACAAAGAGTCAAAATCGGCAAGAAGTACAAAACCGTTGAGCGAAAATTCCTTGTACCAGTATACGTCGACAAATCCGATGTTGTGGGGATTCCCCGAATCGAACCCGGTGTTTATCAGGACTCTTCATCAGGAGGATATTGGGCGCTTCATCCTACGAGTAATGTCCAGTCACCTATCTACAACTCAATGGCGGAGGCAAAGGCGGCATTTGATCGATGGGTGAATGGCCCATCGATCGGACCAACGAATCAGGGTGAATCGAGTAACGTACGTCCTGGGTTTCTTCTGTTTGAATTTCTCACTGGCACGGGCGAGGAACAACGCTTCTTTGGCCCAAACAGTAGTATCACAAACGGAATGAAAACATCGCCACAGCTATCCTCCGACCGAAATCGGTTCAGCGAAAATGCATGCAATCGTTCGGGATTTCAGTACGACCGTACCCGGAGTGAAGGTCAATTCGGCGTCACCGGTCGTGGTACGATTGATCGGTTTCTTCCTGGAATTCAGGGCAATGGTTCCGATAGCCATTTGAGGGCAACCGTCGACCTAAGCGAGTCTCGTAATTTCGTCGGATCGTTTCGCATTAGAATCGCAGAATTGGACCCGAACACTCGTTTAACGACATTCACGGTAAGCAATGAGACAGGCGCGTACTCAACGTTTTATCATCTTCTGAGTGATCGGAACGTAAATACTTCGCCGTTGGGTAATTTTGGAGGCTATCGGAGCAATTCCCGGGCGTCATTGTCTACCATCAGACAGACTATAATGTGGAGTGAACGCAATCCCTGTGGATTTAGATAGAGAACTAGCATTACCATGAAACTGCGGCCAATATCGAACGCGACTTTAAGGCTCTGTATGGCACTGACCGTGACTTTGCTTAGCTCCTGTGGCGGCGGTTACCGGCCGGTTAAGGGCAATTTAAGCGAATCCGAACTCATCGGTAGATGGATGGTCAAGGCCGAGAGCGAATTCTACCTTAGAAGCAATAAGATCGGTTCGCCCGATCGGAACCCCGTACTCGTCTTGGAAGGCAATCACGAGTATCGTCTCGACGACATTCCGCTTTGCTGGGCGCGATTTGAAGAATGCGGCGAAGGAGTTGAATCGTTCAGAGGTAAATGGAATCTACATAGAGGCCCGGGCAATCAGATCTGGCTCGATCTAATTGATATGGGTAGCGGAAGTCCGAGACTCATAACGATCCCGTTGGCGCGGCAAAGCGGCGTTCTATTGGCGGTGTTTACTTTTGGTGATCCCGACAGTGGACGGACCATTTTCCTTCAACGCTTAGAAACGCCATAACGCCAACTGGGAATCGGGTGGGATCGAGCGGATGAAGCTCGGGAACAACCGCTGGGAGACGGCGCGCGTTCAACGAGCGTGCGCAGCTGACCGAGATCGGAATCGGCGTCGGTGTGAGCGACAACAGCGTCTGGAAGCTCGAATACAAATACGGCGAGCTTGAATCGGGATCGGTCAACGCGAGCAAGAACACGGGCAATATCGCCCGGTCGGTGACGACGCTCGCGGGCGTCGCGAATCCGATCGTCCAGAACTACAAATACGATCCCCTTTATCGTTTGACCGAAGCGGGAGAAACCGCCGGCGCGGCGCAGAACTGGATCCAGAACTTCGGCTACGACCGGTTCGGCAACAGGACGGCGTTCAGCCAGACTCTCAACAAGACATCGGGCGCGGTCCAGACGACCGCAACTCCTTTGATCGATCAGGCGACAAACCGGTTTGTCACGACGAATCAGAACTTCCGCTACGACAAGAACGGCAATCTGACAACCGACGGCGACAACCGCGGGGTCGTTTTCAACGGCGAGAACAAGCAGTACGAGGTAAAAAATGCCTCGGGCCAGACGATCGGGCGATACCTTTATGATGGCGAGGGAAAGCGGGTCAAGAAGATCACGTGGAACTCGCAGGGTGCATCCGAGACCACGATCTTTGTCTATTCTGCCGGAAAGCTGGTCGCGGAATACTCGGACACGCAGGTTCCGGTTCCGAACAAGACGACCCGTTATCTGACCGAAGACCATCTCGGCACGCCGCGCGTGATCACCGACAGCGAAGGCAATGTCATCTCCCGGCGAGACTTTCTCCCATTCGGCGAAGAGATCACCCCCGACATCGGCTCCCGCGCCTCGGTCGCCGCCTACCAGCCGGCAAACGACAACGTCAAACAGAAATTCACCGGCTATCAAAAAGACGACGAAGCAGGATTGGACTTCGCCGAAGCGAGGATGTACGAAAACCGCCACGGCAGATTCACTGCCGTCGATCCATTACTTGCCAGCGGCAAATCAGCGAATCCGCAGACTTTCAATCGGTTTGTGTATTGCGTCAATTCGCCATTGGGTTGCGTCGACCCAACGGGCCTAGACGGCGAACGGCGGTGGTACTCGACAACCAATCCGGACCTTCTCAAGGAAAAGTGCGACAACCGCTGCACGACCTATTATCAAGCGTTCGAGGAGTCGCCCGGAGAGAAATGGAACGACGTGAGTTTCGAAAACGGGGTTTATCATGTTATCAGCGGATCCCGAATTGGCACACAATACCTTTATGCAGACGGAACGAGTGACGGCGGATCCCGTGCGCGATGGTTCGACGAATGGGCCTCTTTCACACAAGCCACGCGCGATTACTGTCGAATTGATCCAAAATGTATCGGAGTACGCGACCCGGAATTTGCAGCACGTGCAGGCGATGCGATGTGGTCCGGTGCAGCTGTTTACAACGGCTTTGCCGGAACGTACAATCTCGGAGCATGGGGCGCGAATTCGGCGTCCGGCGGCGACAGAATTCCGTACGCTCCGATTCTGTCGCCTGATGAAAACACATCGGGCGCCGGAAAGTTTTTCTACTACGGCACGAACGGCGCGATGTTGGTGAACGGCGGCGCCAATGTGGTTCGGTCATTGGCGAATTTGAGGAGCATATCGTTGTATCGAGCGATTTCCGCCTCCGAACTCAGAGACATTGCCGTAAACGGTTTGAGAACAAAGCGCGGTGGGTATGAGTCCGTCAAACTATTCGCCACTTCAGTTGATGATGCAACCCGTTTTGGTAGAAACAATTTCCGGCTTGATAAAATCCCGAATTTTGTTTTGGAGGTAAGGGTACCATCGCGAGTATTCAAGATGAGCGAGAAGCTTCCAATGGATGGCATGAAGGCTGTTGCCATTCCGGCTAATCAGCTACGCAGAGCGCAGGCACGGCGTGTTTTTATGGCAAGCCCGCTTTCCGGGAACTAGTTATCTCCTTCGGGAATTTGTTTCTTATGATAATTGCAACTTCGAGAATCAAACTGAACAAGCTTCGAAAGACTCCTTTCATCAGTGGTTACAGGCCCGTTTTTGATTTCGGTGGCGAGTATATGACGAGCGGAATGATTGATCTTCTTGACCGGGACTCGATGAAACCAGGTGATGAAGCTCTCGTTTCAATTCGATTCTTGGATGAGAGCATAGATTACTTAGGGGTCGGAATAGGCTCGACGTTTCAGTTCGGTGAAGGCGACAAGCCATTTGGGCATGGAGAAATCTTGGAATTACGATCGGTTTCGGACAAATCTAACGAAGATTGATGCGCCCCCGCGCAATGTCCTCGCTGACGTGCGGAATACGACCGGTTCGGCAACCGGACGCAGTTCGCGAACTTTGCCGGAACGACGCAGATCGTCAATGACAACAAATCGTTCCCGCAGATCGATCCGGCGACGAACCGGTTCAACCCGAATCAGGGCTACGGCTACGATAAAAACGGCAATCTGATCGCGAATGCCGACGGGCTGAGCGTCGTTTTCAACGGCGAGAACAAGCAGTCGTTGGTGCTCGACCAGAACAACCAACCGATCGGGCGCTACTTTTACGACGGCGAGGGTCGCAGGGTCAAGAAGGTCACCGATCTTGAAACGACCGTGTTCGTGTACGACGCGAGCGGCAAACTGATCGCCGAATACTCGAACCAGACGCCCGAGAATCCGAACACGAGCTATGTCGCGACCGACACCCTGCTGAGCGTCAGGCTGGTGACGGACCGGAGCGGGAATGTCGTCTCACGCCGCGACTTCAAGCCGTTCGGCGAGGACCTTGCCGCCGACCAGACGTTCAGGAAAACGACCGACAAATACTCGACTGCAACCCAGGACAAGGTCCGCCAACGCTTCACCGGATACCTGAAAGACATCGAAACGGGCCTCGACTTCGCCGAAGCGAGGATGTACGAAAACCGCCACGGCCGGTTCACCGCGGTCGATCCTTTGCTCGCAAGCGGCAAATCAGCGAATCCCCAGACCTTCAACCGCTACACCTACGTGATGAACAGCCCGCTGGTCAATACCGACCCGACGGGTTTGCAGAACAACCAGATTCCTGACGAAGGTGGAACAATCGACGGCGGAACCTCTCGGGCCTGCGAGTTCTTTGGTTTTGCTTGCCGTGCGATGAGGTGGGTGAGTAACACAATTTCTTGGAACGGTGAAACGGCAAGAACTGGCTCATGGGAATTGGCAACGTTGGCGGTAAGGTATCGTTCATATACATCGGGAGGTGACGATTCTTGGGAAACCGATTCCACCCCGACACCCATTCGATTTGGATTCCAACAAGTTGTGAACAGCACAACGGAAGCGCAATTCGATGCGCTTAATCGGACGATGGAAGACGTAGACGCTAAAATACAATGGGTTCCAGTTCTAAGTAGTATCTATAATGCTCAAAAGTCCGGGCTTTTGGCAGAACAAGGGCGGGGGAGTTACGGCAGATTCGCCGTTGACACCGTTCTTCTTGGCGTAGACGTAGTGACAGCACCGACGGGGAGCAAGGGACAATCGGCCAAAAGTATTGCCTTGGGTCTGGAGACCCTTGGGGAACGCTTTGTTGTTAAGGAACTTGCGGAATCGACT
Source organism: Acidobacteriota bacterium (assembly GCA_016715115.1). Classification (NCBI taxonomy): domain Bacteria; kingdom Pseudomonadati; phylum Acidobacteriota; species Acidobacteriota bacterium. Next base: position 217,715 of record JADKBM010000016.1, read on the forward strand.
TCAGCTAGCGTTGCAAAAAACTGGGCTAGTAACGGAATTACCCGGCGGACGGTAACAAACAACTTTGGTCGCGCATTTAACCAGGCTGCGTCTCGGTCTGATCAAATATATTTTGCGCTAGACGGCCTAATTGATGATATTCCCGGAGCCCTGGACAAAGGGAGGAGATTCGGCTTCGATGTGCGGCGCCGTAATGTCACAAATGCCGAGCTCTATACAATCGCGTCCAATCCAAGCCTGTTGCAAAAAACAACTTTCTTCGTCAATAATCGTCGGGTCGCTTCGCCTTTTTGAAAGGCCAACAGCGTTTTGATTGAAAATAATGAAAATTGAGGAAGATATTAGAGAAGTACCGCAAAATTGGAAATTAGTGTTGAACCATTATTATGGTCTCGCCGCTGAGGGCAAGGATGTACTCCCGATTTTTGAATTGTTTGACTATCTGTTGCGGAACGGTCGACTTGACGGGTGCCATCCGCTTTCCTTTTCGCATTGTGTCAGTTTCTCTCGGACGAGCAGCTATGAGGTTTCTCGAACGATGCCATCAGTAGCCGTACAATATCTCGGGAACAGGAGATTTCGAGTCTTCTACGTCGAGGCGGAAACCAAGGGTTTTTCCGAAAAACGGTATGACTGTTCTGAAGCGGAAGTCTATGGATTAGTTGAGTCAATGACACTTCGCTTAGAAATCGATGAGCGATCGCGAAAGCAACCCGACTCTAATCTGTGATATCGGGAAACCCTTTTTCTCCCTTTGGTTCGAAACGCGAAAATATGCACGTCGACCCTTGGTGGATTTGCGACCAACTCGACCGCCGCGCCGCCCGAGAATCCGACGACGCGTTACACGGCAACGGATATGTTGGGATCGCCAAGAGTGATCACGGACAGCGAAGGCAACGTCATCGCGCGCCGCGATTTCAAACCCTTCGGCGAAGAGATCACCAGCAACACCGGCGAACGTACAATCACAGCAAAATACGGCGCCGCCGACAACCTCCGCCAGAAATTCACCACCTACCAACGCGACGAAGAAACCGGACTCGATTTCGCCGAAGCGCGGATGTATCAGAACAAACACGGCCGATTCACCGCGGTCGATCCGCTGCTGGCATCGGGCAAGAGGGCGAATCCGCAGACTTTCAATCGGTTTGTTTATGTGCTCAACTGTCCGCTTGTGCTGGCCGATCCGGATGGGCAACAGGCGGCCACCGGATCGAAAAGACGAGTTGTCGATGTGTACGTATTACTGAATCGCGGAGAACGTCGAGGAACGCGCAGTCTCGACGGACTTGCTCAGCGCCGGAACGTCAACGTGTATTACATCAAGGAGAATGAATTTGGAACCCAAAAGATATTTAAATCCTTGCAAGATCCAACTAGGAATGTCGTAATAGTCACGCACTCCTGGGGCGGCAAAGGCCAAGGGATATGGCTCGGTGAGAGAGTAACGAAGACGCCCTTGGGTAGCATTAACGAAGTACAAAGCCTCGGCTCACTTGGTATCACGACGCGGATACGTGACGAAAAGGGAAATGTTAGTTATCAGAACGAGTCAACGCCTATGATTGATAGTCAAAACGTGTTTATCGTTAGCTGTTGGCAAGGTCGCAACTTCCCGAGAGTACTTCAGTTTCTGAAAGGCGATAATTCAGAGATCTATTTCAATAACCCTTTGGGGCCAGACAATTTGGGAAACAATGCTGGAACGCGGGTCACGACAGCGATGAATGCCGGCTACGAGATAACAAAGGCGCTGTCAAACGGTGATTCAATCGATACGGTGGTAAAGAAGGGTAACGCGGCGCTGTCGAAGGACCCGAAGGCGGCCGGGAACACCGATTATTTGGAGCGGGTGCCCGATTATGCGGTTTCCGTTGAAGTCACCGATGTCGAAGTACTACCTGATGAAAAGAAACCAAAAAAGCCAGAAACCCCTGAATAATATAGAGGAAACACAATATGGATTGTACGAGAAATCATTGGATTCTTATTGCTGTTCTCGCGGTTTCGGCATCGCTGGCGGCATGTTCCCAACGTGTTAGCGATGTAAGAATGAAAACTGAACAGCACGAGCTTACCAGTGTGGAGATTTGTCGTTATGTTTCCGGCAGGTGGATCGTGTACAATCCGCCAAGCAGTGTTGAAGACAAAGATTGTCAGCGGAAACGATGCGGCCCGATTGTTGGTTTGCTTGAGTTGACGTGCAGCGGCGACACCGTGTCCGGCAAAATGCTACTCGGGATTAGTTCCCAGGAGGCGCAGCCGAATGAGTCTTGGGCGGACGTATCAGCGGAACTCAAACGAGGTTCGGTCGCGCTACAGTTCTCGGATGATGAATGCATAATGCGACTTCTTTTAAATGATTTTGAAATGAATCAGTTGTCCGGTGAAATATCGTCCGAAAACTGCAGAGTCCTAGGTCGAGAGATTCGTTGGGACGGAAAGGTGGTCTTGGTAAGAACCAGATAATCTCGACCGAGCTAAAGGGCAACATCGCGCGGTCGGTGATAACGTGTATAGTTTAATTCACCGGCTATCAGAAAGACGACGAAACCGGCCTCGACTTCGCCGAAGCCCGAATGTACGAAAACCGCCACGGCCGCTTCACTGCCGTCGATCCTTTGCTCGCAAGCGGCAAATCAGCGAATCCGCAGACTTTCAATCGGTTTCTTTATGTGCAGAATAGTCCGATTATCTCAACCGACCCAACCGGATTGTGCGGTGGGCCAATAATCCTTGTCCAAGAGAATGGAACCGGACGGCTTACACGGCGACCGATTCCACAGGTCGGACTTGGTACAACAACGAAATCCCTGCAAATACAACGCTGAATTGGACCGTCTTGCCAGTCGGTTCCGATATTACAATTACGGATGTCACGACAAACGCTCAATTTCGCATTTTCAATTATGGCGACGGTACTGTGGGTGGTATGGGCTGGTATCAGGTTAAGGCGCGCTCTCAGTTAGACTTCTTGACTTCAACCCTAAGCAACAACACTTTGGGTGACGCACTTTGGAATCGAAGATTTCCAACCAGAGCTCCAACGATCAGTGTCTGGGATCGCGCGATGATGGATACCATACAAAGAAGCGATAGCAGTGCATTTCCATCCCTTTCGCGATCGGTCACAAAAAGTCCCACTTGGCCAGTCCTAAACGGTATCCGTCGTGTAGCTCGACCCGACGCGATTTCGATTGGCGGCAGTGTGCCAATACCTTTTTGGAATCCCGGAGCAACAATAACGCTAACAAGTGAGGGAGACGTTATCGGGTCTCGGGATTATAGCCCAATCAACCTTTCCAGCTATTCGAACGCACTAAGGAATATTCAGAACCCAAGCAAGTTCCTTTCGGGTTTCAGCACGAAAAACCTCGGAGGTGGAATAAGCCTAAACGCTAATTACATCCTAGACAACAACCGCTCTCGTGATGGGATCCGAGACTTCTTTCTCGGAAGCAGCGTGACGACTCAGGGATGTGCAAGAATATGTGCCGGAGTCACGAGAACCGGCTCTCGGACTTCTTTCAATGTTGGCTTTTCACCTGGTTCTGGTGGCAGCCTTACAATTGGAAACGGCACGTACTTGGGAAATCCAATAGAGTGGTTCAGGCCGAGAAATTGAAAGGAGAAATTCATGGTTGACATAAAGGTCTTGATTCTTGCATTCGGAATTCTTGCAATCGTCTCTTGTTCCGGTCAAACGAATCCCGATGAGATTGACGCGACAGTTGCGCGATCTGAAATCTTGAAACGAGTCACTGCAATTTGCGCTGACATGCCAAAACCGGAGAGCTTTCGATTTATCAGAAAAGAACTTGGCGGAAATACCAACATGGCGGTATTGACGTTTTCTATATGTCCGACAAACGTATGGATGAAATAAAGGCATTCTATGAAGATTGGGCAAGAAACGCCGGTTGGAGCTTTTTGGAGGAAAGCTTATCGGATGAAAGCCGATACGTTAAAGGAAACCAGTTTGTTGTGATTGAATTTCAACTGATGGGTGATTCAAATGTTGAGATCTCGTGTAAAGAAAGACGCTGAGAAGGATTCGGAGACAAAATGTCGAAAAAGGTCATCAGCACAAGCCTCGATGATCGTTCTGATCCTATTGACGGCGGCGTGTTTCAGAATTGATCCAATATACTTTGCAGATGACAAGAACCTTGCGGAGAAGAAGATTGAGTATTTTCATGAATTGTACAACGATCAGAAGTTCGACGAAATGTATGATTTGTTATCGGTTCAGACAAAGCGTGTACTGACATTTGATAACTTCTCACAAGCATATGGGGATGTTCGACGGAATTTTGGAAAAGTCAGAAAAAGTACTCGAATTGAAGAAGGCGTGAAAGTTGAGGCCGCGTACCGCGTTGTTAGACTTGTTTTTGAAACTGAGTTTGAGAAAGCAAGAGTTCGCGAGGAATTTGTTTGCCATGTTACCAAAGAAAATGCGGTCATTTACTTCATGGAGAAACCCGAAGTAATTCGATAGATTACGGAGCGCTGCTACTCCAAGCCGAACCTCAACGTCACAGCCACGACCTGCGCCGGCCTCGCGAGCAACGACCTCAGCGACAACACGCCCGAGGTCACGTTCCTTTACGACGGACTGCTCGAACCCAATCAGGCTCCGGCATCGCCGAACTACGCCAAAGGCAAACTGACGCGCGTCGCGAGCTCGGTCTCGGACACGCGCTACACCCAGTTCGACACGCTCGGCCGCCTGACCGAAAGCATCCAGCGCACTCCGTTCGGCACCGAATCGGTCGAAAGCGCGACGCCGCGCGTCTCGAAGTACGCCTACAACTTCGCCGGCGCGTTGATTGAGGAAACCTATCTCTCGACGCGAGTCGTCCGCTACGAATACGAACCCGACGGCGACCTCAGCCGGATCTGGGGCAAAGCCAACCAGATCGCGCCCGAGAGGACCTACGCCAATTCGTTCTCATACACGGCATCGGGCGGGATCGAGCGGATGAAGCTCGGGAACAACCGATGGGAGACGGCAAAGTTCAACGAGCGGGCGCAACTGACCGAGATCGGGATCGGCGTCGGTGTGAGCGACAACAGCGTCTGGAAGCTCGAATACAAATACGGCGAGCTTGAGTCGGGATCGGTCAATGCGAGCAAGAACACGGGCAACATCGCGCAGATGGTGATGACGGTTGCCGGCATTGCGAATCCGATCGTCCAGAATTACAAATACGATCCGCTTTATCGCCTGACTGAGGCGGAAGAAAAGAACAACAGGACCGAAAATGCCGGACAGAACTGGACTTTGCCGGCCCGTCCAGCCGCGGAGCGGCGGCAGAGTTTAGCCGTGCGGCGTAAGCCCACGGAAAGCGATCGAATCCCGAACCCGAGTCGCAGAGCGACGGCACACCGCATTTTGGATTTCCGATTTTGGATTTCGCCAACCCGCAGGAGTTGCGCGTTCACGCGTGACCGCCGAAAGCGGACGAACGGCGTGTCGATTTCCGACCGATCGGAAATCCAAAATCGAAATTCCAAAAATCGGCCGTGCCGTCGCTCGCGCGACTCCAATCTCTAACCGCGCGTTGGCCCGTGGGCTGACGCCGCACTGCGGCTGGTTGAATGCGTAAAGTCCGCGACGGCGAGGGAAAACGCGTCAAGAAGATCACGTGGAACACTCAAGGCGTATCGGAAACCACGATCTTCGTCAATTCGGCCGGAAAGCTGGTCGTAGCCGTGGATTTCAACCAACGGCAAGCTTCGAAAAGGGCCGCGCGTCGCTTCAGCGACGACCCGAATCAGCCGTCGCTGAAGCGACGAGATCCCACAATGCGATGTCCGGGGGTTGAAACCCACGGCTTGTTCACGGCATCGCTACGCGATTCGGATCTCGTCGGCGACTCACGGCATCGTTGCGCGATTCGGATTTGGCGGACGGATCCAGACGGGGCGCTTATGAAAAGTCCAGAGCCCTGAAAGGCGGGAACGGGACAACAAAGTAGTGTGCGGCAAGGCGAAAGAAACGAGCGCGGCCGTTTTTTGAACAACGCAACATGATGCTGCAAGGGTCCGACAATCAACGACTTACCTTCGACCCCTTCAGGGCCGGCGTCCCATCTGACTAAAATCCTGGGTTTACGCTCCGCTCACCCCAGGCTATTATCTGATTCGCTTTCAGCGAATTTATACAGTTTTTGACAGCCCCAAGGGGTCATAAAAGTTTCGCGCGTCGCGTCAGCGACGATTGATTCAGCCGTCGCTGACGCGACTAGATACGAATCAACGAGAACCCGTGGGTTGAAACCCACGATCGGGATAGGGAGAAGCCTCACGGCTCCCGCCTCCCACACCACCCTGCGTACGGGTCCGTACAGAGAACAGGGTCAGCCAGCCAGCGAATGCAATCCGAGCGAGGTGAAAAGGCATTGGGAAGAACACGTGAAACGAGCCTGAATCGCGAAAGCCACTTCGTGCGACACTCCGAAATTCGGCGAATAGAACGCTCGAAATGAAGTGATCGCGCTTGTTTCAGAAATGCGGCAGGCGATTATAGTTCAATCCGTAATATGGGATTAGTAGAGTCGAAGACTGGCGCGGTTGCTTAGGCTCCGTTTCCAGTCCCCGCTCATCGAACCGGACGTGCGGATTTCCCGCATCCGGCTCTCCGACTTGATTCATTGCAACGCTGTCGGCAGAGAGCCATTTCTTCTTTTGCCAATTTGGTGAACTCCGAGATCGGCAAAGATCTTGGCGTAAGCAAACTGACGAGTGCCCCGCGAGGACACCTTGTGGCGCCGCTGCAAGAAGTTCCGCACCGTTTTGATCACATGGGCATTGACTGCCTGATAGCTCTTCCGTTTGCTGCCGTAGTGGAAGTATCCTTCCCATCCGATCAGCGTGCGGTTGAGGCTGTCGCGCACATCCGCCCATGCGCCTGATTGCGGGCGCAGAGTTTCACTGATTTTGGCTTTGATCCGCTTGACGCTTTTGCGGGACGCGCTGGCGCCAAGGTAGCGCCTGCCGCCATCTCTGGCGTAGTAGTGCAGGCCAAAGCTGTAGCCCAGGAAATCAAACTGCTCCGTTCCCGCGTTTCGCACGCAGGTCTTGGTCTCGTTTATCTCCAGTTTCAGCTTCGTCATTGCCTGCCTTGTCCACGCCAGAGCCTCGTTGGCCTTGCCCCGGCTGAGGATGACAAAGTCATCCGCGTAGTTCACCAGCCGGGCCGCAAACTGCCGCTCGCCCGAGCATTGCTTCCAGTACCGCAGATACCGGTTCATGTAGCGATTGGCAAGCAACGGACTGATGACGCCGCCCTGCGGCGTACCGGTCTTGTTCTTCTTGCCCCCGCTCATGTTCGGCCCCTTCGGCCCTTCGCTTTGCACGGGTGCCTGCAGCCAGCTTTTGAGCAGTCTCAGCACCTCCCTGTCCACGATCCGCAGCGTGATCGAACGCATCAGTTCGTCGTGCGGGATATTGTCGAAGTATTTCGACAGATCCGCATCGACGACCTGCGTGTGCCCCTCAATCAGCGCCCTGTGAACCGCCTTGACCGCATCGATGGCGCTTCGCCTCGGCCGATAGCCGTAGGCTTCGTCTTCCATGTCCGCCTCAAAGATCGGCTCCAGAACCAGCTTTGCGGCTGTCTGGACGACCCGGTCTCTGATCGTCGGCAATCCCAATGGACGCTCCCCGCCGTCGGGCTTCGGGATCATCACCCTGCGCACCGCCTGTGGACGGTAGCTTTTGCCTTTCAGCTCTTCTTGCAGTCCGCTCAGCCAGTCTTCCACACCCTGCTCTTCGATCTGATCGAACGTCACCCCGTCCACACCCGGCGCTCCGCGCTTTTCGCGCGACAGCTTCCAGGCATGGGCCAGTATATCGCTCCGCCAGATCTTGTCGTAGAGCTGGTAGAACCGGAATTGCGGTTCCGCCTTCGCTTTGCAATACAGCTTTCGTTGTAGTTTCCGGATCGATTCCGGTGTTTCCAGACTCACGTCAATCACCTCACCTCGTCTACCACTAGAGCATTCAAGAAGTTGGGGTCCTTTGCTCGGCGGACATTACTCCGCTTCGACGCTCCTACAACCCCATCCGCCACCCGTCGCTGCCCGTCCGCGCCTGTTGCCAGACCTTCCGGTTGGGATCGCGACTCCCACAGCTCCGGGCTTCCCGTATTTGCGCGATTGGCTTTCACAACATGCCCAGCTCATTACCCCGGCGAACCGAAGCGGGTGCGTTTGTCGGTGTCTTCCCCGTTTCGTACTGCCTTCCCCGTTTGGGTGGCGGGTCGGCGTTCGCATTAGCTCTTTCGAGGCCTGCTCAAGCTTCACTCACGTTTGGGCCTGCTGCTTCGCTCGACCGCCCTCGGCGGCCTTTGTCACGAGGCTCCGACTTGTACGGTTGCCCGTACCCGCCGCTCGTCAGCTAACAGATTTCACCAACATTTATCTGTGTGGTTCCTTCCACCACTAGTCAATCGCACCGAGTACGGCGCACACCCAGATTACGCGTTTGCGACGGTTCAGTAATCTGAGTGATTTGATTCGCCGGATCAAATTGATATTGACGATCAAAAAGCGTCGCGGTTGATGCCGCGTCTTTCAATCTCGTCAGTCGGCTCATTCCGTCATAATCAAAAGTCGTCGTTACTCCGTTCGGCAAAGTCGTTGAAGTCAAACGATTGGCGATGTCATAGCCGAAAGTGAAATTCTGACTCGCTTCGTCGGTCAGCTGCGTCAAACGATTCACGCCGTCATAGTTGTAAGTCGTGTGAACCGCCGAATCCAATTTTAACTGCGTCCGATTCGAAGCCGCATCGTAATCATATTCAACGAGATGACCGAAAACATCGGTTGAAGTTTTAACCCGACCGCGGGTGTCGTAAGTAAAGTTGACCGTGCCGTTTTCATTGCCTGCGCTCGTCAATCTTGATAAATCGTCATAGTTGTAGGTCGCCGTAAGCGCCGGTACCGGATTCGTTGTTCCGGGAAAATAGTTGATCTTCTTGAGGCGGTTCAAAACATCGTATTCAAAGGTCGTTTCGCGACCGGAATAGTCAGTTCGGTTTGTCCGATTGCCGACCGCATCGTATTCAAAGCTCATCGTCGCCCCGGCTCTGGATTGCGACAACTGGCGACCAAGTGCGTCGTATGCAAATTGATAATGCTGATTCAATGCGTCGGTGACCTTCACCATTTGGCTCCGCGCGTTGTATTCAAAATGCGTAACCTGCGCCATTGCGTCGGTCGTACTAATCAGTCGGTTCGCATTATCGTACTCATAAATTGTTTGTCTACCGGCCGTATCAATCCGTTTCTTGACGTTACCTACGAGATCGTATTCAGTTCTTTGATCAAGTCGGGTCCCGCCGGACGTGATCGCCGGATAGATCACTTTTCTTAGTCTGTTGAACTCATCGTATTCATAATTTGTCTCGTTTCCGAGCGCATCGCGTTGGTTGACCCAAGCTGTACTACCAGTCAGGAACCTACACCACCGGCGAATATTCATCAAACTCCCAAGAGCCAATGAGGCGCAACTTCGCCGCAATGCCCTGCCAATTCTCGGCTTCAACATTTCCAACGAAGCGGTCAATTGCCACGCGAATCGCATCGTAATCGTAGTACTCCACCAGTAGATGATGGTATCCGAATAATGGACCGGTTTGTCTAAGTTTTCGCTCAAGCCACTTCGGTGTGCATACGACTAGATCGAAGCTCTCTTCACCAATACCGCCCACCTCACCGACGATCATTCTGACGACAAGCGAAAAATCGTCCACCAATTCCGGCAGATGCACTTTCAAATCATCAATTTGGTCGTTTATCAAATGCTTGATTTCGCATCGCATCGCTGTCTCCTTTTGAATCACGGTTCTTGAAACAATCAATAAACATCAAGATGCCCGTTTGCATAGGGTTGTGCTCCCGGGGTCAATTTAGATTCGAAGTTCGCCTGCACACGTCCAAGATTCGGCTTATATGTCGGTGGTCGGAATACCCTGAGCCCGTCGGCGCTGACAAGCGTTTTTCCGTCTGACGCGATACGGTAACCGTCACCAACCCATGCGCGGCCCATTTGAATTGACTCACTATGTGATGCGGCACCTATGCCGAAATTGCCTTTTCCAACTGCGGCATTCCTTAGAATTCCGCTCATTTCTGCCGTCGACAATCGTGTGGATCCCGCTGAAATCCCAAGTTCAATTATCTCATCCCCGGTTCCAAACAAGACTCGCCTGACTCCGGGGCCGAGAACGCGACCGACCTTTCCGAGGACTTTGCCGATGACGAAACCGCCGACCGCATTGAACGCTGTCCACCCGACAAGTTTTGCTCCGGCCGCGAGCCGGTCTTCGGTCGAGCATCGATAGTCTCCGGCGATCCATGACCACTCAGCGACGTTGTCAAGCATCAACAGATCGGATACCGTGTTCGATACACCGTTTATTTCCCAGTATTCGACAGGCAGCGGATTCCGGAGATAGTTTACCGGCCCTTCCTGCAATCCAAAAGGATCAACCGCCCCCAGCGGCCCGTTGCCGACATATCCGTACAGATTAACGTCCCCACCAGCAAAGCCGATCGGGTCTTCGGAGATGAATCTGCCAAGATTGCCGTCGTACCAGCGGGCGCGATAGTAATGGAGTCCGGTGAAATCGTCGTACTCGCGGCCGGTGAATTTGTATCTCGTCGCAAGATTGCCGCTCGCATTGCCAAACGAATCATACGAAGCCGACGATGTGAGAGCGCCGGAAGCGCCGGTCAGCGCGTTTGTTGATCCGAGATGGTCGGCGAGGAAGTACTTTACGTCCGAACCGGTCTGCACCCGGAGCTTGTTGTCGATTCCGGGACCGTTCAGGTATTTCGTCAGCGTTCCCGAATTGTCGTCGGCGATGACATCCGCGCCGTCGTGGATGAACTTCGTGTTCTCCTTTCCGCCGACAATGAACCGATGGATTCTGCGTCCGAGAGCGTCGTATTTGTAACGCACGGTCTGCCGCGTGGGCCCTGCGCTTCCGGTAACGGAGTCGGGATGTCAACGTCACCTACCTTTTGACTGGGTAACGGGCTATTCGGTGCGTAGCCGCGCGGAATCGGACCTCCGGCAATTCCCAACTCAATAATCTCGTCACTTGGGCCGAACATCAACCGGCCCAGCATCGGCCCGACGAACCTGCCGATCACATATCCACCAACGAGGCCGACGACGCCATTTGCGACCAGATTATCGCGTGAATCGTATCGCGCGCTATCTGTCTTGTCGAGGTAATGCCCAGCGAAGGCGTGCCCGTAATATTCGGATATCCCGCATGACTGTAAGTATCCTAAAGGTATTGAATCGGCACCGTTCGTCGCTCACCTCCTTGTGAACCAACGTGAAATCAAGCACACGAGGACATCCGCTAACCATGCAATCAATGCCCACTGCAAAAAAACAAGTATCTTGGCTAGAGGCTCGCCTAAATATTCAGGCAAGCCGAGAGCCATCAAAAAGAGGTAAATTGGCAGACTAAGAGCGATCCAAATGATCGCAACAGAGTCAATCGGAAAGTCGAAGGGAGGCGGATTCCCGAGAATCAGCCAATTCATCAGAAGCGCGAGGCTTCCAGCCAGAAATGCGATCACGCTTCTCCTGTAATTAATTGCAGCCACAGTCGCCTCCTCCGTCGGGGGAATTTCCCGTCATTGAAATTGATTCGACCGGTCCTTGATTGGAATCATAAGTGTGATTGATGAAAAAGTCGTTCGGCATTTCTTTCATTCCTTTGTAGTAATACCAGGCCCGTCGTGTCATTATGCGTGAGAAAATGACCCCCTAGCATGCGTTTGTTTTTGACCCCCCTGGACGGCATTTTTGATAACTTTCGTGAAACGGAGGTTATCGGGAATGCTTGGAATGGAGGAATGGATGGAGGTCAAAGACTTGAAAAGGCAGGGGCATTCGATAAAGCAGATCTGCCGGATGACGGGATATTCGCGGAACACGGTCCGCAAGGTACTGCGCGAGGGTTCGCCGAAGCGCGCGGCGGAAGCGAAACGGGGTTCCAAACTGGACGCGTACAAGGATTATCTGAAGAAGCGGTACGAGGAGACGGGCCTCAGCGCGGTTCGGCTGACGGGCGAGATCCGGGGAATGGGGTTCGCGGGATCGTGGGACATCGTGAGGCGGTACTTGCGGGAACTGGACATCGGGGCGAAGGTATCGGCGAAGGCGACGGTGAGGTTCGAGACGCCGCCCGGCAAACAGGCGCAGGCTGACTGGGCGGAGATCGGGTCGTACATCGACGAAAAGGGGAGCCGGAGAAAGATCTACGCGTTCGTGATGTTGCTGGGTTTTTCGCGGACGATGTACGTCGAGTACACGCGGCGGATGCGGATGCCGGAGCTGATCGGGTGCCTTGAGAGGGCGTTCGCCTACTTCGGCGGCTGGCCGGAGACGATCCTCTTCGACAACATGGCGCAGGTGCGCCTTCCGTGCGGGAAACTGAACCCGCAGATGGCCGACTTTCTGAATCACTACGGGATCGCGCCGAGGACGCACCGCCCGTACCGGCCGCGGACGAAGGGCAAGGTCGAACGCGCGGTCGGGTATCTGAAGGACAACTTCATCAAGGGGCGGGAGTTTGCCGACCTTGCGGATCTTCAGGCACAGGGCGCGGCGTGGCTGGAAGAGGCGAACGGACGGAAACACGGGACGACCGGAAAGCGGCCCTTCGACCTGCTGCGGGAGGAAGGTCTGACGCCGTACGGGTCGGCGCCGCGGTACCGGCCGTCGGTCTGGAAGAAGCGGACGGTAAGCGTCGACGGGTACGTCTCGATCGGGGCGTGAAGTACTCGGTGCCGCCGGAAGCGGTCGGCCGCAAGGTCGTGGTCGAGCAGGGAGAACGCCGGTGACGGTGCGCACGGGCGAGACGGTCATCGCCGAACACCCGCGGTCGCTCAAATCCGGCGAAAGCGTGGCGGATCCGGCGCATGTCGCGGCGATGTGGAAACTGACGGTTGAAACGCGTGAGGCGCCGCCGAAGAGATCGGGACGGGTTCTGTTCGAGACGGTCGCGGCGGCGTCGCTCGTCGCCTACGAGGAGGTGATCGGCTGATGAAGGTCTACGAAGATATGGCATCGTCCGCGCTCGGCGAACTTGATCTCAAGACCGCCGCGGTCAATCTTGACACGATCGCCCAGCGGGCGGCCGCCGAGGACTGGAGTTACACGGAGTTCCTCGGGCGGCTGCTCGAAGGCGAGATCAGGCACCGGCAGGAGATGCGCGTCGCGCTGAGCCTGCAGTTCGCGCGCTTTCCGTACCCGAAGAGGCTTGGCGAATTCGATTTCAAGGCGCAGCCCGGCGTTGACCGGAGGCTCATTGACGAACTGGCGACGGGGCGCTTTCTGGCCGAAGGGCGGAACATCGTCTTTCTCGGGCCGCCCGGAGTGGGCAAGACGCATCTCGCGATCGGGCTCGGGGTGATGACGGCGGAACTCGGGCACCGCGTCTATTTCACGACCGCCGTCGACATCGCGCGCAAACTCGTGCGGGCGATGCACGAGAACCGGCCTCGCGCGAGATCAAGAACCTGACGCGCCCGAAACTGCTGATCATCGACGAGGTCGGCTACCTGAAGCTCGAACCTCCCGAGGCGAGCCTGTTGTTTCAGGTCATCTCGGAGAGATACGAACGCAAGGGAGCGGTCATCCTGACGAGCAACAAGGCCTTCGCGGCCTGGGGCGAGGTCTTCGCCGGAGACGCGGTGATGGCGAGCGCGGCTCTCGACCGGCTGCTCCACCGCTCGACGGTGATCAACATCCGGGGCGAAAGCTACCGGCTCAAGGAAAAGCGGGCCGCCGCGGCGCGCACGGGAGTTGTGGAAGAGTTGTCGGCAATTGCCGCCAACTCTTCCACAACTCCGGACAACAATGACTAAAGGGGGGGTCAAAAACTAACGCCTGTAAAGGGGTCAAAAATTAACGCTGATTGACACCGTCGAGTTTGAATCCGACCGAGCTCGGCGTTTGACGGCCGAACCAATGACTCGGAAACGTAATGGTTGCGATGGCGCCAATAGGATCTGATCCCAGTGTCGTCCCACGCTGGCTGAAAATCAAAATGAGCAGGTGAGGTGGAATCGTGAAGTGAACCGGTATCGGGTCGCGAGATTGCAAACTCAGTCGTTTGCGAATTCCCACTTCGCTCTAACTTCGTCCTCGATCTTTTTACGAATGATCCCGAATCGTTCAGATGCGGACGCGTCGCCGTCAATCAGCTTTTCATAAAACGAGCCATCCGCCGCCCATTCCGACGGCAAGATTTCGGTGATCTTTCCCGACCAGTTCCAAACGAGACTCCATGAATCAGGAAACCGCGAACAGACTGTTTCAAAAAATGCGGCACAAACGGGAACTGGATAATCATCGGAATCTGCTTCCAAAACATAGTAGTACGGAACACCCGACCAGAAAACGATACCAAACACGACGTACTCCGCCCCAACGACAATATCAAGTTGATCTAGGTGAACATTTTCATGCACGAGTCGTCGCAACTCTTCATCGGCAATCTCAGCCGGTTTGTTTGTCGAACATCGAACTATCATAGTTTCCTCATTTAGGCACGTAGCCGTTGCTGTGTTTCTTGAACTTAAAGTCCATGAGTTGTCCCGTTTGGGGATTTCGAACGTAATGCACGACTGAGTCTCTGCCACTCGTGGACTTAACCTTATATTCCCATTTCTCCAAGCCGCGATATCGCCAGTCCCCCAAGTTCTTGATGATCCTCCGGCCGGCACCTGTCTTCGCAGCTTCCAGCGCCATTTCATCTTGCAGCGTCAACGGGTGACGACTGAATCCACCAGACGTTCCCGGAATCGGCTTTGTGAGAAACGCTGAAGGCGCGGATGAAAAACCGCCTCTGACTGCGCCGCCGAGCACAATGCCTGCAATTCCCGATGCGCGCTCTACGTCCATCAAGATATACGCCGCGCGGCCCTGCCAGGTGTCCTCGCAATAATATGCCTGGGCCAGTCCGTCGCCGACTCGGAAGAGATTGGCTGCTCCATGCGCCAGATTCGCGACAAAGATAATCGCCGTATTTGTGTTTACGGCATGCGGATCCGTTTGATAATAAGCGCTGGCATACTCGATCCTTTCATCCGACCAGTCCGCGAATTGGCTCGGAGTGAGGTTGCTTCGATTCGTGCCTCCACCGTATATGCTCGGATCCTGATAGACGCTCGGATCGATCAATCCTGAAGGATCCGTACTGGTCAGCGGCCCGTTGCCGACATACCCATACAAATTAACATCCCCGCCGGCAAAGCCGATCGGGTCTTCGGAGATGAATCTGCCGAGATTGCCGTCGTACCAGCGGGCGCGGTAGTAGTGCAATCCGGTGAAATCATCGTACTCGCGGCCGGTGAATTTGTATCTCGTCGCGAGATTGCCGGTTGCGTTGCCGAATGAATCGTAGGCCGCGGACGACGTGACGTTTCCGGAACTGTCAGTCAGCGCAGTTGTTGACCCGAGATGATCGGCGATGAAATACCTGACATCGCTGCCGGTCTGCATCCGGAGTTTGTTGTCGATTCCGGGGCCGTTCAGGTATTTAGTCAGCGTTCCCGAATTGTCGTCGGCGATGACATCCGCGCCGTCGTAGATGAACTTCGTGTTCTCTCTTGCGCCGACGATGAAACGCTGGATTCTGCGTCCGAGAGCGTCGTATTTGTAACGCACCGTCTGCTTTCTGGTCGACGCCGAAACCAGCCGGTTGTCGAAATCCCACTGATAGCGCCAGAGCTCTTTGCCCTCAGCCTTCATCCGGATATTGCCGTTTTGATCGTATACGTAACCGGCTGTATCCGTTGAGCTTACCCGATTGAACTGGCCTGACTCATAACCGTAGTTCGCGCTCCGGTGCGAGCTTGTCCGGTTGCCGACCTTGTCGAAATCATAGGATTCGGCCGGTTCAGTCGGACTCGTCATTCCGGTCAGCCGGTTGACGAAATCGTACGAGAAATTCCGGACCCTGCTCGGTTCGGTTACGCTTTCGATCTGGTTCGCGTTGTCATATTCGTACTGTCTGTCAAAGAGCGTCGCCGTCTGGCTCGTGTCCTTAAGCCGCGTCAGCCGGCTCATTCTGTCGAACGTGTAAGTTGTGGTGACGCCGTTCGGAAAAGTCCTCGTTTCCGGCCGGTTCGCATTGTCGTAGGTGAACCCGATCGTTGTCGAATCAGCCGGATTGACAATGTTCGTCAAACGCCCGGCATCGTCAAAATTATACTGCGCTTGGACTGATCCGTCGAGAACTAATTCAACCCTGTTTAACGCCGTCGCACGCTATGTTGATGCGTTGTCTTTTGTCAATATTTGCGAAGGATTTCCTCTTTCTATTCAATAACCCGATGCCTGTAACACCGAACGCCATCCGTAAAGTGATCTAGTCAAACCTTTCAGCGAGCGCTCCTTTGGCCAGCGAAAGCACGTTTATAAACTCGTCGAAATTTAGATGCCAGCCCTGTCCGGTCCGTCTCGGATACAACTCAACCTCAAACTCGGAAGTCTCCCGGCTAATCTCAGCGACCTGCTCCTCACCCCAAAAGATCTCCGCAACCAGATACTTTCGATCTGGTGGACTTGAGATGCAGAAACGAAATTCCTCGTGTGTGCTCATATCAATTCTCCTTCAAGAAAAGAAATCGACGGTTCGAATCAAAAACGACACCGCGACCGTCGGGGGCCGAGAACTCGATTGTGTCGCCGAATCTCGCCCGATAGGATTGCGTCACCCGTGTCCCGGGCGTGGTCAAAATATCATCGACAATATCTTGAGCTTGCTCGCTGATCTGTTTTCGGTTCCCGCTTGCAGGTGGGAACAAGCTGTTCCCGGTTCGGGCGCCTTGCCCATGCTTCGTTAATGAATGACCGGCAACGGAAAGCTCATCACCGTATTTCGAAACCTTGGCTGCCTCAGAAAAAGGCAAAAGATCGATGATTTGCGACCGTCGACAAATCTTGACAATCCCCGCCCCTGTTCCAACGAAGGGCATCATTGCGGGGAGGCTCAGTACTGCTCCAGAGTAGTCCCCTCGGACAAGACTGATGACCCCATCAACTAAATCATAACTGCCGACATTCCGTACACCGGCAATGCCTGGCATAGGTGCCGCGCGGACTTGATGCCTGTGCTACGTCCATTGCTGCTTGACAGGCGTCTCGTTGACTTGCCCCAGTTCCCGTACCGTAACAAAATTTCCAGTTCTCCCTTTGGAATCATCAGTCAATTACCAAAAGGTTTACGCAGAATTATGTCCAACTCGGTTGCTCTGGCTTCTCGGTCGGTTAATCTGTATTTCGTCGGGAGTGTCAAATTGTGATGCCAACGGAAATAATTTTTGAGCCGATCAGTGAGTTGTGCAAAGAGAATCCCGAATGAAATACTGGACAACACACGTAATTTTGACTTTCATTGGTAGTGTTGATAATAAGTGTCGAGCTCTTGAAGGACACGATTCTGAATACAATCTGGCTTCATTCTATCCGTCGCGAAAAGCAATGACTTGCGACCATCAGTTTCTCAGTTACGGCGTCGATACTCTCTCCCGTAATCCCACCAAGCGACGGATGGTTTTCACAGACATAAACTCCGATAGAAACAGGGTGTGACAGGCCCTCCACTGGGAAGGTCGGGATGAGATCATAGTAACGCAAATAGAAGGTTTGGGTTGTGTAGACTGGTGTCGGGGATAGCAATTTAAGAATCTCTACCCGTATTCGAAGCGTGTCATCATAACCCGATTCGTCAGTGACATCGAATTCATACGTTTTGACAATCTCCTGTGCCTTAAGTTTTGCCATTTCCGCCGACGTCCACGACTGTTGAATATCTTCCATCAGATTTCCGATTACCTCCGATTCAGTCTTACCACATACTCGCTCCCAAAAAATCGCTCCGGAGGCGCAGAACACCTCAATCTCTTCGTTGGAACTGTTAAAGGGCCCAACGAATCGGTCGCTCTCTTCGACAAAAAGTCGCAGATCTTCATCTTCCACCAATACACCATGAAGTATTGACGCCTTAAAACGAATAGGCGGACGGCTGGACCCGTCTTCGATTATTGGTCCCAATTCGAGTACCGTTTTGACTTCTGACAATTTCAAATCAATTCCTCCAACAGCGTACAGGGTGACAATGTCGAGTGTAACATCCCATCATCCGACCGTTCGCAATCCCTCTTAGTTGTGCCTTGCAGGCGATCTCTCCGTTATATTTGGCTTCTGCTGGCGAATTGCCGTGACCATAGTCTTCTATTGTATCAGGGCAGTCCGGAAGGGCCAGATTGGACTTCTGGACATTGCAACGAACAAGACACGTCCAAGTCCCACGCCTACCGCGTGGAAACGAGGACGGCTCGGTTGGCGATGTTGGAACAAATGGTTCAGGCTTTGCTGGCTGGACTTGGGGCGTCGGATTCGATTTCGGCTTTGTGCTGCAGGTCTCTGGCTTGGTTTGTGTTTCCGGATACTGATCTGGATATCTTCTCCGAGCGATGTATTCGCCAAGTTCCCATGCTCCGTATATCAACAAAGCGCCCCCCACGACAACCGCAGCTGGCGGAGCCGCAGCGACTAATGCCGCACTCAACGCCGCGCCGCCTCCGCCGATCAATGCTCCTCCACCAAGAACAAGATTCGCTCCCCCATCAGTTCCGAAAGGATCGACTAATTTTATTGAATTGTTCCAAACATACCCGTACAAATTCACGTCCCCGCCGGCAAAGCCGATCGGGTCTTCGGAGATGAATCTTCCTAAATTGCCGTCATACCATCGCGCCCGATAGTAGTGGAGGCCGGTGAAGTTGTCGAATTCGCGCCCGGTGAAGGCGTAACGCGTCGAAAGCTGATTCGTTGCGTTTCCGAAACTGTCGTAGGCGGTTTGTTCGAGAACCGTTCCCGAAGCGTCCGTCAGCGCGTTTGTTGACCCAAGATGATCGGCGATGAAGTACTTCGAAACGCCGTTCGCCGACATTTTCAACTTGTTGTCGATCCCCGGTCCGTTCTGGTATTTCGTCAGAACGCCGGAATTGTCGTCCATTACGCCGTCAAGACCGTCATAGACAAACTTCGTGTTCTCTCGACCGTTGCCGACGATGCGCTGGATTCTGCGTCCCAAAGCGTCATAACGATAACGAATCGTCTGTTTGCGCGTTGCTGCGGTCGTCAATCGGTTTTCGTGATCCCACGCGAAACTCCAGAAGTCCTTGCCCTGAGACTTCGTTACGAGATTGCCGTTCGCGTCGTAATTCATCGTCGACGTTGCGGTCGACGACATACGGTTGAAAGGCTGATACCCGTAGGCCGTACTCAAATGCGACGTCGTTCGGTTGCCGACGCCGTCAAGACCGCGACGATCATCGTCAATACAGACAGGCAATCAGAGAACTATTATTCTATCGACTTTTGACATCTTGTGGCTCCAGCCCGCACCATGCTCCCACCAACTCGCCAAATGTTCGAATCGTCTGTCCTTGCCTGAAATAGGTTGACCGTTTTTTGAGTTTAATTTCAACTCAAGGAGCGAACAACTATGGCAAATTTAAGTGAATATGAAAAGCTGACGGTCAAGGAACGACGCAACAGGACTTTCAGTGAAGAGTTCAGGCGAAAGAAAGTGGGTGAGATCGAGCGTTGCGTCACGTCGGTCAGTGAGGTGAGCCGCGAATATCAGGTTTCCCGGTCTGCAATATATGCATGGATGCGTCAGTATTCACGTATGAGAAAAAACAGGAGCGGCTTGTGCTGGAGAGTCTGAGCGACACGAGAAAGATCAAGGCGTTGAAGGAAAAGGTGAAAGAGCTGGAGCAGGCTGTCGGGCAGAAGCAGATACAGATCGATTTCTTTGACAAGATGATCGATCTGGCGGAGGAAGAGTACGGCATTGATATTAAAAAAAATGTACTACAAAGCCCTCCGGTGGTTCTGGTCGAACCGGGAAAGGCACGGGCACAAAATGAATCAGCTGTATCGGGCAATGGGTATCAGCAAGCAGGCGTTTCACCAGCATACGGAACGTCATCTCAGGATGTTGGAAGAGCAGGAGCAGCTTCTGCCGGTGATCGCCGAGATACGGCGCGATCATCCGCAAATGTCGTCGCGCGTCATGTACGGGATGATAAGGCCGATGCAGTTTGGCAGAGACCGGTTCGAGCAGTTTTGCTTTTCGCACGGGTTCAAGATCGAGCGGAAAAGGGCATATCACCGCACGACGGATTCGCGCGGGGTGACGCGATTTGACAATTTGATTGCCGGATTCGAGTTGACGGGTGTAAACCAGGTTTGGGTCAGCGACATAACCTACTACAGAATAGGCGAAAGGTTCTATTACCTGACCTTCATTATGGACCTCTTCTCAAGACGGATCGTGGGCTATGCGGTCTCGGACAACCTGATGACCGAACACACCACGCTGCCGGCAATACGGATGGCGATCGCGGGTCGCCGGCCCGCACCTGGTCTGATATTTCATTCGGACGGCGGCGGCCAGTATTACTGCAAGGAATTCGTGAAACTGACCCAAGCCTGTAATATGAAAAACAGCATGGGCACGAGTGTCTATGAGAATCCGAATGCCGAACGCGTAAACGGAACTATTAAAAACAGTTACGTCAGATTCTACGGGCCGGAGAATTTATCCCAGCTAAGGCAGATGACTGAAAAGGCGGTCAATATGTACAACAATTACAAGCCGCATACGGCATTGAACTCCTTAAGCCCCGATGCATTCGAAAGGCAGCAGGAACGAGTTTTCTTAGGCATGGAGGGTTCAAAAGTAATTGAAGAAAAGCCGGACAATAAATGCCCGGCTCCGCGACAAACTACTTCGTCACCCGGAGGTCTATCCCTGGTGAGTTGCTCTCCAGCATTGCTCACTTCCGTTTCGATCTCCGAAACGAAGGTATCCGATATTTTGACGAAAAAGCAAACAAATGTTTTCTAGCAAACTCAAAAAACGGTCAACACTATTCAGGCATTGACAGTCTTCCAATCGTCCTTCGTACCGTGTCGTTTCAGCCTGATATTCAGTTCTTCCAGCAGATCGTCCCCGCGAAAGTAATTGCCACCGAAAATCAAAAGCAAAGGATTCGGTGAACTGGGCGGTTCTGTCAATAATGAAAGATCGTCTTCGGGCCGAAGGTAACCTACAGGGAACTCGAAATCAAACTCAAAAAAATCAAAGCACTCCGCAATATCATCTTCATCCATACTCGGATCGCCAAAGAACCTCTCTCGAAGTTCACTCCTGCTTAACAATTCTCGATTTGAGAACTTCTGCGGCAAATTCCTATAGGTCTTTTTTGGCATAATGACGTCACTCCAAAATCCCGCAAATGCACTGAATATCGACGGTTGTGTTGTATGAAAATGTCAAAACACCAAAAACTAGGAATCCACGCGTCGCCTTATCACCAACTGGTCTAAGGTATTTGTATGGATAAAATCCTCCAATCTTCGGGTAGCCCAAGGCACGGTTTGTCCGCCGCAACACCATGTTTATTCCGCTGGCGTATGGCTGTGGCTTTCCAAACGTCGTGCCTCCGGCCTTTATTCCAGTGGCAACAGCATCGCTTCCAATCGACAGAATGGAACCGGTTTCCAGGATTTCCAACGTTCCTTGTCCATACGGAACGACACTGCCGAGCGTCGAGAATTTGTTTCTTTCATGACAGGCGACAAGTCTTTCCCAGCGATCCGTTACAATAGGGTCAGGCATATTTCTGATCTTAACGACCATGTCTGAATTCTCTTCCCTCGGCCACGGTTCCCAACGCGAATCCGCGCGAACTTGTGTGCCCTCAGGGTCGAAGTAGTTCAGCGGATTGTTGTGGACATACACAAAGAGGTTAATGTCATTTCCTTCGAAGCCGATCGGGTCTTCGGAGATGAATCGTCCCAGATTGCCGTCGTACCACCGGGCTCGATAATAATGAAGCCCCGTGAATTCGTCGTATTCGCGGCCGGTAAACGCATAGCGCGTCGAAAGCTTATTCGTCGCGTTGCCGAATGAATCATACGACGTTTGCTCAAGAATCGCCCCGACCGAATCCGTCAGCGCGTTTGTTGATCCAAGGTGATCGGCGATGAGGTATTTCGAAACGCCGCTTGCCGACATCTTGAGTTTGTTGTCGATCCCCGGTCCGTTCTGGTATTTCGTCGGAACGCCGGAATTGTCATCCATTACGACATCAAGGCCGTCATAGACAAACTTCGTGTTCTCGCGGCCGTTGCCGCCGATACGCTGGATTCTGCGTCCCAAAGCATCGTATTTGTAGCGCACGGTCTGCTTGCGCGTCGAAGCCGAAACCAAACGGTTTTCGTAGTCCCAATTGTATCGCCAGAACTCCTTGCCTTCCATTCTGGTCGTCATATTGCCGTTCGCATCATAGCCGTAATTCGCTGTCACGGTTGATGTTACGCGGTTGAACGGCTGATAGTTGTAGGTTGCGGACAGATGCGACGCCGTCCGATTGCCGACGCCGTCGAATGAGTAATTCTCGTTCGAAGTGCCGTTCGTCATCGAAATCAATCGGTCAATGTTGTCGTAACCGAAATTACGTGTTTGCGACGGTTCGGCGATCTGAGTGATTTGATTCGCCGGATTGTACTGATACTGACGATCAAAAAGCGTCGCGGTCGACATTGCGTCTTTCAATCTCATCAGTCAGCTCATTCCGTCATAATCAAAGGTCGTCGTTACTCCGTTCGGCAAAGTCTTTGAAGTCAAACGATTGGCAATGTCATAACCGAAAGTGAAATTCTGACTCGCTTCGTCGGTCAGCTGCGTCAAACGATTCACGCCGTCATAGTTGTAAGTCGTGTGAACCGCCGAATCCAATTTTAACTGCGTCCGATTCGAAGCCGCATCGTAATCCTGATTGCGTGGCCGTCGTAAACGAACTTCATTCCGTCGCCCATTTTATTTTTCAATACCGTATAAATCGATCGGTTCGTTACCCTTCATCGCCCTCTGGAAATCCCCGAATTCGCTGTCGCCGAGCGAATCTTTGAGCCCCATCAACTCATCCAATGAACTCGCATCGCCTCGGCTGACAAGGATGATGCTTTCAAAGAATGCAATGTCATAAACAGGAGCGGCCGCGAAATCGTTATCTCTCCCGACCTTCTTGAAAAATCGACAGAGCTTTGCCAGCATTATCAAACTCGCCGGATCGCCGTCAAAGGAACGAACCAGTGCCTTGACTTTCCTTTTTCGTGATTCCTGCCCGACGTCCGAAATTGGCGCCTCCAAGAATTGAGCGTCGAGTTCGGTCAGTTGATTTAAGACTGAGATAATCTTTAGGTTTGCTCGGTAACGGTCATCGTGAAGTTGCTTATCGGTCTTCTCCGCAGTTTTCTCCTGCATTTGCGGTTTCGAAGTCGGTTCGGGCATATTCTGAAGCTCTCTTTCCGACAGCGAATTCTGTACATTCGACTCGACGTTGCTGTTCCAAGCGGAGCAGCTTGTCAGCGCCAAGGATGCGACAGTCAAAACAATAGGAATCCAAACCACTCTCGCATGTCTGAAATTCATACATTCAGCTCCTGAACGCAAAATCGTTCTTAGAAAACAGTGATAACGCCACGACCTGACCTCTGATAGGTCTTGCCGTCGTCATCAAGGAGAAACGGTGATCTTGAGGTCCCCTTAAGCAAACCGTCAAGCCTTTTATATGTCTCTCGTAATTCCCAACTGAAAGTTAAGCACCCCCAACTAACTCGCCCAAGATGCCAACGGAAGTTGCCGCGCGAGACCCCATTTCGGATTGGTGCGAAATCACTGAATGTGCCGTTTGGTTGTCTTCTGTATAGCCAGTACCAAGATCTTCGATCTGGGTACTCCGAAATCGCATAATCCCCTGCAGGAATCGGTCCCTTAAATGGGGTTACTTCGCAACTGACATCATTCTTGCATTCTTTGTCACCCGAAAATAGCCCTTCGTCGATAACTTCACCAGAATATTCCCACTGATAATCGCCGACGGGATCGTTGACGTCGTTACTCGTATTCTCCTTCCAAATCTCTTGCGGCGGTTTGTCATTGTCGTAAATTTCGAGTCGCGCGCCTCCATCCCGACCGCCTTTTCGGAAAAAATAGGCTCTGACATCGAGACCGAGTGGGTCTACAAAACGAATAGGGACGTTCCACGTGTAGCCATAAAGGTTTACGTCGCCGCCCTTGAAGTCAACCGGGTCTTCGGAGATGAATCTGCCGAGGTTCGAATCGTACCAGCGCGCCCGGTAGTAATGGAGGCCGGTGAAATTGTCGAATTCACGGCCGGTAAAGGCATAGCGCGTCGAAAGCTGATTCGAAACGTTGCCGAAACTGTCGTAAGCGGTTTGTTCAAGAATCGCCCCGGAAGCGTCCGTCAGCGCGTTTGTTGACCCTAAATGATCGGCGACGAAGTATTTCGAAACGCCGTTCGCCGACATCTTGAGCTTATTGTCGATGCCCGGTCCGTTTTGGTATTTCGTCAGAACGCCGGAATTGTCATCCATCACGACATCGAGGCCGTCGTAAATGAACTTCGTGTTTGGCCCTTCGCCGCGGATGAAGTATCTCTGGATTCGGCGTCCCAGCGCGTCATAGCGATAACGAATCGTCTGTTTGCGCGTTGCTCCGGTCGTCAATCGGTTTTCGTGATCCCAACCGAAACGCCAGAAGTCCTTGCCCTGAGACTTCGTCACGAGATTGCCGTTCGCTTCGTAATTCATCGTCGACGTTGAGGTCGATGACATTCGGTTAAAAGGCTGTTACCCGTAGGCCGTACTCAAATGCGACTGCATTCCGCGCATCCGGGCGGCGGAGGTCAAACATTCGGATTCCGGAATCGTTTATCAAAATCAGTATCAGTAGCTCTCTTCTTTTTTCACAATGATAAAACTCTGACCGTTCACAACCAACTTCTGTGGATTTTGTAAATCAAACTTTATTGTATTTAAGTCAACTCGCTCGCTAAAAGCTTCAACCTTTCCATACGGATGCTCAATTTCGATTTCTTTCCCATATTCTATTAATATAAGACGGAACGTGTTAGTATCACGGTTAAAATACTCGGCTAATTGTGTGCCGTCAGGCTTTTCATCAAGTAATCGACAAGCAACGTCCGGATTTAAGCTAAATGAGCAAGGACTTTTTGAAATTGCACAGTTCAATGCAGAAATCATTATTAGCGTAAAAAGAAATGAAGATAGCAAAATTCTCATTTGCACCTCCAGTTCCCATATTTTCCGCAATCACCGTAACTTCCATAATCCATTCCGGGTAGTGGATAAACTAAACTTTTCGGTCTAAATTGAGAACACACTTCCTCGCAAGGCTGACATCTTATTCCGCCAAATCTTCCCGTGTCGTTTGCAAATCTATCCTCATCACAGTCTTTTCGAGAGTCGCCCTTAATATATTCATCGAAATACTCTCTTCCCTCGCCAACGGCATTAGAAATAAGGTTTCCAATACTGCCTCTCCTTGATGATTCACAATTTGCCACACAGTGAAAGAATTTGTCTGCTCCAACTGTATTGGCAGCTCTCATATCGGAGTAGTTTCGACTAAAATCTGATAATCCGCCTAAACCTAATCCTGAATTTGAACAGCCAAAACTATATGAAAGAGGCGTGTATTTTGATTCTGGAGAGTCAAACGGCGGTGAGTTAAGGATTATTACATCGGTATCTTGCAAACCAAAAGGATCAGTTCGGCCTGCGGGGTTATTCTTTACATATCCATACAAATTAAAATCGCCGCCGGCGAAGCCGATCGGGTCTTCGGAAATGAACCGGCCGAGATTCGAATCGTACCAGCGGGCGCGGTAGTAATGAAGCCCGGTGAAATCATCGAACTCGCGGCTGGTGAATTTGTATCTTGTCGCAAGATTGCCGCTTGTGTTGCCGAATGAATCATACGTTGCCGACGACGTGACGTTTCCGGAACTGTCAGTCAACGCGTTTGTTGATCCAAGGTGATCGGCCATGAGGTATTTCGAAACGCCGCTTGCCGACATCTTGAGCTTGTTGTCGATGCCCGGTCCGTTTTGATATTTCGTCAGAACGCCCGCATTGTCATCCATCACGACATCGAGGCCGTCATAGACAAACTTCGTGTTCTCGCGCCCGTTGCCGATGATGCGCTGGATTCTGCGTCCCAAAGCATCATATTTGTAGCGTACGGTCTGCTTGCGCGTCGAAGCCGAAACCAGACGGTTTTCGTAGTCCCAATTGTATCGCCAGAACTCCTTGCCTTCCATTCTGGTCGTCATATTTCCGTTCGCGTCATAGCCGTAATTCGCTGTCACGGTTGATGTTACGCGGTTGAACGGCTGATAGTTGTAGGTTGCGGACAGATGCGACGCCGTGCGATTTCCGACGCCGTCGAACGAGTAATTTTCGTTCGCGGTGCCATTGGTCATCGAAATCAATCGGTCAATGTTGTCGTAACCGAAATTACGTGTTTGCGACGGTTCGGCGATCTGAGTGATTTGATTCGCCGGATTGTACTGATACTGACGATCAAAAAGCGTCGCGGTCGACATTGCGTCTTTCAATCTCATCAGTCGGCTCATTCCGTCATAATCAAAGGTCGTCGTTACTCCGTTCGGCAAAGTCTTTGAAGTCAAACGATTGGCAATGTCATAACCGAAAGTGAAATTCTGACTCGCTTCGTCGGTCAGCTGCGTCAAACGATTCACGCCGTCATAGTTGTAAGTCGTGTGAACCGCCGAATCCAATTTTAACTGCGTCCGATTCGAGGCCGCATCGTAATCATATTCAACCAGATGACCGAAAACATCGGTCGCAGAGGTCAAGCGGCCACGGGCGTCGTAACCGAATCCGACCGTGCCGTTTTCATTGACCGCGCTCGTCAATCTTGATAAATCGTCATAGTTGTAGGTCGCGGTGAGCATCGGCACGGGGTTATTTGTGCCCGGCAGATAATTGATCTTCTTAAGCCGGTTCAGAGCATCGTATTCAAAGGTCGTTTCGCGACCGGAATAGTCAGTTCGGTTTGTCCGATTGCCGACCGCATCGTATTCAAAGCTCATCGTCGCCCCGGCTCTGGATTGCGACAACTGGCGACCAAGTGCGTCGTATGCAAATTGATAATGCTGATTCAATGCGTCGGTGACCTTCACCATTTGGCTCCGCGCGTTGTATTCAAAATGCGTAACCTGCGCCATTGCGTCGGTCGTACTAATTAACCGGTTAGCAGTATCGTACTCATAAACTGTCTGTCTGCCGGCCGTATCAATCCGTTTCTTGACGTTGCCTACGAGATCGTATTCAGTTCTTTGATCAAGTCGGGTCCCGCCGGACGTGATCGCCGGATAGATCACTTTTTTTTGTCTGTTGAACTCATCGTATTCATAATTTGTCTCGTTTCCGAGCGCATCGCGTTGGTTGACCCAAGCTGTACTACCAGTCAGGAACCTACACCACCGGCGAATATTCATCAAACTCCCAAGAGCCAATGAGGCGCAACTTCGCCGCAATGCCCTGCCAATTCTCGGCTTCAACATTTCCAACGAAGCGGTCAATTGCCACGCGAATCGCATCGTAATCGTAGTACTCCACCAGTAGATGATGGTATCCGAATAATGGACCGGTTTGTCTAAGTTTTCGCTCAAGCCACTTCGGTGTGCATACGACTAGATCGAAGCTCTCTTCACCAATACCGCCCACCTCACCGACGATCATTCTGACGACAAGCGAAAAATCGTCCACCAATTCCGGCAGATGCACTTTCAAATCATCAATTTGGTCGTTTATCAAATGCTTGATTTCGCATCGCATCGCTGTCTCCTTTGAATCACGGTTCTTGAAACAATCAATAAACACCAAGATGCCCGGTTGCATAGTTTTGTGCTCCCGGGGTCAATTTAGATTCGAAGTTCGCCTGCACACGTCCAAGATTCGGCTTATATGTCGGTGGTCGGAATACCCTGAGCCCGTCGGCGCTGACAAGCGTTTTTCCGTCTGACGCGATACGGTAACCGTCACCAACCCATGCGCGGCCCATTTGAATTGACTCACTATGTGATGCGGCACCTATGCCGAAATTGCCTTTTCCAACTGCGGCATTCCTTAGAATTCCGCTCATTTCTGCCGTCGACAATCGTGTGGATCCCGCTGAAATCCCAAGTTCAATTATCTCATCCCCGGTTCCAAACAAGACTCGCCTGACTCCGGGGCCGAGAACGCGACCGACCTTTCCGAGGACTTTGCCGATGACGAAACCGCCGACCGCATTGAACGCTGTCCACCCGACAAGTTTTGCTCCGGCCGCGAGCCGGTCTTCGGTCGAGCATCGATAGTCTCCGGCGATCCATGACCACTCAGCGACGTTGTCAAGCATCAACAGATCGGATACCGTGTTCGATACACCGTTTATTTCCCAGTATTCGACAGGCAGCGGATTCCGGAGATAGTTTACCGGCCCTTCCTGCAATCCAAAAGGATCAACCGCCCCCAGCGGCCCGTTGCCGACATATCCGTACAGATTAACGTCCCCACCAGCAAAGCCGATCGGGTCTTCGGAGATGAATCTGCCAAGATTGCCGTCGTACCAGCGGGCGCGATAGTAATGGAGTCCGGTGAAATCGTCGTACTCGCGGCCGGTGAATTTGTATCTCGTCGCAAGATTGCCGCTCGCATTGCCAAACGAATCATACGAAGCCGACGATGTGAGAGCGCCGGAAGCGCCGGTCAGCGCGTTTGTTGATCCGAGATGGTCGGCGAGGAAGTACTTTACGTCCGAACCGGTCTGCACCCGGAGCTTGTTGTCGATTCCGGGACCGTTCAGGTATTTCGTCAGCGTTCCCGAATTGTCGTCGGCGATGACATCCGCGCCGTCGTGGATGAACTTCGTGTTCTCCTTTCCGCCGACAATGAACCGCTGAATCCTGCGTCCGAGAGCGTCGTATTTGTAACGCACCGTTTGCTTTCTGGTGGATGCGGGGCAGGGGCGTGATGACCGTGCCTAAAGGGCACGTAGTCAAGAGCGCCAACGAGGATTTTAGAATTCGGAATTCGGAATTTGGAATTCTTACCCTGAAACTCCAATCCAAAATCCAAAATCCCGAATCGCAGATGGCATGTTCCTTTCAGGGACGAAAACGTTCGAAATATCACACAATCAGCTTCTCGCACGCTTCCGCGGCGCCAAGGGTCGAAGAAAACAGTACGGACTGTTCGCGAACATCATGAATCGATCCGGATGTTCGTCGCACCAACGCGCCGCGTCAGGCCCGACAACCGCACTTGGCACCCTATCGTTAAGAACCGTGCCGGTCGATTTGTCGACCGCGATCGCTCGATACGTTGCTACACGCTGCAAGATCCTGAAAACGCCGACAGTTTCAGCTTGTTGTCGATCCCCGGTCCGTTCTGGTATTTCGACAAAACGCCCGACTTGTCGTCCATCAAGACATCGAGCCCGTCATAGACGAACTTCGTATTCTCGCGCCCACCGCCGCTGCGCTTCGAAGCATTTAATAAACACTGGTTTTTGTTATTCTTCTAGAATTAGGCACATACTATATTCACTATCCCAAACCAGTTTAGGCTCGTTTGTTATAAACCAATCGGTGTTTCGAATCCCGGACTCGATTTCTTTCAAGGTTTCTGAAAAAAGTTCAAATTGTTCTGTTGATTGGCATATAACGTAAAGAAATCGCCATCAGCATTTGAAACAAGAACTATTTTGAATAATTTGGCAAGCTGACTTAGAAGAATCAAATGCCCTTCCAACGATTTGTTAAGCAACTCAAACGCGGTTTCAACCGAATTCGGAAAAAGATCTCCAACAAACATTCCTACTGCATCTGAATAGACTATGTTTGAAAACAATTCTTCGTTTCGGCCAATTTCAATAAAATCCGGCCCGATTTTCGGAAAAAAAAGCGGAGGAAAAGACGGCCATTTGTGAGAATCGTAAAACTCTCCCCCATAAATTCCGATTCTTGATTGAAAAAACTTTTCGAAGTATGCAGATTTTTCAAACAAGTCACTTGGATTGTCGCCAAAATCAGAAAGATTACCAGTCAGAGCTGAAACGTCGAATTGTTTTGAAATGCTCTGCAAGAATTTAAGCTGCGGGCTTAATTCATGGGGAATTCAGATTCATTTGCGCTAAGAATATTAAGTCCGAAAATACTTCTTTTGTTCAGATTGACTTCAACACTGTCGGCAAATCGGATAATTTGTTTTCTCATTTCAATTTCTCAGGAAATCAAATAGTTCCCAATATCTATACAATGCAAAAAGCCCAAAACTAATACCCAAATCGAGGAGTAAGTTGACTGTTCAACTCCATCAAGCCCGTTATCAAGGCCGTCGGCGAATTCAGCCGGATTCGCGAATCCTCCGCTGCTGTACATCGTCGGATCCTGATAGACGCTCGGATCGATCAACCCCGAAGGATCAGTACGATTGAGCGGCCCGTTGCCGACATACCCGTAAAGATTGAAATCACCGCCGGCGAAGCCGATCGGGTCTTCGGAGATGAACGGTCCGAGATTGCCGTCGTACCAGCGGGCGCGGTAGTAATGAAGTCCCGTGAAATCATCGTACTCACGGCACGTTTTGCCAAATGACAGAACTGTCTCTATCTCAGGCGCTTATCTATATCGAAATGGGATATTCTCAAGCTGTTGTTCCAAAATCCAGTCATTCGGCATGACTTTGCTGTTCCACCATTTTGCCCCCGATTCTATCCACAACGCACGGTTTTTCTGAATTGCAGCAATCGAAGAGTCCTCGTATCCGAATTCTGATCCGCAGCAATCGCAAATGTCGTGACTCGGATCCTCTCCGCTTTCGCCCCAAGGCATATCAGGCTGGGCCAAACCACATACTCTGCAAATGAATAATTCGTTACTGGTCATAAAAATACTCCAGGTTGGTTTTCCTGCCATGAACTGCTGGATCCGGCCGAAAGAACGTACTCGGTATCCCGTTTCTTTCTACCCCGAACAAATCAGAAGTAGGATCAAAAAGAACTCGGTCGCCGTTTGGTCTAACCTTTGATAGCGTTGTTGGCGGTGGACTGTCAAAAAAATTCCTGGCGCCACCGACATACTCGAGTGAGTTCTGATATTCGGGAAGATTGTCCTTGTGCTTTTTCCAGTGTTCGAATGCATTTCCGAC
Source organism: Acidobacteriota bacterium (assembly GCA_016715115.1). Taxonomy (NCBI): domain Bacteria; kingdom Pseudomonadati; phylum Acidobacteriota; species Acidobacteriota bacterium. The sequence goes on from JADKBM010000016.1 coordinate 248,885, forward strand.
ACTATCTAATCCTTTCTTTGGATTGGCATTCCAGATCTTGTTTGTTCGATTACAAATCTTAACAATACCGGCCCCGGCTCCCACAAAAGGCAACATTGCGGGAAGGCTCATCGATGCACCATAATAGTCGCCACGCAACAAGCTAATAACTCCGTCGACCGCATCGAATGGCTCCCCGACTATCGGGGTACTGCCGGCAACAGCTAGACGAAGCTGCAAATCATCGAGAATCTCATCTGTTGTCCGATTTTGCGGTTCTTGGTTGGCGAACCGCTCCATCATTGCGTATTCATCGAGACCAAACGGATCAGAGTAACTCACAGGCTTGTTCCGTACATACCCGTACAAATTAACTTCGCCGCCGGCAAATCCGATCGGGTCTTCGGAGATGAATCTTCCCAGATTACCGTCGTACCATCGCGCACGATAGTAATGAAGACCGGTGAAATCATCGAACTCGCGGCCGGTGAACTTGTATCTTGTCGCAAGATTGCCGGTCACCCAATTTGCGATTTGCGACTGCCGATTTGCGATTTCGGGCGCGGCGATCCACATTCTGAAATCGCCAATCCGAAATGCGTTGGTGCCGTCGATGTACTTCGTCAGAGATCCCGAATTGTCGGACTCACGGCCGAGCCTGAAAGGCTCGCAGGAAATAGCGTCGGGAGAATCCCGACGAAATCATCGCTAACCGTTCGCCGTCCCTGAAGGGGACGCAGGACAGCAGTTTGTACTCCTGCGTCCCTTTCAGGGACTCCAAATCATCTTCTGAAATCCTGCCGTCGTGATGCTCCCGACGCTATTGCCTTTGTCCCTTTCAGGGACGGTAGAACTTGTCTCGTTTCCATTCGCGCTACGCTCAGGGAAACGATCCAGCAAGAATTATGTCTGAAATTCCGGCAATTCCAAACGGCTAACCCAAAACCTTTTCAACATCCGCCTTCAACAATTCGATATTTGTGTCGAGCTTCTTTTTCCTTACAACTTCCGCCAAAAGATCGAGTTTTTGAAGTATGGACACTTTAAGAAATTCGAACCGTTCGGTTTCCGACTTGCTGAAGAAGTTCTCATCGTTGACGATTATCGGAATTCCGATGGATTTTTCCTTTATGCGGTACGGTTCGATTTCCTTCGTTTTTAGAAGTTCGGTCGATGTTGGTTTGACATGGAACTGGAATAGCGCCAGTTCCAAATCTTCTCCATATTTCGCGTATTTCAGCTCTGTCCACCTGTTACTGAAGCCGTTCTCACCCCAAATATAAGGCCTGAATGTGCCCGCCAGTTCCAAGAATTCCTGCTCCGACAAATTCGGATCGAATCCAACTTTCAGGAAACAACCGAAGATATTTTCTATGTCACGCATATCACGCTTACTTCAACGACGGGTGAAGCAGGTTGGCTCCAGATGCCCAAATCTCGAAGAAACCGAGTTACGCTGACAGTACCCGTTCAACATCCTCCTTCAACGATTGGATATTTGTGTCGAGTTTCTTCTTTTTGACAACTTCCGCCAAAAGATCTAGTTTTTGAAGTATCGATTGTTTGAGGAATTCGAACCGTTCCGCCTCCGACTTGCTGAAAAAGTTCTCATCGTTGACGATTATCGGGATTCCGATGGATTTTTCCTTTTTTCGATAACCTTCAATTTCTTTCAGCTGTTGCCGCAAATATGGAATTGGATTCACATAAAACTGGAGCAGGATCAGCTCCATATCATTTCCGTAGGTTTCGTTCATCAGCACACTCAATCGTTCGGAAATACTATTTTCGCCCCAGACATATGAAGTAAACAATGGTCCCGATCCATCTTTTCTGAAGGATGAAACAAAACATCCAAGAATACTCTTCGTTTCGCGCATAACTCACCGCTTAATGTATCTTTCTCGATTCAGTGGACCCGGAGTCGTCATATTTTCACCATATTCCCAATTCAGCGCTTCACGCCGATTTGGAAATTGGTCTTCGATAATCATCTGTTTATCGTTCATCCACCACCTTGTGTATCTTCTCTCAGGAACAGGGTTCGACGTAATTCCGTTCTTCAGGAAAGTGCCGTCTGTGCTGTACAGTTTATATCCCCAAGTGGGCCTAAGACTATTAGCGGAATTCCCGTGAATCCTGCACGCTTCCGCCGGCGTGAGGGGAGTCCAAGACTCATTGGCTACTTCCGTGGCGGACTTTCCAAAAGGATTGAGCGGTCCGTTCACAAACGGGTTCGATTCCAGTTCCGACGTGTAAATGCCGATCGGCAGTCCGATTGCTCCGCCAATGACCAGACCGGCGCCTACAGTGCCTGCCACCGGGGCGGCCCCGGCCGCCGAGACTGAGGTTCCGCCGTAGGCCACGACGCTTCCTAATCCACCGACTCCGCCCGCGGCGCCCACTCTCGCTCCCGTGCTTGAGTTGGCAATTATTTCCTCAAGGAGTCTTGCGTTACGCAACGCTTCCGACCCGGTTGTCGCGATCACCTGTTCAAGAAGCGGCGAAATCTGAGTTATCGTCTGAGTAACGGCAAGTACTTCATTTCCGGTTAGCCCGCTCGGATCAACCGCACCAAGCGGCCCGTTGCCGACATACCCATACAAATTAACATCGCCGGCGGCAAAGCCGATCGGGTCTTCGGAGATGAATCTTCCCAAATTGCCGTCGTACCAACGGGCGCGGTAGTAGTGCAATCCGGTGAAATCATCATACTCGCGGCCGGTGAATTTGTATCTCGTCGCAAGATTGCCGCTTGCGTTGCCGAATGAATCGTATGACGCTGACGACGTGACGTTTCCGGAACTGTCAGTCAGCGCGTTTGTTGACCCGAGATGATCGGCGATGAAATACCTGACATCGCTGCCGGTCTGCTTCCGGAGTTTGTTGTCGACGCCCGGGCCGTTGATGTATTTGGTCAGCGTCCCCGAACTGTCGGACTCACGGTTTGGAAATATCGTGATCGCCGCATCAATTCAAAATGATAATGGAGACCGGTGAAATCATCGTTGTCACGGTCGGTGATGGCATTCAGTCTTCAAGTTGCTTTTTCGAGAGTCGCTCAACCCGGTGATTATAAGATACCTAAGTCGAACTTTGGCACATATCCTCCAGTTCGCGGAAGAGAGATTTTCGAGCTGATTATATCCTTCTTGAGCTGTTCATAACCCGTCTCGATGTCCGTCGACTCTTCTATTTTTGGCCGGATTCCTGTTTTCGTGTGATTGATCCAACTCGAGAGTGGTTTATTAAGGTACTGTTCAATGCTATTTATCGCTTCATCGAGCGACGAAAACGTACAACAAAATTCGTATCCACTTTCATCCTCGCCTACATCTATGCCGACAAACTCTATACACACCCGATTTCTCGGATAGAAAATCACTCTTCTTACAAATCCCGAGTATTGTGGTGTCGAGATAATGTCTACACAAACAGACCCATTCGCAGTATATCTGCTAACTTCATCAAACGTCATAATTCTTAGTTCCCGCCGATTATGATCGACGCCTTCGTGTCATCGTGAAATCGAATGATGTTGTAATGCGGATTAAGGGCGTTGTTCCCGAATCGTCCGTCAGCGCGTTTGTTGACCCGAGATGATCGGCAACGATAGATCAAGTTAGACACAAGCTGCAATCAGTCGTGAGAGTAGACCCGACATCGACTTGTAGCCGTGAGCGCAATCCTTCTCAAGGCCTATTACTTGCTCGGTCGTTGCCTTTGTTTCAATCGATAATCCATTAGGGTTATCATCAGGATATTCAACAAGAAAGAGCATCCCCATTATCGGCTCCTGTCGATAAAAAACGGGCATCTTCCATTCATCCCGATTCCAGTCGTGAGGCTTGCCGATTACCGGCCATTCTCCGTTTACCAAACCAAGATCGCCGAATATCTGAACCGTGATCGCATCGGACGGCCTGAAGGTGGCAAGTTCCTTGAGCATTGGAACGTCCGCGAAATGATTCGCGAAAAAATAGCCCAAAAGCGCCCGGCCCCGAGGCGCCATTCGTGCAACAACCCCGATTCCGAATCCTCCCTGTTTCAAGGGAACCGCGAAATAGCTTCCTTCTTCGTAATTGATCTTCCATCGTGCCATAGCTTCAGTCTCGTTCGTCCGATTTCATTGATTAATCTATCGCCGGTTTAGCTCTTTCAAAAAGTCATCTGCTGCGTCGAGATAATGCTGCTTTTTTTTGTTCCGATCCGAGATTGGTCTGATTTTGTCCAACGGAGCATTCGACAAATTGTAAACGTAGTGTTCCAGACCCCGCTGTTGTCCGTAGTCATCCGTCTTAAACACTGGTTCGAAACCAAATTGACCAAGCGCCGGGTCTCGCAAGTGCTCGCCCCTACGTCTTGCAAGATCATTGGTGTGCCCGGTCCTCATTATTTGCCCGGTATCTGTATCGACCAATCGATAGACACCGCCGCGAGGGATCGCGTTATCTGCTCGACTGCAAATCTTCAGGACTCCGGCGCCGGTTCCCAAAAAGGGCACCATTGACGGAATGCTCATTCCCGCGCCGTAATAATCGCCGCGAAAGAGGCTTATCATTCCGTCTATCAGATCAAGCGGTTCTCCGAAAAACGGAGTGTTGCCGGCCGTCGCAAGACGAAACTGTAGGTCGTCAAGAATCTCATCCGTCGATCGATTCGTCGATTCCTGATTCGCGAACCGCTCCATCATCGCGTATTCATCGAGACCGAACGGATCAGAGTGACTTACAGGCTTGTTCCGTACATACCCGTACAAATTCACATCGCCACCAGCAAAGCCGATCGGGTCTTCGGAGATGAATCTGCCGAGATTGCCGTCGTACCAGCGGGCGCGGTAGTAGTGCAATCCGGTGAAATCATCGTACTCGCGGCCGGTGAACTTGTATCTCGTCGCAAGGTTGCCGGTCGCGTTGCCGAATGAATCGTACGACGCCGATGACGTGACGTTTCCGGAACTGTCAGTTAGAGGATGACTCGCAACGGAAAATCAGATGTTAACTTCGGTCTTGAATAAACCTTTGAAATCCCCGCGTTTCGATAAGTCCCTTAGCCGTTTGTCAATGACTCATCGAATGGATGCCACGCAAATTGGATATCTGAGCACTCAATTCGCCATTGGTCGCCGTAAACAAATCGGATCTCGTGAACGACTGATCCATCATCGGAAAGCCCGATTTCATCGACGGCCCAGTCACTGTGAGTCTTCGTCTCAAACTGATTGCTTCGGAGCGAAATCTGATAACTCGAAACCATCTTGTAATCAAAAACCAACTCGCCGTCGTGAAATGCTCCGAACAATCTCAATCGGATCGCGATCTGCCCATTCTCTTCGGTTACCGAAACGGATCCGACCGAAGAATCATGCGGGCAACGGTGATCGCTCGCGTCGTAATACCAGTCAGAAATCGCAAATTTGCGAACCCCTTCCGGTAGCCGATCGGCAACTTCATTCAGCGAACGACGGTACTCGTCAAATAATCGCCGCCACACAGAGGCCGTAACCTGAGGCGCGGATGAGTCCAGATAGCGCATTTCAATAGATCTCCTCGATGTAACTTGGATTTGGCAACAACCCCAAGGGCGTCATGATGTACCGGTAGTTTCGGTTATCTTCAGCGAATTGTTCTCCAAATGTTCGACCGCATGATTCCGCCCTAAAATAAGTCCCATAGTCAATTAATAGACCCTCAACTATTCCAAGATACAACACGGTTCGCCCCATCGTTCCAAAGATCGATCGCCCTGGGAACAAGTACCTGCCGCCTTGAATATTTGCTGAACCCTTCGGAGGAATCAACTCGTATTGACGTAGAACGTCCACGTTCAAACCATTTAACTTGTTAAGTACGGGTTGAGGAAGTCCTTCGGGCGGAACCGACGGAAAGCCATGTTTCGCGATCCAGCCGTTCCGGCCATTAACAATGCCGACCTCCGCCTGAGCACCGATTCGATTTACCTTAGGCGAATAGACGTGAATCTCGAAGCCCTCCGGACCGTTGAAGCGATCGATACGGGCGCGGTATCCCATTCCTAAGTCGTGCGGGGCTAATTTGAGTAATGCATCATCAGAAATTGTTCCGAAAGGATCAACCGCACCAAGCGGCCCGTTTCCGACATACCCATACAAATTCACATCGCCGCCCGCAAACCCGATCGGGTCTTCGGAGATGAACCGTCCCAGATTGCCGTCGTACCAGCGGGCCCGGTAGTAATGAAGTCCGGTGAAATCATCGTACTCGCGGCCGGTGAACTTGTACCGGGTCGCAAGGTTGCCGGTTGCATTGCCGAATGAATCGTAGGCCGCGGACGACGTGACATTTCCGGAAGCGTCGGTCAGCGCGTTTGTTGACCCCAGATGATCGGCGATGAAGTACCTGACATCGCTGCCGGTCTGCATCCGGAGCTTGTTGTCGATTCCGGGGCCGTTGATGTATTTCGTCAGTGTCCCCGAATTGTCGTCGGCGATGACATCCGCGCCGTCGTGGATGAACTTCGTGTTCTCTTTCCCGCCGACGATGAACCGCTGAATCCTGCGTCCGAGAGCGTCGTATTTGTAACGCACCGTTTGCTTTCTGGTCGATGCCGAAACCAACCGGTTGTCGAAATCCCACTGATAGCGCCAGAGCTCTTTGCCCTCAGCCTTCATCCGGATATTGCCGTTTTGATCGTATACGTAACCGGCTGTATCGGTTGAGCTTACCCGATTGAACTGGCCTGACTCATAACCGTAGTTCGCGCTCCGGTGCGAGCTTGTCCGGTTGCCGACCTTGTCGAAATCATAGGATTCGGCCGGTTCAGTCGGACTCGTCATTCCGGTCAGCCGATTGACGAAATCGTACGAGAAATTCCGGACCCTGCCCGGTTCGGTTACGCTTTCGATCTGGTTCGCGTTGTTGTATTCGTACTGTCTGTCAAAGAGCGTCGCCGTCTGGCTCGTGTCCTTCAGCCGCTTCAGCCGGCTCATTCTGTCGAACGTGTAAGTTGTAGTGACACCGTTCGGAAAAGTCCTCGTTTCCGGCCGGTTCGCGTTGTCGTAGGTGAACCCGATCGTTGTCGAATCAGCCGGATTGACAATGTTCGTCAAACGCCCGGCATCGTCAAAATTATACTGCGCGTGGACCGATCCGTCGAGAATTAATTCAAGCCTGTTTAACGTCGGGCTGGAAAGATGATTGTAGCCGACCGTGTGTCCGAAAACGTCGGTGGTATTGAGTAGTCGGTTGCGATTGTCGTAATTGAACGAAACCGTCCCGTTCTCGTTGGTCGCGGTCTTCAGCTGCGAGATCTTACATAGCGTCAGGAAAACGCTGATTTCTGGTGATCACGGCACTGCATCCCAGAATCAACCGCAACTTCAGGAACATCGTCTTGTTTGCCTTAACAATTCTGTAAAGTTATCATTCTTACATAGTTTACGGAGCAAACAATTGGCAAACAAAGGCATTGAAATCGCGCCCGCGGAGGGCAAATTGGGAATCTTGCTGGTCGGGCTCGGGGCGGTCAGCACGACTTTTGTCGCGGGTGTCGAGGCGATCCGCAAGGGAACGGCGAAACCGATCGGCAGTTTGACGCAGATGGGCACGATCCGGCTCGGCAAACGGACCGACAACCGCTCGCCGAAGATCAAGGATTTTGTCCCTCTGGCCGCGCTTGACGACGTCGTTTTCGGCGCCTGGGACATTTTTCCCGAATCGGCCTATGACGCGGCGCTCCACGCCGGCGTGCTCGAAAAGGGACTCGTCGAGGAACTTCGCGAGCAACTTCAGTCGCTGACGCCGATGCCGGCCGTTTTTTCACACAACTACGTCAAGCGCCTGAATGGGACAAATATCAAGCAAGGCGCGAACAAGATGGAGCTTGCCGAACAGCTGATGGCGGACATCGCGCGGTTCAAGGCCGAGAAGGGCTGCGACCGGCTCGTCATCGTTTGGGCGGCATCGACCGAGATCTACCTTGAAACCTCGGAAGTTCACGAATCGATCGAAGCGTTCGAAAAGGCGATGTACGACAACGACGAACGCATCGCGCCGTCGATGATCTACGCCTACGCCGCGATCAAATCCGGCGTTCCGTTCGCCAACGGCGCGCCGAACCTTTCGGTCGACATTCCGGCGCTGACGAAACTCGCCGAACAGAATCGCGTCCCGATCTGCGGCAAGGATTTCAAGACTGGCCAGACATTGATGAAAACGATCATCGCGCCGGGACTGAAAGCGCGCGTGCTCGGACTCGACGGCTGGTATTCGACGAACATTTTGGGCAACCGCGACGGCGAAGTGCTCGACGATCCCGAAAATTTCAAAACAAAGGAAGAATCGAAACTTTCGGTGCTCGAGACGATCTTGCAGCCCGGGCAGAATCCGGACCTCTACGGTGACATCTCGCACGTCGTCCGGATCAACTATTACCCGCCGCGCGGCGACAACAAGGAAGGTTGGGACGCGATCGACATCTTCGGCTGGCTCGGCTACAAGATGCAGATCAAGATCGACTTTATGTGCCGCGATTCGATCCTCGCAGCGCCGCTCGTGCTCGATCTCGCGCTCTTTCTCGATCTCGCGCAGCGCGCCGGCCTCAAAGGCGTACAGGAATGGCTGTCATTCTACTTCAAGGCGCCGCAAACCGCGGCCGGGCTTTATCCGGAGCACGATCTGTTCATTCAGCTCAAGAAACTCAAGAACACGCTGCGCCATCTGATGGGCGAAGATCTGATCACGCATCTCGGGCTCGATTATTATGATGAGCAGTGATGTCAGTGCAGAGTGGATAGTGCAAAGTGCATAGTACAAAGTTCTCAAGTGGTCTTGCACTGTGCACTATGCACTTTGCACTATCCACTTTGCACTATCCACTCTGCACTCTGCACTCTGCACTCTGCACTATCCACTCTGTACTGCTTACTGACCTCCACCACTTGAAACACCTCTCTTTTTTGTGTAAAACAATATGCGGAGTCGAACTTGCTGGATTTACGGCTCGGTCAAATCAAAACGCACGGAACGGGAATGCCTTCCTGAGATCGGTTCCGGCCAACGAAAAATCTTTTGAAATCATCAATGCATTCGACAATTCGCCGGAATTTCTTCGGCAATTGAGGATTGACAGTTCGTCTATTTCGCAGCGAGTTGGTCATTTAGATCGACCGACGAGCCAGGAGAAAGGATATGAAACAGGAATCGGTCAAAAAGAACAAGATGGAGAAACTGGTATTGCTCGATCCCGACCAAAAGTCGCCACGGGCAGCGGAGTTCGAGGACAAGCTGACTGCCCGCATCGTCGGTCAGGAACGCGCCGTCCGCCGTATGAGCGGTTTGTTTCAGATCTATCTCGCGGGGATGAACAACCCTTCGCGCCCGATCGGCACGATGCTCTTTCTCGGCCCGACCGGTTCCGGCAAAACGCGCGTCGTCGAGGCCGCGGCCGAAGTCCTGTTCGGCGAACCGCACTCGGTCGTCAAGATCGACTGCGCCGAATTCCAGCATTCGCACGAGATCGCCAAGCTGATCGGCTCGCCTCCGGGATATCTCGGCCATCGCGAAACTTCGCCGATGCTGACCCAGGAAAACCTCGACAAGGCGCACACGGACGAGACGAAACTGACGTTCGTGCTTTTCGACGAGATCGAGAAAGCTTCAGATTCGTTGTGGCAGTTGCTGCTCGGCATCCTCGATAAGGCGACGCTGACGCTCGGCGACAACCGTCGCGTCGATTTTTCGAAAACGATCGTCATTATGACTTCGAACCTCGGCGCGCGCGAGATGAGCGATATGATCTCGGGCGGCATCGGATTCGCCCCGAGCAAAACCGGAAAAGCGCAGGAAGACAACGAGATCGACACCAAGATCTATCGCACGGCGCTCGAGGCGGCCCGCCGCAAATTCTCGCCGGAGTTTATGAACCGAATCGATAAGGTCGTTGTTTTCAGGAGTTTGAAGGAACATCACCTGCGTGAGATCCTGAAGATCGAACTGCGGGATGTTCAGGCGCGGATCACGGAATCGGCCGGGACAAAATTCGTCTTCGAATGCACCGATCCCGCCAAAGAGTTCCTGCTCAGCGAGGGAATCGATCTCAAGTACGGCGCTCGGCACTTGAAACGCGCGATCGAACGGTTTTTGGTTTATCCGCTTTCGAATCTGGTTGCGACCGAACAGGTCGAGACGGGCGATCTCGTCCTCGTCGATTTTGACGCGGCGGGCGAAAAGCTGACGTTTGCAAAGCAGTCAGGCAAGATGATCGTCAACGAAGTCGAGGACATCTCGATCGACGACGAACCTGAGAAGATTTCGGACGCCGTCGGTCTCCCGTTGCCGCAAGTTCAGGCCGCGGCGAGCGGAAAAGGCAACAAGTCGAACGACGAAAGCTAACGGATTTGCGATTGCGATCAGCGATCAGCGATTTGCGATTGCGATCAGCGATCAGCGATTTGCAATCAGCGATTTGCGAATTGCGATTTCCGATCGGTTTCGAGGGACCCGCTTTTTGCGGGTCTTTTTAATTCGGTTGACGCTCGCAGCCGTCAGCTCGCGGCTCGTGGCTCGAATCAACCTGCGGCCTAATCTAACTTATCGTGCGCTCCACAGCGACACGCCATTCCGCCATCAGCCGCGCCGACGCGTCCGCGGACATTCGCGGTTCGAACCGTTTGTCTTCCTGCCAGTGATGCCGCAAGTCTTCGGTCGATTTCCAATAGCCGACCGCGAGACCGGCGAGGTACGCGGCGCCGAGCGCGGTCGTCTCCGTAACCTTCGAACGGACGACCGGAATCTGCAGCAAATCGGACTGAAATTGGAGCAGGGCGTCGTTCTTTGTGGCACCGCCGTCAACGCGGAGTTCGAGCAGCTGCTGCCCCGAATCGGCGTGCATCGCTTCCAAAAGCTCCGCCGACTGAAATGCGATCGATTCGAGCGCCGCCCGGGCGATGTGCGCGCGTCCTGTGCCGCGGGTAAGTCCGACGATCGTCCCGCGCGCGTCCTGATTCCAATAAGGCGCGCCGAGACCGGCAAAGGCCGGAACGAAATAGACGCCGCCGTTGTCGGGAACCGAGTTCGCGAGTTCCTCGACGTCCGCGGCGGTGCTGATGATCCCGAGTGAATCGCGAAGCCATTGAATCACCGCGCCGCCGATGAAAACGCTGCCCTCAAGCGCGTATTCGGTGCGATCGCCGATCTTCCAGGCGACGGTCGTCAGCAGGCGCTGCTTCGAGGCGATCGGCTTTTCACCGATGTTCTGCAACAGAAAACAACCCGTCCCGTAGGTATTCTTCGAAAGTCCGGGTTCGAAACAAGCCTGACCGAACAATGCCGCCTGTTGATCTCCCGCGTTTCCGGCGATGGGAATTCCCTTCAGCGCCGGAACCGATTCGATCTCGCCGATAACCTCGCTCGACGCGGTGACGCGCGGGAGCAAACTGCGCGGAACATCGAACAGGTCGAGCAGTTTGTCGTCCCAGTCGAGCGAATTGATGTTGAAGAGCATCGTCCGAGAGGCGTTTGAAACATCCGTTAAATGCGCTTTTTCGGATGTAAGATTCCAGATCAGCCAACTGTCGACCGTGCCGAAAGCGAGTTCACCCCGGTCGGCACGCGCTTTGACGCCCTCGACGTTGTGGAGGATCCATTCGAGTTTGCTGGCGCTGAAGTAAGCGTCCGTCTCGAGCCCGGTTTTCGCACGGATCAAGTCGCCGTGCGAGGCACGGACAGCGTCGCAGCGGGCCGATGTCCGGCGATCCTGCCAGACGATCGCGTTACAGACGGGCGCACCGGTCGCGCGGTCCCAGACGATCGTCGTTTCGCGCTGGTTCGTGATTCCGACGCCGGCGATATCGGCGGCCGCAAGCCCAGCCTTTTCAAGCGCTTCGATCGCTGTTTCGACCTGGCTTTCCCAGATCTCGACCGGATCGTGCTCGACCCAACCGCTTTTCGGGAAGATCTGCGTCAATTCGCGCTGCGCCATCGAAACGACGCGGCTGTCGCGATCGAAGACGATCGCGCGGCTCGATGTTGTGCCCTGATCGAGGGCGAGAATATAGGTCATTCGGAGATCAGTTGGATGAATTCGGCCTCAAAGTACTGCTTTATCTCGTCGCGTACCTTCCGAAACGCCGCAACCCGGGTTTCGAAATCGCCCCCGGCGTCCACCGGATCTTCGAACATTCGATGAATTACGCGGGTCTTTGCCGGAAAGTACGGACAATTTTCTTTCGCATTGTCGCAGACCGTAAGGACGAAGTCGAACTCACGCGAGGCAAATTCGTCGACCGATTTCGAGCGGTTCCCACTGATGTCGATTCCGATCTCGGCAAGCGCCGCGATGGCTTCGGGACGGACGATCGACGGCTTCGTCCCGGCGCTTTCGACTTCAAATCTCCCGTCGGTCAATGACTTGAGCAAACCCTCGGCCATTTGGCTCCGGGCGGAGTTGCCGGTGCAGAGCACCAATACGCTTTTCATATTTCGTTTTGAAAGTACTTCTTCTGAAACCAGAGTGAAACGCTGACCAATCCGATCAGCGCCGGAACTTCGACGAGCGGACCGATGACGGCGGCGAAGGCCGCGCCCGAGTTGATCCCGAAGACCGCGACCGCAACGGCGATCGCGAGCTCGAAATTGTTGCTCGCCGCGGTGAACGACAGCGTCGCCGTCTTTGAATAATCTGCTCCGGCGAATTTGCCGAGCGCAAAACTGACCAGAAACATCACGACGAAATAGATCAGCAGCGGAATCGCGATGCGGATCACATCGAACGGCAGTTGAACGATCAGATCCCCCTTGAGGCTGAACATCACGACGATCGTAAAAAGCAACGCGATCAGCGTCAAAGGCGAGATCCGCGGAATGAATTTTTCGTGAAACCACTCCTTGCCTTTCGCCTTTACAAGAAAGAAACGCGTCAGAAACCCGGCGAGAAACGGAATGCCGAGATAGATGAAGACGCTTTCGGCGATCTGCCAGATGCTGATATCGACAAAGCTGCTTTCGAGCCCGAACAGCGGCGGAAGAACGGTTAGGAAGATCCACGCGTAGATGCTGTAAAAGAAAACCTGAAAGATGGAGTTGAAGGCGACGAGCCCGGCGGCATATTCAGTGTCGCCTTTTGCGAGTTCGTTCCAGACAATGACCATCGCGATGCAGCGCGCCAGCCCGATCATTATCAGCCCGACCATATATTCGGGTTGGTCGCGCAGAAAGACGATCGCCAGCACGAACATCAAGATCGGCCCGATGATCCAGTTCTGAACAAGCGAAAGTCCAAGGACCTTGGTGTTCTTGAATACCTCGCCGAGTTCTTCGTAGCGAACCTTCGCGAGCGGCGGATACATCATCAATATCAGTCCGATGGCGATCGGGATGTTCGTGGTCCCGACCTGGAAGCGGTTGATGAAACCTTCGATCCCGACGAGAAAATGTCCGGCCGCGACGCCGATACCCATCGCGACGAAAATCCAAAGAGTCAGGAACCGGTCAAGAAAGGAAAGTCGTTTGGTTGGATTGCATTCTACGGAATTCATCGAGCCACCGTCCTATATATGCGTTTAGCCATATACTATCACGACGGTCGCTCGCTCGGCGAGTGGAGAACTAGATTTTTTGCAGCGCGCCGTCGAGATCGTCGATCAGGTCGTCCGCGTTTTCAATCCCGACCGACAAACGAATCAAACCGTCCGAAATTCCGGCTTTCAAGCGCTCTTCGCGCGGCAAGCCGGCGTGGGTCATCGACGCCGAATGCTGAATTATCGTTTCGACGCCGCCGAGCGACGTCGCGAGCGTGCATATTTTGACGTTGTTGAGGAGCGTCTTTCCGGCTTCGACCGTTCCGACGTCAAACGAGATCATACCGCCGAACCCACGCATCTGGCGCTTGGCGACTTCGTGCCCGGGATGCGACGCGAGTCCCGGATAGTTGACTGCGGCGACGCGCGGGTGTTCGGCGAGAAACTCGGCGACGCGCTGCCCGTTCGAATTGTGGCGTTCCATTCTGAGCGCGAGGGTCTTGATCCCGCGGAGAACAAGCCAGGCGGTCTGGGGCGAAATGTTCCCTCCGAACAGTTTCGTCGTCTTAAGCCGTGCCTTCTCAACGAAATCCCTGTTTCCGGCGATAACGCCCGCCGTCAGATCGCTGTGGCCGCCAAGGTACTTTGTCGCCGAATGAAGGACGACGTCAACGCCGAGGTCGAGCGGCATTTGATTGAACGCCGTCGCGAAAGTATTGTCGCAGATCGTCGTCACGCCGTTCTCGCGGGCAATACGCGCAATGGCCTCGATATCCGAGATCTTGAGCGTCGGATTCGAAGGCGTTTCGATGTACAGAACCTTTGTTTCAGGCCTCAGCGCGTGACGGTAGTTCTCCGCGTCCGTCTGATCGATATAGGTTACGCCGACACCGAAGTCACTCGCCAGATAATCGAAGAAACTCCCCGTCGTCGCATAGTGCGAGGCAGGTGCGACGATGTGATCGCCCGATCTGACCGCCGTCAGAACGGCGCCGGTCACGGCCGCCATTCCGGAAGCGAACGCGAGCGCGCCGTCAGCGTGTTCGAGTTCGCAGACCGCGCGCTCGAGCGCGTCCTGGGTCGGATTCCCGAGCCGGCCGTAAAACCAGCCCGGCTTTTCGTAGTTATGGATCGCCGCCGCCTCGTCCGCATCGGAAAACGCGAAAACCGATGCGTTGTAGATCGGCACAGATACCGCGCCGGCGTGCAGTTGAGGATCTTCACCAGCGTGAACGGCGATCGTTTCGATTGATTTTTCGGACATAGCGGTTGGAATTAGAACTTAGAACTGAGAACTTAGAACTGAGAACTTAGAACTCAGATCTTTGAACTTTGGCCTTTGATCTTTGATCTTTGACCTTTGAACTTTGCACTCTGCACTCTGCACTCTGCACTCTGCACTCTGCACTCTGCACTCTGCACTCTGCACTCTGCACTCTGCACTCTGCACTCTGCACTCTGCACAATTCTGACCTATACTAACCGCTTCGCCGACCGGCGCGCAACAGGCGCTCGCGGCGTAGGTCGCAATCGGGTTGGTGTCGGCCAAGACGGTGAACACTTCCCAACGGTTTCCGTCCGGATCCTGTATCCAGGTCTTGTCCTGGAGCGCGTAGCAACAGTCGGTCTCCATCTCATCAAGCGTGATCAGACCGCTTTCCCGCCAACGCGTGCCAATTTCCACCACTTCGGCTGTCGAGTCGACCTGAAGCCCCAGATGCGAGAGAGTCCCTCCCTGTTCAAACGCGCGCCGGTTCATTGTAAAGTTCAGCGGCGGATTTGAGATATCGAACTTCGCATAGTCATCGCGGATCTTGACCGGATCGGCACCGAACATCCTGCTGTAAAAATCGATGCTCCGCGAAACATCGCGGACGTTTATTGAAATATGTGTCTTCATATGATTTCTCCTTAATCGATCTCATATATGCCTGCCCATATCTGTGTACACGAATATATTTGGTTCATCGCTCCAAGTCAAGACTTTATTTCGATTTTGTGATATTTTTTTTCTATGACCGAAGAGAGCGTTCTCAAGGAAATGGAAGCATTCTTTCTCGCGATGGCTGACAAGACGCGTCTGCGCCTGCTCAATCTGATGCGTAACGAGGAGATCTGCGTTTGTTTTTTTACAGAGGTCCTCGGCGAGAGCCAACCCAAGATCTCGCGGCATCTGGCCTATTTGCGCAACGCCGGCGTCGTCGAAGCCCGGCGCGACGGGAAATGGATGCACTATCGGATCCGCCGCCCGTCCGATGAGAACGCGGCGCTCGTCTTGGACGAGATACTCAACTGGCTCGACAGCCGCGAGGAACTCCGACGCGATCGCGCCAGATACGAAGATGTTTGTTGTTCGCCGGAACTGCTCGTTCAGATCGCTCGGACGCCGATGCCTTTCCTCGCCAGCGGTCCGGAATTTGAAGAAGAATTTGAAGAGCAGTCCTATGTTGCCGAGGAACCGGCCGAGCTTGCGGATTATTTGCTTTGAGTGTTTGACCCGGCGCCGTACGGACAATGCCGGCAACCGTTGGCGCAACAGTAGCCGCGCCGTTCGAGGAATCTCGCGGTCAGTACCATTAGTCCGTTTTCGAAATAATAGTCAATTTCCTCGACGAACTCCCGTTTTGATTCGCGACCGTCGACCTTGGTTTGTGTTCCCTGCCCGCTCATTTTTGTTGATCCAGTTTCGAAACTAACCAATCGACGTCGAGTTTGCAACATCGCTGAAGTTGTCCGCGGGTGCGTAAAGCGCGAGAAACTCGCGATTGCCATCGGCTCCGAGAACCGGGGAATCGACGCAACCGACGCAAACAAGCCCGATCTCGTGCGCAAACTCGTTGACCTGACTGACGACGCGTTCGTGTATCTCAGGATCGCGGACGATCCCGCCTTTCCCAACCTCTCCCCTGCCGGCCTCGAATTGCGGCTTGATGAGCACGATGATGCGCCCGCCTTCTGCGAGAAGATCAACCAGCGCCGGCATTATCTTCGTCGCGGAGATGAACGATACGTCCATCACGATCAGGTCGAAACGAGTCTCGAAATCTTCCGGTTTCAGATATCGAGCGTTGACGTTCTCGCGCGCCTCGACGCGCGGATCGGTGCGGATCTTCCAGACGAGCTGGTTGGTCCCGACATCGACGGCGACGACCCGCGCCGCGCCGTGCTGCAGCAGACAGTCAGTGAATCCGCCGGTCGAGGACCCGACATCGAGACACACATATTCTGTCACGCATATATGAAAGTCCGCCAGAGCACGTTCCAGTTTCAATCCGCCGCGTCCGACGTATCTGGTCTCGTCCGCAGCGCCTTTGATCCGGATCAGCGCATCCGAATGAAACTGCTCCGACGGCTTTTCGACACGCTTATCACCGACCAGCACAACTCCGGACATCACAAGCGCCTGTGCCTTCGCGCGCGAATCGGCAAATCCGCGCTCGACGAGAAGTTTGTCGATTCTTTCACGCTTCATTTCAGTTCAAATCGCTGCCCTTGACGCGCGACATCGAATCCTTTCGCGCGCAGATCGCGGATCGTTTGCTTGTTTCCCTGAATCAGCGGATTGCTGTGATTGAGGTGTATGAAGGCGATCTTCCTCTTCTCCGAAAGCGGCAGATCCTTCAGCAATTCCATCGTTTCGGAAACAAACGGATGCGGGACCTCGCTCATCGGCCGCGGGATCTCGCCGTCGGCGTAAAACGTGCCGTCGATCAGAACGAAGTCGTTCGCTCTGACGACTTCGTCGAGCTTCTGAGTCCATTTCTGCCATTTGTCGATATCCGGTATGAAGACGAGCGATTTTCCGTTGGCGACGATCCGGAATCCAACCGTTTCTGAGAACTCGTCGCGATGCGGCACGAGAAACGGTTCAACCGAGATCCGCTCGGCTATTTTCGTCGGTTTTCGGTCGGCAAGCGTTTCGAGCGTGATGTTCCTGAGCGACACGAGTTGCGACCAGGGCGCGTTCTTTTCGAGCATTTCCCTCATTCGCGGCATCGCATAGACCTTGACGCCGTCCGCGCCCATCGATTCGCGACCGAAATACATCAGCCCCGTATAGTGCCCGATATGAGCGTGCGTCAGGAAGATGCCGTCGAGTCTGTTGGACGCGTCGCCGGTTTCATTCTTCAGAATCTGAAACTGCTCCGGCAGATCCGGGGTCGCATCGAAGATCCAGCGCGACTTCGTTGCCGGATCGACGAGCGCGATCGAAGACACGAGACGTCTGAGTTTCGGATCATCCCAGGCGCGTTCGCAGAACGGTGTCGAACAGCCCATCTGCGGCACGCCGGCGTCCTGGCCGATGCCGAGAACAAGCACGTAGGGATCTTTCGCAAGAACCGTGACAATTGAAGTTACAAGAGTTACGAGAACTAATGCGAATCGGATGCGAATCGGTTTTAGGGATTCTAATATTTTCACTTTTTCCAGAAAGTTCGGACGCGGTGCTATTCTAGGATTCGACTTTATCAAAATGGACACCGAAACAAAACTTTCGAGATTCGCGAAGTACGCGTGGTTCGTGCTCGGCTACAACCTTCTGGTCATTCTCTGGGGCGTCTTTCTGCGCGCGTCGAAATCGGGGGACGGCTGCGGCCAGCACTGGCTGACCTGCCACGGCGAAGTGATCCCTTCGGCGCCGGAACTCAAAACCGTCATCGAATTCTCGCACCGCATCACGAGCGCGCTCGACGGATTCATCGTCATCGCGCTGCTGATCTGGGCGTTCCGTCGGCGGCGGGCGGGCAACGAGCCGGGCCGCGTCTTGAAGATGGCAGCGGGTTCCTTCGTTCTCGTGATCATCGAAGGATTGCTCGGCGCCGGACTTGTTCTGACCGGAAACACGGCCGAGACACTGACCGCGGCGCGGCCTTTTTGGATGGGCGCGCATCTGATCACGACACTCGTTTTGCTGACCTTTTTGACGCTGACGGCGTGGTTCGCGAGCGGCGGCGAGCAATTGCGATTCAACAACGCGGGCAAGGCGAAAACGTTGCTGATCGGCGGCGTGATAGCGTTCCTGCTGATCGGCATGTCGGGCTCGATCGCGGCGCTTACGAATTTATTGTTCCCTTCGAGTTCGATCGGCGAGGGCATTGCCAAGGATTTTGCGGAATCCTCGAATATCCTTCTCCGATTGCGGGTTCTGCACCCGATCGTTTCGGTATTCGGCGGCCTCTATCTGATTTTTCTGGCCCTTCGGCTAAAGGGATTGAGACCGGATGATCTCAATGTCGGTTACTGGTCGAGGGTTACGACCATGCTTGTCATCGTTCAACTCGGGTTCGGGACGCTTACATTGTTTCTTTTGGGTCCGATCGTAATGCAGGTCGGGCATCTTTTGCTGGCCGACCTGATCTGGATCTCGATCGTGCTTTTGTCGGCGAACTTTCTGAGGCAGGAGGCATCCGGATAGTCGCCGGCGCGTCCGTGCCCGGGCTTCGCGAAACCCGAAAAGGCAGAAGCGTTTTTCCGCTTCTGCCTTTTTCTTTGTCCGTCGATCAGGTCAGATCCCGATCCGACTTTCTACTTGAGCAATCGAATGGCGGTTTTTCTATCAGCCTTTCGTTCCTCGTCGCCGGCGGTTTCAGCCACCGTCGCGAACTGTTCGCCGTAACCCTCGGCTTCCGGAACCTGCGCTCCGACACCGGCCTTGTCAAGCGCTGCCTTGACCGCTTTCGCACGATCGTCCGACAGTTTCTTGTTCGCCGCGTCATCGCCCTTCTTGTCGGTATACCCTCCGATCTTGATCTTGACACTCGGGAACGCCTTCAGGATCGCGACGATGTTATCCAATTGACGCTTCGATTCGGGCGCGAGTTCCGTCGTTCCGAACTTGAAGTTAAGATCGTCAAAACTGAACCACTTGTTCTTGAGCGATTCATCGGTGCCGTTCTTGAAATCGTCAGACTGGATGAATTTGATCAGTTGATCCTCGATCCCGCCCGGATACGCCTGCAGTTTCGTACCGTTTGGCAGCGCAACCTCGGTCAGTTTGCGTTCGGCGTCGCCGATGCCCGGCATCGTCCACCCCGCGAAAAGCGTTTTCAGCTGGTCGAGCGCGGCCGCCGGAAGCCCGGTTGCCGCCGTGATCGCGTTCCCGGCAAACGACAATGTTCCGTTCTTCCAATCCTTCAGGCTCGGGAGGAGCTTTCCGAAGTTGTCCCACCAACCGGCGGCGAACGGCTTTGCGTTGGCATCGACCTTGAGGCCGCTGAAATCGACGTTTCCGGCGCCAAACTGCGCTTCGAGCTTGGTCTTGATCTCATCGAAGGTCTTCTGATCCGGAACGACGCCCGTGACGGCGTATTTGCCGTCCCTGGCACTGATGCTGAAGCTCGATTCGACCTGTTTCGCCGGCATCGAGCCGTTGACGTTCGATTTTGCCGAGTTAACATTCGAGGTCGTGGTCGGCGTCGACTTGCCGCAGAACCAGTAGCCGAGAACGAGAAGTCCGACCAGAATAAGCAACGGGAGAAGCCATCTGAGCACTCCGCCGCCGTTTCCGTCTCCGTCAAGAACGTTGCCGACCTTGCCAATCGCGCCGCCGACGGAATCGCCGACCGCCCCGACGGCCTTTTTACCGGCATCGTAAGTCGCGCCGGCAGCGTCGCCGACCGCGCCGGCAGCGTCACCGACGACCTCCGCTCCCTTTCCGACCACCGCTTTCCCGGCATCGACCGTCGCGCCTGCGGCATCGCCGATCTTGTCCGCGGCCGCGCCGGCAAAAGCGCCGGTGGCGCTCAAAGCGCCGAGCACCGCAGCACCGGCCGCTCCGCCGAATTCGCTCAGGAATCCTTTGACCTTCGACAAAAGGCTCGCGTCGTCCGGAACTTCGCCGTCAGGCGTCAATGCGTCGACGACCTGCGGCGTCATTGAGCCGAGCGCCGACACCGCCGAGGCACGTTCGACGCCGGATTGTTCAACGATCGAATCGATCGTCTCATTGCCGAACGCAGCCTCTACCTGATCGTCCGTGATCGGCGTGTTGTCGCCGGACGAGATCCACGAATCCACCTGTTCGCCCAGACCTGCGTCGCGAAAGCGATTGATGAAGCCGGCGAAGCCACCGTTTGCGGGATTGGCGATAATTCCGAGCAGCGATGAAACCAGACTTCCGGCCTTGTCGCCAAGTCCGAACTTCTCTTGTGCGTCCTTGATAATCGAATCAAACATAAGTATTTCTCCTGTTTTGTTTTCTTTCAGTTTTTTCAGGGGCACGAACGCGGGGCGTCGTTCGATCGGGGCAGATTCGGGGGCTTACTTGCTGTTGCTTTCACGCCATACTGCACCAGAGCGTTCGAGTTCGTCAAGTTGAGACTGCAATTGAGTTCTTTTTGACTCGACATCATCAGTCGCCCTGATCGGGATCGGGGCGCCATAAGACATTCTAACGCGAGTAAACGGCATCGGAATCCGGAGTCCGTCCCAGCTCCGGGCGCGGCGAAAACGGATCGCCTCGAACGAGACCGGAAGCAACAAGGCCCCGGTTCGCTTCGCGAGCAAGCAGGCGCCGCCTTTGACGACGTGGGGCGGGCCTTTCGGGCCGTCGACGGTGATCAATGCCGGAAGGCCGAGTTCGACGGCTCTTGCCATCTCGATCAATGCGCCGATTCCGCCGCGGCTCGATGATCCGCGGACGGTTCCGAATCCGAATCGGGTCACGACCCGCGCAATGTACTCGCCGTCGAAACTCCGCGACGCCATCGCGACGATTTTGCGATCGCGAAGCAGATACGTCAGGAAAAAGATGTGTTCGTGCCACAACGAATAGATCGGCCCGCCGCCGTGTTCGCTGGCCGACTCCAAATTCTCGAGGCCCGCAACTTCAATGCGCAGCGTCCGCCCGATGCAGGCGACGAGCGCGCAGAAAAGGCGTTCGGCGGCGCGAATCAGGAACCGTTCACGAAACGAATACGCGGACAGATCGGCGAACCTGTAGAATTGTCGAAGTTTTTCATCCATTCGATGCAAAGTATCCGATGCTCTGGTTTGTGATTGCAACAAAACAAGCTATTCTAGCGTAAATCGGGGCCTTGGGCCTTGTTGACCCCCTAAAGCGATGCAGAAAAAGATCTTAATTGTTGACGATCACGACGATTTGGCGAGCCTTTTGACGCGTAAGTTTACCGAGTTTGGACACTCGGTGACAACCGTCGAAAGCCGCGATAAGGCCGTCGACCTCATCGAACGGGAACGGTTCAGCATCGTTATCTCGGACCTCGACGGCGTGCCGGATACCGATTCGGCCGATGACCGCAGCGCGATCAAATCGTTCAAGCTCTCGGTCAACGACTTCAACGAATCCGGCTGCACCGAAGAGGAGTTGAAACAATGCATCGAGATCACGCTCAACTGCAAATCGGAATGCGTCGACAAGCTTGCGACGG
Source organism: Acidobacteriota bacterium (assembly GCA_016715115.1). Taxonomy (NCBI): domain Bacteria; kingdom Pseudomonadati; phylum Acidobacteriota; species Acidobacteriota bacterium. The sequence goes on from JADKBM010000016.1 coordinate 270,749, forward strand.
TTCAGGCGGTTCACGAAAAGATCGAGTTCGAGGTTCCGAGCCTGATCTCGCTGATGCACGACATTTTGGCGTATCTGATGCGGCGCGTCGAAAAGGTCGGCGTCATCAACCCCGAAACATCGAACCTTTTCATCGCGCTTGACGAGGCGTTCGTGAACGCCGTCAAGCACGGCAACAAATTCGATTCGGCCAAACTCGTTCGCATCAGCGCGGACGTTTCGCCCGACGAGGCGCGCTTTACGATCGAAGACGAAGGCGACGGCTTTGACGTCAGCGAGATCCCGGACCCGCTCGACCCGGTCAACCTCTTCAAGACCTCAGGGCGCGGCGTGCTCTTTATTTACAACATTATGGATGAGGTTTCTTACAACGACCGCGGCAATCGTCTGACGATGGTCAAACGGCCGGAACGCCCCTGACGCACAATTCCCCGACCTTCACTTTGTTCATTTCCGGGCGTATCTGCTCGTCCGTCGGTAGTTTTTGGCAGTCCGGTTCGTTCCGGCAAGCCGTTTCTATTCCATTTGTGAAAGGAAATCATCTCACTTACACTTAGAGCCGCGAACGCTGCAGAACAATGAAAGTCACTATCGCACAAATTGACACGACGAACGGCGATTTCGAGGGCAATATCTCGAAGATCCTGGCCGCAATCGAAAAGGCGAAGTCGGACGGTTCGGATCTGATCGTCTTCCCCGAAGTCTGCACACACGGCTACACGTCGCAGGATTGGTTTCAGGACCGGGACATCATCGATCACGCGCTCGAACCGCTGCAGGCGATCATTCCGGCGACGCGCGGCATAACCGCGATCGTCGGGACGATCCGACCGAACGAGGACAACGACGGTCGAAGGCTTTATAACTCGGCGGCGGTCATACACGACGGCGAACTGCTCGGATTCACCGACAAAACGCTCCTTCCCGAATACGACGTTTTCGACGATCCGCGTTATTTTGAACCGAACGACAAGCCGAATAGGCCTTACGAGATCAACGGGAAGAAGATCGGCGTCGTTGTCTGTGAAGATTTCTGGAACGACAAGACGTTCTGGAAAGACCGTCTGTACGATTCCGATCCGGCCGATGAAGCCCTCCGGCTCGGTCCGGACGTGCTCGTCTCGATCAACGCCTCACCGTACAACAAAGGCAAGATCCGTCTGCGCTGCGAGATGGTCGCCCATCGCGCGAAAGCGGCCGGCGTGCCGATCGTCTTCGTCAACCTGGTCGGCGGCAACGACGGGATCATATTCGACGGGGCAAGTCTGATCGCCGACGGGCAGGGCGACATCATTCTGCAGGCGACGGCGTTCGAGGAGTTCGTCGAATCGGTCGAACTCGACATTGGAAAGCCCGATGCCCGCGGCATCACCGGCGGCGAGATCGATTCGATCCATCAGGCGCTTGTCCTCGGAATCAGGGATTATGCCCGAAAGAACCGATTCAAAAAAGCGGTTTTGGGTTTGAGCGGCGGCATCGATTCGACGCTCGTCGCGGCGCTCGCGTGCGAAGCGCTCGGATCGGAGAATCTTCTCTGCGTGATGATGCCTTCGCCGTTCTCTTCGGAGGGCTCGGTAAAGGATTCGGAAGAACTTGTGCGAAACCTGGGTTGCGAATCGCGGATCGAACCGATCTCCGGCGCGTTCGAGACGCTGCTCGGGCAAATGAAGTTCACCAAGCCGAAAAAAGGCGGCGAGAATCTCGCGGCCGAGAATATGCAGTCGCGCCTGCGCGGCGTGATCCTGATGGCGATCTCGAACGCTGAAGGACGACTTCTGCTCTCGACAGGAAATAAATCCGAACTCGCCGTCGGGTATTGCACGCTCTACGGCGACACAAACGGCGGCCTCGCGGTCCTCGGCGACGTTCTCAAAACCGAGGTCTGGCAGATCGCCCGGCGCATCAACGAGCGCGCCGGACGTGAACTGATCCCGGTCAGGATCATCGAAAAACGTCCGAGCGCCGAACTCGCGCCGAATCAATTCGATCAGGATTCGTTGCCGCCATACGAACTTATGGACCCGATACTGCATCTGTACTTTGAGCAGAAACTGTCGCCGTCGGAGATCATCGCCAAGGGCAACGATTCGAAATTGGTATACGAGATCCTGAACAAGGTCGAGCATCCTTCGAACGAATTCAAGCGTCAGCAATTGCCGCCGACGATCATCATTTCAAAGAACGCGATCGGCGTCGGGCGGCGCCGCCCGATCACGCATAAATACCGGCGAACGGCCCCGTAGGTCGAATGAGATTTCTCTCAGCAGACGTTCAGCGTCGGACTCCCGCCCGACGAAAAGAACGCAAAACCCGAAACGGGCTACGGCCCGTGTCGATCGCCTTTTAGCTTGGAGCCAATACTATGAAAAACCTTGTCCGAATTTCGCTTTTCAATATCTTGTTTGCAATTCTCGCGAGTTCCGCCGCCGGCCAGACCGTGCCGCCGACCGAAAAGCGCGTCATCGAAGTAACCGGTTCAGCCGAGGCGCTGATCACGCCGAACGAATTCACGTTCAAAATTACGCTCGTGGAACGCGTCGACGGCAAGAAGAAGATCACGATCGAGGATCAGGAAGAAGCTTTGAAACGCGAACTCGCGGCAATCGGAGTTGAGGTACAAAAAGACCTGACGGTTTTCGATCTGACGAGCGTCTACGTTCGGCAGCGGAGATTGAAGGACACGCTTGCTTCGAAGGATTACCGGCTCAAGATCCGTGATCTCGACAAAGTAGGCAAGCTTCAGGATCTTGCTGACCGCAACAACATATCGCGCCTCGACCTGATCGACTCGACACACACCGAACTGATACGATTCCGCAAAGAAACGAAAATGGAAGCCATTCGCGCCGCGAAAATGAAGGCCGAATATCTGCTTGGTGCGATCGGTGAACGCGTCGGAAAGGCGGTTTTCGTGCGCGAAGTCGACGAAGAGAACAATTCCGGTTTCTATCGGGCGAATGCCAACATCAGTTCGAACAGCCAGTCGAACGTCTTTGTTCAGGACGGTAACAGCACTCCGTCAGCAAGCAGTTTGAATATAACCCAGATCAAACTGCGTTTCGAGATCTTCGCGCGGTTCGAGATCGAGTAGACGAATTCAACAATTTTCTCCCGAACGCGATCGATGAGGTTGATTTCGTTTCTGACCGAGTCGATCCAATGTGCGATCCAATCGCCAATCGGCAATCGCAAATCGCAAATGGGCTAATCGGTGACGCTGCAAAGCCCGATGATCGGCTGATGGAGCATCGTGATCTCCGCGCTGCGTCCTTTGTATGACTTGGCCATCGCGATCGCGTCCGTCAGATTGTCGGCGCGTTCCCAACCGAGCATCTCGGGGACGTGCGCGTTCTCGGCGCCGGCGACGATAACCTTGCCGACGTGCTGCCGGCCGTTTTCGCCCCAGTACCACATAAAGAACGGATGCGCTCCGTGATAAGCGTTGCCGCGCCGGTACATCTCGATGTAGGCCGGATTTTCGGCAAATTCCCGCTCGTATTTTTCGCGAAGATAGAACGCATCGCGCGATTCGGGTAGCAACCTGTGGAAAAACTCGATGTAACTCGGGTGGAAATTATGGTCGAACTCGTCAAAGCACGGATGCGTGATGATCATCACGCCGCCCTTCCTCAGCAAAGGTTTGTTGCGGTACATATTGAAGTGATAGCCGAGAGCCATAACCTGTACCAACAATGGGTTTAGCGCCGAATACACGTTGTACGGCGAGATGTCCGGGATTCCGGTGATCAGAATGTCGCACTGGCCTTTTACCGGGATCTCGTATTGCTGGTAGTTCTTTTCGAGGATCTTCTCGTGCACCGGCTCGGTCGCGCCCGCGTGGCAGGCGATCAATTCGTATTGCGCCGGAATCGCGTGGAGCATCTTGCGCCGGGCTCCGCGCGGGAGTTTTGAGAATGTCCGCTTCATCGCTTCCCATTTCATACGATCGGCAAAACTGAACTCGTCCTCGTTGCGCGTCAGGATGTCGTAGCCGTCCGGGAACATCTTGTTGTTGATCGCGGTCTCGATGTGAAAGACGTTGCACGCCTCGTCGACCAGTTTCCCGAGGCGGATGACCTTGTGGTTCAACTCCGACGCCGGCGGATCCATATACGAATGCGAATCGCGGATCGTCTGCGGCTCGTGGTGCGCACGCAGACTCTCGTAATCGCAAAGTCCGACCGCGACCGACTTGTGGCCGCCGTCCATCGGGACGAGGTTGATGTTGAGATAGATCAGGATATCGGACTCGATCGCGCGGCGGTTGACGCGAAGCGGTTCGTTGTGGCGCGTGTGGCCGAGCGTCACTAGGTTCGCATCGTCTTCGGCATCGTGATTGTAATAGCGGTCGGGATAGAAGGCGTTGAAGATGCGCGATCCGACCATCCGTTCCATTTCCCACGCCGTCATCTTGCGATGAAGCGAGTTGGCGATGATCAGATGAATATCGTCGACGCCGTTCGCGGCGCACATATCGAGCACGACCTCGAGCATCGTCTGACGCAGATCGGGCGTCGCCATCGGCGGCAGCGGCAGCGAAATGTCATCCATCGCGATCGTCACGCGCATTCCCGGTTCGAGCTGCGCATAGAGCGGCTTGGCGTCGATCGGATGATTGATCGCGTAACGGATCGCCGCCTCGCGGTTCGGCAATCCCTTGATCGGCGGATTCGGATAGATCACCCGAGTCCCGACCGGGAGATCGTTGATGATGAAATCCTCGCCGTTCGGCATAATCCGCGGCGCGCTGTCGCGATCGATGTAAACGATCGATTCGTGTGTTTTTCTGCGTAATTGAAGAGACATCTTAAAACTTGTCACCCGCCTTTTTCAAAGATTTGATCAGGATATCTGCGAAAAAGCATCTAATTGGGTCTCGGAGTCGTTGATAATTATGACCGTGTTTGAATCTTGCGCAAAACAGATAACTTGAAAAACAAGGGCAGGCATTGGAATTCGTAATCCATTCACGACAACTCGATCAATCTTCACCACTAGCTCAACATTTCTCAGAATCTATCCCGATGTTTTGCTTCACTAACTCACCCACGGATTTAAGACCCCGGCATTCGACTTTTCGAAATTCCGAACGTTTCGTGTCACGATCACCAGATCGTGCTCCAATGCGAGCGCTTCGAGAAGCGAATCAAACGCAGGTCTTACAACTCCCGTTCGTTCAAACTCGCCATACATTTTGCCCCAAAAAAGGAAAGTCGTTTCCGTGATCGGCAAAACGCGACCTGAAAAACGTTTTCGCAACAATTCCAACCATTCTTCGAGTTCGGTCCTTCTGCGACTCGGCTCAAGCCGATAGATTCCGCGACGAATTTCACCTATCGTCAACGCACTCAAATACAAGCGATCCTCAATTTGATCCTCGAGCCATTCAATGAATCCTTGATTCGGACTTGGTTTTCGTGGCTCAGAAATTGCGCAGGTATCGAGAAGATACTTCATCCGAGATCGACCTCGCGCGGAAGTTCATCTGACCGATCCAAATCTTTCATAATCTCGTCGAGCGGGCTGTTGCGCAAGAACTCAACCAGACTTTCGCCGTCGCCTTTAATACGCCGCCATTCAGTTATCGAAACAACGACCGCGACTTCCGTACCATTGCGGCGAATTACCTGTGGCGCGCCTCTTTCCGCGAGGCGGATTAGCGTACTCAAATTGTTCTTGGCATCTTTGACGGTGTGTGACATATCTCACCTCAGCCAATAGTGGCTACGTAGCCATCTTACCAAACCTCTATCATCTTTCGCAATCTATTTCAAATCCAAAATCGCCCAATCGTGTTGTATCGCGGTTTGCTTCAATCGGAAATCCGGGTTGACGGCAACCGGGTGCCCGACGATGGAAAGCATCGGCAAATCCGATATCGAATCGCTGTAAGCGTATGAATCGCTTAAGTTTATAATCTCACGCTCGGCATATTCGCGCATCCATTTGGCCTTTGTCGCCGACGCCATCACGGGCGGCAGCACCCGGCCGGTCGCGTAGCCGTTGACGAATTCCATACGGTTCGCGACGTAGTCGTCGATGCCGAGATGATCCATCAGATGCTTGATCGTAAAGTCGAGCGCGCCGGTCAGAACGACCTGACGCTGGCCGAGTTTCTTGCCCTGCGCGATCAGTTCCGGCGTGCCGTCAAAGATCGCCGGTTTCAGGACCTCTTCAAACAGCTCCTCGCTGAAATAGCGCAAACGATCGAACGATTCACCCTCGTAGCTTCGGAAAAAATACTCGTTGAAAACGTTGCGCGAATAAAGATCGGTGATGCCGAACGCCGGAAGTTTGGCGAGCGTTCCGACACTCTTGCGAATGGTGTTTAACAGGCCTTGCTGGCGACGGGAATAGAACGCGAGCGTATGCACCAGATTGGTGCTTACCAGAGTTCCCTCCAGATCATAAAACGCGGCGGCCTGTCCGTTTCTGTTCATCGTTGCTTTGTGCTATTTTTAGAAAACTTTCTGCGTTTGCAAAGACATAGACTATACCAAAATTTTCCCGTATTCGGTAATTTGGCAAAATGAAACCTTCGAATTCTTACCGATTTATTACAATCATCGCGACCGCGTTACTCCTTGCCTCGTGCGCCTCCAAAGCGGAAACGGAATCGCTCGACGCCAGGACCGATCCCGCCGTCCTGGCGGATGTGATTTCCAGATCCGATGAACTCTTCAGACAACGCGAGGATCTTGCCAAGCTTCGGGAAGCAGTCAAAATGCTCGGGGCGATCAGAAATCCGAACCAGCGAAATTTTGAGGTCGAATGGAAGTTCGCGAAATACAATTACTGCCTCGGCCGACAGACGACGGACGAAAAGGAGTCGGAAAGGGCATTCGAAGCGGGTAAACAAGCCGGGCGAATCGCGTCGCGCATCGAGCCGTCGAAACCGGACGGACATTTCTGGTTCGGCGCGAATCTTGGTGAGCAAGCTCGTCGAAGCCCAGTTACCGTGGGCATCAAATCGATCGACGACATTCGCGAAACGATGAACAAGGTGATCGAACTCGACCCGAAATATCAGGGAGCAAGCGCCTATGATGCCTTGGCGCAGGTCGAGCTTTCAACGACCGGGATGATGGGCGGAAAACCCGAAAAAGCGGTCGAGTATCTTGAAAAGGCGCTCGAGCTCGAAAAGGAGAATACGTACATCTATTTGCATCTTGCCGAGGCGTACGCGGCGGTCGGCCGGAAGCCGGAAGCGCGAAAGCATCTCGAGCATTTGCTGAGGATGAAGCCGGATTCCGAATACATTGTTGAATACAAGGAATCGACCGAAAAAGCGAAAAAGATGCTGGAAACAAGGTTTTGAACGGTGGCTTTTCGGTGAGCGGTGAACCGTAAGCGGTGAGCGGTGAGCAGTCGTCAGTGGTCGATAAGTATTTGAGCTTTCGAGTCGGCTCACAGCTTACTGCTCACTGCTCACTGCCTACGGCTCACGGCTCACTGCTCACCGACAAATATATATGCGCAAAGCAATTTATCCGGGTTCGTTCGACCCGATCACGAACGGTCATCTCGACATTATCGCCCGCGGATGTACGCTGTTCGACGAGGTCGTCGTCGCCGTCCTCAACAACCCGGACAAAAGTTCGATGTTCACCGTCGAGGAGCGATGCGAGATGCTCCGCGAAGTTCTGCCGCAAGCGTCGAATTGCCGTATCGAGGTCGATTCGTTCCAAGGGCTCCTCGTTGATTACGCAAAGAAAAAGAAGGCGATCGCGATCGTCCGCGGCATCCGCGCGATCTCGGACTACGAATACGAACTCCAAATGGCGCTGATGAACCGCCGGCTCGCGCCCGAACTGGAGACGATCTTTCTGATGTCCGGCGAGGCGTTCTCGTACATTTCCTCGAGATTGGTCAAGCAGATCTTCAATCTCGGCGGGAAGATCGAAGGGCTCGTCCCGTCGCTCGTCGAGCAGAGGATGACCGACAAACTCGCATCCAAGACGCGCCGCGGGTGATCAGCGAAGTCGAATCCATCTTGGAGCTGCGATTCGAAAAGCTCGATGATTCGGTGAAATCGACCCGTCTCCTGTAATTGAATTTTGATCGGAATCTATCTATAATCCGTTCTGCGTGAAAGAGCGCATCTAGTCTGCAGAAAGGGCTGTGCCCATCTTTGTTCAAACAGCAATCCGAAGGAACGCAAACCTTCTTTCATCCTGAATCAGGCAGACATCAGGTTTATCTATGAAAGGAGCTTAGTGTGCAAACATCAAACCTACCGGTCAACCCCAATTTAGAACAGTACAGAAAGATCGCCAAAGCCTTAGTGAAAGCCTGGCGAAACAACACCGCGGTCGATATTCCGTGGGAGGGCTCGATGATCGCGGTAACACGCGAGCATTTGCGGCAAAAGCATCCCCGTTTGCGAGGCTTGTCCGTGGTCGAAGCAGAAAATGAAGGGCTTTCGCTCGCGGATGCACAGTTTCTGATCGCCCGCGAATACGGATTCGAGAGTTGGTCAGGATTCCGCAAATCGATCGAGGAGACTCTCAAATCCGAATGCGGGTCCGAAAACACCGAACCCGACACGACAGTTCCGAATCTGTTTCTTGACGCCCGGGACCCCGTTGCGTTGTCTGTCGTCAAGGCGATTCAGGATGGCAATGTCGACGTATTGATCCGACTTCTGGAAGCAACTCCGAACCTGGCACGCGCCAGGATCAGAGACGAGGCCAACCCCAAAATGGCCCGTTCTCTTCTGCATATCGCAACCGATTGGCCCGGGCATTTTCCGGGAGTGGCCGAAACGATCGACGCTTTGGTCGCTGCCGGCGCGGAAACGGACGCGCCGTTCGTCGGCGGCCCGCATCGCGAAACCGCGCTTCACTGGGCCGCCAGCAGCGATGACCTTGCGGCACTGAATGCGTTGCTTGATGCCGGTGCAAACATCGAGGCAAAGGGGGCGGTGATCGCAGGCGGCAGTCCGATCGCCGATGCCGTCGCTTTTGGGCAATGGAATGCAGCCGCGAGACTTGCGGAACTCGGCGCGGAAATGAACGCCGACCACGAAGCCGCGCTCGGGTACCTGAAGCGGATTCAGAAACGCTGGTCGGACGCAAAGCCGACATCCGCCGAGATCGACCAAGCGTTTTGGTTTGCTTGTCACGGCGGACAGCGCCGTGTCGCGGAGCATTTGCTGGAACTTGGCGCCGACCCGAATTGGTCGCCGGCGTGGGAGAAGAAAACCGCGCGGGAAGCTGCGATTCGGAGCGGATTCGCCGATCTGGCGGACTGGATTCAAAGAATCCGGACGAAATGATCTGCGGCGGGGCTCGATTCCCGGATTGCGAGTTGGGGAGTTATCGGATCGTTGCTGTGGTGTGTACGACGTTTTTTTGCTTAACTCCCGTTCTCGGATTCAAAATACGGCTCATTCGATTTAAGATTGATATTATGACTCCGTTTACTGTTTCCGATAACGTCTCAAGAATGCAGGCTTCGTCGACTCTTAAGGCGATGCAGGCGGCGGCCAATCTTCGCGAGCAGGGCTACGATGTGATCGATCTCACGGTCGGCGAGCCGGACTTTCCGACGCCGCAGTTCATCAAAGACCTCGCCGTCGAAGGGCTCAACAAAGGCCTGACCAAGTACACGCCCTCGAGCGGTATGAAGTCCTTTACCGAGTCGATCTCTCATTTCTACAGGGATCAGTTCGGCGCCGACTTCGCGCCGTCGGAGGTGGCGGCGGCTTGCGGCGGTAAGCAGGCGCTCTTTAACGCCGTCTGCACGCTGGTCAACCGCGGCGACGACGTCCTGATTCCTAAGCCGTATTGGGTGACTTTCCCCGAGATCGTCAATTTCTGCGGCGCGAACAACGTCTTTATCGATACCGAGGCGACCGATTTTATTCTTACCGCCGACCAGGTTCGCGATGCGATCACGCCGACGACGAAACTCCTGATCATCAATTCGCCGAGCAATCCGTCCGGTTGCGTAGTGCCGGCGGCCGAAATGCGCCGCATCGTCGAGACCTGCGCCGAACGCGGGATCTATGTCCTGACCGACGAATGCTATCTTTTCTTCGCGTACCCGCCGGCGGAAGTTTTTACATCCGCCGTTTTGCCGAAAGAACTGCGGAACTTCGTGGCGATCGCCGGGAGTTTCTCGAAGACCTACGCGATGACCGGTTGGCGAATCGGTTACACGATCGCGAATGAACAATGGACGAAGGCGATGGTCAAACTCCAGAGCCATTCGGCGACGCATCCGACGAGCTTCGTGCAATACGCTTGCGGGCGCGCCCTCGACCGGCGCGAGGAATCGATGAACGCGGTCAGCGCGATGCTTGCCGAATACAAGCGCCGCCGTGACTGGTTTATCCCGGAACTTCAAAAGGTCAACGGATTCAAATGCGCGATGCCTGAGGGCGCGTTTTACGCGTTCGTCGATGTCCGCGGGCTTTTGGGTGATAAGTTCGCGACCTCCGCCGATGTCGCGGACCATCTGCTCCACGAAGCGTACACCGTCGTCACCGACGGTGCCGGGTTCGGAGCCGACGGGTTCTTGCGGCTCTCTTACGCGACATCGATGGAAAACCTGCGGACGGCGATTGAAAGGATAAACAAGCTGTTCTGACCGCGGAGTAGGTTTGCGGAAATGAGTTCCCGACGTATTGATCCGATTTCAAACTTCTTGGAGCCTGTCGGAAAAAGCCGTTTGACTACTAAATCTGCTTCTTCAAGCGTGCGGAGCACGCGAACTTGCGATAACACCACGTGAAGCGGAGCGGAACGTGGTGGCTGAACGTCCGAGTCTCCAAGCGTGTGTAACACGCGCAACTCTTGTGGCTTCAACAGGTTCGCGTGTTTCACACGCTCGTTTGAGTTAATCGTGACTGACACCTGGGTTCCGCTACGCTTCACCTGGTGTTGTCGTATGTGCGTGTGCTCCGCACACCTGAATCGATTTTTCCGACAGGCTCCCTGCGTGCGTGATTCCAGTACGTACGTAAATGAAAACGCTCCGTTCGCGCTCCGCGCTCATTGCAAGCGGGACGCTTGCGCTCCAGTCTACGGTTTTTTCACCTCATCGACGCTCGAACCGGTAACTTCAGTCTTGAATTTGCTGTAATCCCCGTATTTGATCAGGTTGTTGATGTTGATCCCGGCGAAAAGGATCTTGATCGAGAGATTGACGTCCGCCTGCGACGGCAGCCAGATCTCATTGTTGATCAACTCATTCTCGATCGTGAACGATGCGCCGCGCTTTGCTTTGGCGATGAAACTCCCGGCGCTTTTCGTCAGAACGGCGTCGAGCCGGACTACCTGCTTCGTTTTCGTATCGACCCAAACCGCGCCGGTGCAAAGGGCGAAGAGCTTTTCCATCCGCGACTGCGGCTTGAACGCCGGATTCGGCTCGTAATCGAAGACGATGACGTCGTTGCTCTTGTAACGCTCGCGGCGGGGATTCGTGAGGATCGATCCCTTCAGCGCTTCGGCGATCGTGATCCGCTGGCCCTCGCCGTTCGGAGTTCCGCCGGTACCGGATCCCATTTCGCGCTGTTTTGCGGCCTTGCGCTCTTTGTCGGCGATGCGGCCCTCGATCTCGGCAACCTGCTTTTGCGCGTCGCGGTCTTCTTTCTCCTGATCCGAAGCGGACAAAGGTCGGCCGTTCTTCTCGATCAGGCGATTGATGCGATAGCCCTTATAGAATGTCAGCAGTCGTTTCTCGGAACTCTTTTCGACCAATTCGCCGTTTGGCAACGGTTCGCGATCGATGCGAAGTTCGGTGTAGCTGTAGTTTTCGAGTATCTCGTCGACGCGCTCGGCGTTCGCCTTGATCTCGGCGAAGAGCGTCGGGATGTCCGGGATCGGCTCGTTCGAAACCCGCGGAAAATCGAACTTGGCGCGCGCGACGGGTTCGTTGTATTTGACGCTGTCGAGTTTTATCTCATACGTCTCGTCTGCGATCTTGGAAACAATTGCAAACGCCGTCTGAATTCCGCTGACGATGCGATAATCGCTGTAATCGAATGACTTGACGAGCGGACCTTGCGGAATCTCCTCGCGCACGAGCAATCCCGTCGCCTGATCGAAGAACAGCTTCATCTGCACGCCTTTGGAGGTGTTCAAGACGACGACGCTCGCCGGTCGCCCTGATACGTTGACCGTTCCGCCGGCCGAGATCTTCGTCTTTTCGGCCTTCGCGCTCAACCAGCGCGAGTTCCGGTAAACGGCTTCCGCCTGAAAGTCCTTTGCCGCCTCGCCGGTCAACGTCCTCAAACCGTTTCGCGAATCGCGCATCCATCCGGACTTGCCGTTGTAGCCGACGGCGTATTCGAATCCGTTCAGATCGAACATTCCTCCATAAAGACTCCCGCCCGACGCTTCCGCCTCGTATCGCCCGGTCGCACCGTCCGATTTTCGCGTTATGGTTCCGGACGACTGCCACGAACGCACCGATTTGAGAACCTTTTCGCTTCCGAGCGCCTTGTTTGCGCGGCTCAGGACTTTCGATGGCGACTGGGCCTGGACGGCCGCGGCAGCAATCAATATAAGCAAGAATGATTTCAGTTTCATTGTTTTTCCCTTGTTCGTTTGTGCATTTCTGACGTTTGATGCCCGATCATCGCGTTTCGTCCGAACATTTGATTCTACAATTTTGAATGGATGTTTCCAACGCCGGCGTTTTGCGCAGTCGATAACAACGGTCTCGTTCGAGCCAATACTACGCTTTGAACAAACAATCGCCCGCCGGATTCGTGAAAAATGCACGATTTCGCCGGGTAGCGGTGTCCTGACAAGCCGTGGGTTGAAACCCACGGTCCGCCGCATATCGCTCTCGTGTCGCGTCAGCGACGACTGTCTCTGAATTTGCCTCGATTGCGTAACTCGGGCTTCATGGATGCAGAGCAACCTGCAAATGCGTAATCTGCGTTATTGCCAACTCCCGCCCGTTTTGGTTTTGTCTTTTGGTCAACTACAATCTAAATCCGTAATGGCAGTCTCAAACCAAGAATTTCGCGCCGCCTTGGGTCGCTTCGCCAGCGGCGTCACGGTGGTCACGACACGCGACCATAAAGGGGATCTCCACGGCATCACGGTTTCGGCGTTTTCGTCGGTCTCGATGAATCCGCCGCTCGTGCTCATATGTATCGAAAGGACGACCGGCAGCCATCACGCCTTCGTCGAGTCAGGGCGGTTTACGGTCAATATTTTGAGCGCCGAACAATCGGGCGTTTCGGATCGGTTCGCGTTTCGCCACGAGGATAAATTCAGCGGGATCGGGTTTCGCATCGGCGAGCAAGGGATTCCGATCATCGAAGGTTGTCTTGCCAATCTGGAATGCCGCGTCGTCAACGAATACAGCGGCGGCGATCATACTATCTTCGTCGGCGAGGTCGAGGCGGTCCACACCGACGACAAATCGCCGCTGATCTACTGGACGGGCGAATATCGAACGATTGCTTAACTCCGATAGACCGCGAAATCGACTTCGGCAAAGATGTTGTCACGGTTCTCGATCTCCTTCAGCAACGGCTCGTTGAAATCGCCGGTTTCAAGCATTTTTGCCAGCATATTGAAACGGTGGATGTGCGATTTGAACCGGTTCGAAGAGTATTGCACCGTCGTTCCCTGATAGATCTGAAAAGCCCAATCGCTCGACTGCGCGAGCAAGAGTTCCCGCGCAAGTTGGTTCAACACCCGCCGTTCAACATCGTTCGGATGGTGAAAACGATTCGCCAAAGCCGTCATTTTCCGTTCGGCGTCGTGTTGATAAGGATACATCCAGGAATTCCCTTCATTTATCCAAACCTTGTAATAGCCTGCTTCGCCCCAGCTTGACGCCGATGGAGTCTGGATCTGGATCGGGATCTTCGCATCGAGATAATCGCCCGGTGTGACGGCCGTGATCTCGTCCTGATCGAAATGGATCTGGCGAAACAGATAATCGATGAACATCGGTCCCTCAAACCACCAGTGCCCGTAAAGTTCGGCGTCATACGGCGATGTCACGAGCGGCGGATGCCCCTCGTGGATCTCGCGCAGTTTGCGGGCCTGGTCCTTGCGCCTCCCGAGAAAATCGAAGGCGTGCATCGCCGCCTTTTCCTTCGCGATCGCCGGAACGTATGCTTTCTTGCGGTTTTGCGGAACATCGCGGCCCGTGATCCGATAGTATTTCAGACCGAGATGGCGCCGGCTGCCGTCCGAATGAAGGTGCGGCTTCAGATATTCCATCGGCAGATCCCAGCCGACATCGCGATAAAATTCCCGATAGAAGGGATCGCCCGGATAGCCGACCTCGGCCGACCACACCTGTTGCGACGTTTCGACGTCGCGCGCGAAAACGGCAACGCCATTGGGACACATCACCGGCGCGTGGACGCCGTAGCGTGGCCGCGGCTCGCCGTATAGGATAGCGTGCGAATCCCCGATGAAGTATTCGATCCCGGCGTCTTTCAGCAGATCCTCGACGCCGTGTTCGTAGGCGCATTCGGCGAGCCAAATGCCGCGCGGCTTGCGCTTGAAGTGTTTCTGATAATTGGTGACGGCGATCTCGATCTGCGCCCGACGCGACTCCTGCGTCGAGATCAACGGCAGAAATCCGTGCGTCGCGCAACACGTGATGATCTCGAGGACGCCTTCGTCCTGGAGTTCGCGAAAGGCGTTGATCAGATTGCGGCCGTAACGATCGTTCCAGAGACCGAGCGACGCCGAGAGGGTGTCGACGTACATCCTGACCACCTCAAGAAATTCCGGCGCTTCGGCCGTAACGCGCTCCAGTTCCTTGCGGGAGAGTTCGAGCAGATTCTCGAGATGGCGCGTGTACCGCAACTGAAGCAGAGGATCGGCCAACATCTCGCACAACGGCGGCGAAACATTCATCGCCAAACGCGGTTTCGCGCCAGCCTCGTGCTGACTCTGAAAAATGAAGATCAGCGGAAGATAGACCTCGGTGATCGCCTCGAACAGCCAGTCCTCTTCAAGGAATTCGGGGTATTCCGGATGCCGTACGAACGGCAGATGCGCGTGCAGAACCAGACTGAAGTAACCAACCATAATCGATTTCGGATTTTGGAATTTGGATTTTGGATTAAAGATCAATCCGGCAACCACAATTGTCGAAGTATAAACCAATTCGCGGTCCGGTTCGATTTCGGAATCTGGATTTTGGATTTTAGATCTTTTTGAATGTGGAATTTGGAATCCAGATTCCAAGGATTCCAGATTCCACGATTCCAAATTCCAAGGTAAGGTTCGAGATTCCAAGATTCCAGATCCACGTTCGAGATTCCAGAGTTCCAAGGGTTCCAGACTGGGAATCCCGAATCGCGTTTCAATCGCGTCGAGTCGGTACCATCTGCGGTAGCGGATGGTTGGTTGCCGCACTCCCGGACCGAAGTATTGATACCAACCGATCTTCAACCATCCGCTATCGCAGATGGTACCGACTCGTCCCGGCCCCGAATACAAAGAACCCGTGGGTTTTTCAAAGCTCCCGAATCTGGATTTTGGAATTTGGAATCCGGAATCCGGAATCTGGAATCTGGAATTCTGGAATTCTGGAATTCTGGAATTTGAAATTCTGGAATTCTGGAATTCTGGAATTCTGGAATTTGAAATTCTGGAATCTGGAATTCTGGAATTTGGAATATTTGGAATCTGGAATTCTGGAATTCTGGAATTCTGGAATTTGAAATTCTGGAATCTGGAATTCTGGAATTTGGAATATTTGGAATCTGGAATTCTGGAATTTGGAATTTGGAATTCTGGAATTTGGAATTCTCGAATCGGGAGAATGCAAAAAAGTCCCGGAAGCGAAGATCTTCGCCGTCCGGGACCAATCCAAAATCCAAAATCCAAAATCTAAAATCGCAAAGAGCTGACCGGTGAAAGTCGCGGGACGAATTTCACCCGTTCACCCGTGATCGGCGACTTGGGAACGGCGCGCGTAACGCGACTCTTCGGGAAATGAACCAAACTCGCGCCGTAAACGGCCTCGCCGGTCTCCTCGTAGCCGATGATCTCTTCGTCGAGAAGATCGAAATGGTCTTTGAGAGCCGACATCGTGTTTTCCGCGCTGAGCTTGACGACGTTCTCCGCTAGAACCAGGTACAGCGCTTCCGAGATCTGCCCGCGAAGCGCCTCGACGCTGATTCCGGACGCGAGCGCGAGCAGCGCATAACGGATCTCGTCGGCGCTGAACGATTCGGCGTGCTCTCCGAGCAATTGATAGAAAGTGCTGTCCGTCGCCTGCTCGGCGCTTTCAAAGTCATCGCCCGCGAGCGCGACTTCGAAGGCGTCGCGCGTAAATCCGGCGACATCCAGGACTTCGGCAAATTCGTTCGCGGCGATTGCCCAGTCTGATTCGGCCGCCTGCCGCGGGCTCGGGCTCTTCCGCGGCGTCTCGATCGTGTTCGAGAACATCACTCGGATAAACGGACGGCCCGGCGCAAAAAACCCGATCTCCGCTCGATAGCTCGCGTCAGATTCCACGTTGTACCACCAACTCCCGGCCGCCTCGATCTGTTGGATGACCTCACGATCGGTTTCCAGATTCACCAACTTCGCGACCAACCGGTAATTTCCAGCGTTGCCGCCGAAGAGCTTGTGAAGCGTCTGAAACGGGTTGTTCTTGATCGACCAATAGAAATAGAGCCGATTCGGTGACTGCATCTGCAAACGCGCCCGGTTTTCCTTCTCAAGTTCCGGAAGCGCCGGCATCGATAGCGCTTCAAAAACGGGATCGACCGGTTTCACATCCGCGGCGTCAGCAAGGATCGCGGGCATCGTCGGTTCGGGAATCGCGAAAAGTTCATCAAGATCGCTATCGACCCGCGCAAAAAACTCCTCGTCACCGACGAATTCGCCGGATGAGATCGGCGCCAGCTCAAAGTCGTCCAACACGTACTCAACCACCTTCTTTTCTTCGTCGTTCAACTGCTCGATCTTCTCTTGTTCACTCATAAATTTATCCAAATGAATTCAAAATAAGTGAAAATTATCGGGTTTTGAGCCCGCCGATGCAACCGCCGGGCGAAGATTCTCAACTTCGGTTCGTTAAACCCGAATCGGACGCAGATGATTCTTGTGCTTTTTCGGCGCGGAGTCGGAAACCGCGAAGATGCTGACCGGACACCCGTAAATGGGAATCGATGGCTTACATTTTCGCGGATTCTACCTTCTTCAATTTCACTTCGATCTTGCCGTATTCCGAGTTTATCCGCGAACGAACCGGAATCCGGCGTTCATCGTCGGTGATCCAGATGACCATACTTCCCTTCTGCTCGATCAACCGGTTGTTCCCGAACACTTCCGGTTCAACCCGGAAGCACATCAGGCGGCCAAGGACTGATTTTTGAACTTCGCGCGCGGTGACGCGGACCGGCACCTGATAGATCAGGCCCGAATCGCTGATCGTCAATTCGAATACCCTGCCGACTGCGAGCGGCAATGTCCGAAGGAAATAGAGGCCGGAAACCAGATCGTGTGTATCGCCCTTGAGGTCGGACGCGATCGTCCGCGGCGCGCGCATCGGTTCCTTTGGATTGGTTTCCGTAAAGGTCACCTTTTTTTCAACATAACTGAAAAGAGCTTCGCTATTGCGGACGCGTTCCTTCTGAACATCGTTCTTAACGGTCTTCAGGACCCGAAACTTGTCCGAGTCAACGGTTGATTCATATTCCTGAACGAAACTGAAACGGAAAAGCTTGAGCAACGTTCCCTTCGAACGCGCGTCTGTCTTGATCAGATAATCGTCTCCGTCCGCGGTCTTGCCGAAGGTGAATGAAAGATCCGCAACCGCAATTCCCTGAATGATCTTGCTGATCTTGCCTTCATAAACCAGTTTCTCGCCGCCGAGGAATGGCGGTTTGACAGTCGCCTGCGCAAGCGCGCCGGCCGCGAACAAAAGTCCAAATGCCGAAACGAAAACAAAAATTCGGGTAAATCTCTTCATAATTGAACCGCTGCGACGCATCTCGTTAGTATAATCCAAAAGCCAAATTATGCCACGACATTTCGACGCCGCCGAAATCCGATGATTTGACGCCTCGAACGCTTGAAATGGATGCACCGGACAAATTCACTTTTCGAGCAAGAAAAGATATTCCCGATTCGGTTCGTCAAAGTCCTTCGTCCATTGGTTCGTCCAGCGCATCGAAGCCATCACGTTGCGACGGTGGTCGACTTTCAGAGTTTCGATCAGCGTGCCGCAGTTTCCTAGGATTCCGGCCAGTTGTTCGGCCGTCGCGCGACCTCCCGAACTGTAAGAAAGCAAAACGTGCCGCGCATCGGCCTCGCGGATCATCTTTTCAATTGCCGAAACGGCCAGAAAAGCTCCGGTTTCATCTTTGCGAAAATCCTCGAAAACGGAAGCTGCCGTTCCGTCGCGTGAATCGGTTCGCCGGTTCGCGCGACCGAAGACCGGCGGACGGTCGTTCCTTATGACTGTCGTCCAGAGATGATAATAGGCCGCATACCGAACACGCGACGGCGGCATTCTCTCATTGTTCGAACCGTACGGCGGATCGAAATACGCGAGATCGGCGGCCGCCTTCGGGAGCGCGTCAAAAATGCCCCCGCTGAGAACCTCGTGCTCGGCTGCGGATTCGAAAATCCGCGGAACTTTGAGCCGCATCGTGTTGTAGGATCTCTTTGACCAATTCTTCAAGTATGCGGCGTGATGGCCGATCGTCGAATCGACCGCGTCGAGCGCGAGGATCAAGCTGGTCAGCAACACGCTCTTTTCGACTTCGCCGAGTCCGAGCCTGTCGATCTCGTCGCGAATCGCGTCGAGCTTTCGTGTGTTGTGAAGTTGCCACGGACGCTTGACGGGTTGGCCGGCTGCCCCGCCATAGTTTTCGGTGAACCAACCGTCGTGTGGCGCAAGTTCATTGAGATGTCGAACGATTTCTTCATAGAAGCTCTTCGGCCGCCTGTTCTTGAAATAGCAAAGCGCGAAAACGCGCGACCATTCGGCAATGTCGTTCGAGATCACGCGGTAACCGAGCCGCGCGAACATCTGTCCGACCCGCGTCGTTCCGGCAAAGCCGTCGAACACGGTCCGCGCGTTGACCCTTTCCGCGAGTTCGGCGATGAACGGCAAAAGCCGCAGCTTCGAACCGGCATACTTGATTCCCTGTGTCTGCGGCACGTTCATCGGCTGATGGTTTCGAGTCTGCGTGCAACAGCATCGAGCACCGTCTCGACGCCGATGTCCATACAGATCCAGTTCGCGCACGAACGGCGGTGGCAATCGACACGGCATCCGATGTCGTTGCGTTCGACGCATATGTCCGAGGGATTCAGACTGCCGTTTCGCCACCATTCGGTCGGACCGAAGATGCCGACGACCGGACATTCGGCGGCAATCGCAAGATGCGTCGGTCCGGTGTCACCGCCGACGTATATCTCGGCCCGCCGCGCCAGTTCGAAGAAGCCCTTGAGCGTCGGTTCGCCCGTGACAAGTCGCCCCGAACGCGAATTTGCGGCGGCTTTCATCGCCAGTTCGGATTCATTCGGGGCGGTCGTGACGATCGACGCGAGCCCGAAACGTTCGAAGAGCCGATCGGCAAGTTCGCCGAACTTCGCGGCGTCCCAGAGTTTCGTCGGCCAACCGCCGGCCGGATTCAGGATCGCGAACCTGCCGCCCGCGAGTTCCGACATTGCACCGGCTTCGGCCTGATGAATTTCTTCGGTAAAGATCGGAAACTCGGGCTTTTCATCTCGCGCCTCAAAACCGAGCGCACTTCCGGCGAGGATCAAGTTCTTCCTTACGACGTGAAAGCCCGGCGGAGTCTCGACCGTGTCGGTAAGCAAAAACCGGCTTGCGGGCTCACGCAGACCGGACTTTGCAAATCCGAATCGACGCGCGGACCGGGTGAACTTCGCGACAAACGCCGATTTCAGAAGTCCCTGGAAATCGATCGCGATGTCGAATTCCCGTTTCCGGAGGTCACCGATGAGCTTTCCGGCATCGATCAGGATCTCTTCGATCATCCGTCCGCCGCGGAGAGCCCGCGTGTCGATTTCGAGCAGTTCGTCGATCAACGGATTGCCGCGCAGAATCTCGGCGGACGATTGTTCGACCGCCCAAGTAACGCTGGCGTCGGGCATTTCTTTTCGGATTGCCGCCAGGACCGGAAGCGTGTGAACGACGTCACCGATGGAACTGAGCTTGATGATGAGAATCTTCATCGGACTCAATGTTAATGAATTTGTTCCGTTTTCCGAAATCGACGCTTTCAAATGGTTTGAAACTAGTTATTGTCGCCGCGCGCCCTGATGAGGTATATTTATGAAGGCCTGTTTGTTTTCGGGCACTCTCGTAACTTATAGCATCAATCGCTTTAGACCTTTTCCCGCCCCCGGAAACGACACCTGCGACATTTGCAGATATGAGCCAGAAGAAAAGACTTCAGCGCGATTTGCGCCCGGCACTTGTATTTCTAAACGGTGATCTTCTCGCCGTTCCGATCCCGCTTGAACGCGAGGAGGTTATCCTCGGGCGCGCCCTTGAGGCCGATGTTCGCGTCAACGATTCCAAGACCTCGCGCAAGCACGCACGGATCAACACTATCAACGATCGTCAGAACGAGGAAACGAGCTATGTCCTGACCGATCTCAGTTCGCGAAACGGAACCCTGCTCAATGGTCAGCGAATCCGCCAGGAAACGCTCCAGCACGGCGACAAGATCACGATCGGCGAGCATATTCTTCGATTCGAGTTCCTTGACGAGATCGACCGCGAATACCATCGCCAGATTCACCGTCTGCTCTCGCACGACGACCTTACCGGATTGCTTTCATCCCGCTCCTTCTTCTCGGAACTTCGACGCGAATCCGGCCGGGCGCGCGCCGAAAATCGAAGATTCTGCGTCTTGATGATGGACGTCGATTTTTTCAAGAACGTCAACGACACTTACGGCCACCTGACCGGCAGCAAGACGCTCGAAGAGATCGGTTACTGCATTATGCAGAATTTGCGGAGCGGCGACGTCGCGTCGCGTTTCGGCGGCGAGGAATTCGCTGCTTTTTTGCTCGACGCGTCGCTCGGCCAAGCGCTGGTCGCGGCCGAACGCATCCGATCCGAGATAGAAACCGCAGACTTCACCGTCATCCGTCAGGGACGTCCGGCCGAGAAACACCACATCACGATAAGTATTGGCATTGCTTCATTTCCAAGCGATTCAAACGATGTCATCGAACTCGTAGAAATGGCCGATTCGGCGCTTTACCGGGCCAAACGAGAGGGCCGAAATCGAATCTGCGTCTATAGCGAACTGGATCCTGAAGATACTGCCGACCGTTTTCCGTCGCGGGAAGAAGAATCAGTCGAGGTGTGACTTATCGGCCGGATTCGCCGACTTCCTGACTTCCTCTTCGAAAACCCGCTCGATCTCTTTGAACTCCCCGGCGTTGAAGATCGTCCGGTTCATCAGGACCAGTTCTTCTCCGTTGACCGCGACGACAAAACTCTTCGCGCCTTTTGCGCCGGTTTTGACCTCCATACCCGAAACGTCTTTCCACTCAAACGTGCGCATCGTTTCGGACGATCGCCAAAACGTGCGCGAGAAGACCGTGAAGTCGGACGAGCCGCAAACGATCGTCAATCTCGGCATCACGCTCAACATAACCCAGACGATCGCGAGCACGAACGAGAAGACGAGAAACAGGAACACGGCCACCCCCGACGTCGTCGTGATTCCCATTCGCGCGAACTTTCCGTGCGCCGCAGGCTGCCCGACGTTTGCCAGGATCAGGATCATCACGAACCAAAAACACGCCATAAAAACGGTTACGAAAATACCGATAGTGTATGGATTCTCCTCAAAAACCCGCTCTTGTTCCGTGATCATTCAATCAGACGCCCCCGCATTGTTTCCGCAAAAGTACTTTATCAAACAATATTTTGCAACAAATTCCAGGCCGCCGCCGTGAAACGACACGGGAAAACTTTCGTGTTAAACTGGTCTCCGTTTTCGATTCTCAGTTTTGTTGTTTTGGAATGATAACCAAGTTAAATCTTGCCACAAATCCGTTTCGCAATCGCACGCTGCCGTATCTGATAGCGGTTCTGCTGTTGATGACCGCTCTCGGCGGGGCGTTCTGGTCGCTTACGCGCTGGAGCAATATCCGCAAGCTGAACGAGGTTGCAAAAACGGATATCGAACGCATCAACGCCGAGCTGACCGAGCTCAAAGGAAAAGGCGACCGGGTTCAGCAGGAACTGACGCCGGATCAGCGCGCGTTGCTGGTCGGCGCTCATAAACTCGTCGCCAACAAATCGTTTAGCTGGTCGCGGCTTTTCGCGGACATCGAGGGCGTGTTGCCGGGCAATGTCAGCGCGTCGCGCATCGCCGTCGAGAATATCTTTCAAGAACGCGAGAGCATCAAGGCCGACCTCGCCTTTTCAGTTCTCAGCCGTGACTACGCGAGCGTCGAGCAGATGATCAACCGGATGAACAATTCGGGCGTCTTCAAGGCTGAATTGCGCGGACAGGATCTGCAGCAAACCGATCGGTCGACCTACACCGAGTTCACGCTTCATCTGGCCTATACGCCGAACATAGGTTACGCCGTCCCAACGCCGACGCCGGCGGATCTCGTCAGCAACCAGGGAGGAAATCGATGAGCGACGAGAATCAGTTGAACGGCGAACCGGGATTCGAGCCTTCGCCGCAAACGCGAAGGCCTGCGACGCATAAGCGCCCGCGAAAGGTCTATTCCGGAATGTGGGGAGTTCCCGAGATGATCGTTGTCGGGATCGGGCTTTTTGGAATTCTCATTTTCGTTCTCTTGCTAGCGTTCCTTGTCTTGCCGGCGCAGCGCGAGCTTGATAACAATCGCAATCGCCGGAACGAGATCGAGTCCGAACTCACGAAGGCGCGGTCCCGGTATGGTTCGATAACGTCAACCGAAGATCGCGTCGGCGAGCTCATCCGGAGCGCCGATGATTTCGAAACGCGATCCCTGCGCAGTGAAAATGACGCAAAGGTCGCGCTCTATCAGCGTCTGAACGGCCTGATGTCCGCGCTTGGTCTCGTCAACACTTCCGGGCCGGACTACGTTCCGCTCGAACTCAGCGACAGGAATCGCACGCAGACGGCGGAAGACCGCAGCGGGCGCTCGAAATACATCAGCATTTATCCCGGCGTCTATGTATCGATGACGGTCGACGGCTCGTATCAGAACATTCGACGGTTCATCCGCGAGATCGAGACCGGCGGCGAATTTATCGTCATCAGCGCGATCGAACTTGAACCGTCGGAAAACAAAGATCAGAAAACTCCCGCCGACCAGACAAAACCCAGAGAGGCTGACCCGACGGCGCAACCGGGGACGATCGGCCAGCCGATCTCGCAGCCCGCATCGACGGATGTCGATCGCGGCAAGACTTCCGGTGCGACGGTGACATTGCGGATCGAATTGGCGTCGTATTACCGACGCGCGAATTTTAGTCCGATGCCGATTGAAACGAGGTCGGAGCAGTAGTTTTTTTCAATGAATATCTTCGAGGGAAAAACAAAGGAAGAAAAATACAAGCTGATCGCCGCGATCGCGCTCGGCGTGCTCGCGATAGTTGCAGTCGGCTATAATCTGATCGGTTTCTTCCCGGCAAAGAAAACGACTTGGGCGTCCACATCGCCGACCGCGACGCCAACGCGTTCGACGACGGGCGGCAACGTCGTTACGTCTTTGCCGCCGCAGGACGAGATCGACGGGATTTATTCGACCATTCCGGTCGTTTATCCGGCGGTTTCGCTCGGCGCGCCCGACGCGGGCCGAAATATTTTCGCTTTTTACGAGCCTCCGATCCCGACGCCGTTCAGTCCCACGCCTTTCGTCACGCCGCCCGAGATCATCAAGACTCCTGCGCCGACTCCGACGCCGCCGCAAACGGTTCTTGGCTTTAGTCCGGCGACGGTGTATGCCGGAACAGGCGGTTTCACACTGTCTGTCGACGGGACTGGATTTACGCCGGATTCGAGGATCTTCCTGAATAATATCGAGATGCCGACGAACTACGTCGGACCGCAGCGCCTTTCGACCGAGGTGCCTTCGAACCTCATTTCGGGCGGCGGTCAGATGCAGGTATTCACGCGCACTCCGGATGGTAAATTCTATTCGCTGCCGTCGTTCTTTACGATCCAGCAACCGCCGCGCCCGCAGTTCCAATATGTCGGCATCGTCGCTCCGAAACTTGGAAACAACGCGACCGCATATCTGCAGGAAGGCACCGCGCAACCCTTGGCGCGCCGGCTCGACGACCGGATCGGTCTTTGCAGCGGCGCAAATCCCGGGTGCTTCCGCGTCGTGAGCATCGCGCGCGAACGCGTTATCGTGCAGGATGTCGCGTTGGGATTCCGTTACACGATCGAGATCGCCAAGCCGGGCGGCTCGACCAATTCGAGCAGCAACCCGAATTCCAGCAATCCTAACTTCCCTGGCGGCAATCCTAACTTCCCCGGTGGCAATCCGAATTTCCCTGGCGGCAATCCGAATCTTCCGAATCCGAACGCAACGCCGTGCGTACCGGGAATTCCGTGCAACACCCCGGTCTTCGTACCCAATCGCATCCCGAATCAGAAGGACGTCGACGATAATGATGATGACAAGGATGATGGCGACAATTAGAATCTGGATCGGCGATTTGGGATTGCGGACCGGACGTTGTCGCGGGATTGCGGCTCGGTTCGGGCCGACTTTGAAATCGCGGATCCCAAATCCGCAATCGGGAATGTCGCTTGTCGGGGTCCTCGGCGCGATGACCGTCTTCGCGACATTTTTGCTGGCCGTCGCTCCGACGGTCTATATCGAAGTCCAGCGCGAAAAGGAACTCGAGTCGATCCGGCGCGGCGAGGAAGTTGCCGAAGCGATCAGGCTCTACATCGAATTCTATCGCGGAACTAAGCTCCCGAATTCGATGGACGATCTGCTCGAAGGCCTGCCGCAGGGAACGAAAAAACGGATGATCCTCCGGCCTTCCGCGGCTGTCGATCCGCTCAGCGAGGACGGTAAATGGCGTTTGATAAAACCGGAAAGCCAGGCTTTTCTCAATTTCGGAAAACGCGTCCAGCTCTACAATAACGGACTCTTGCCTTCGAGCCCCGAACCGAGGCAGTTTCTCGATCGTTACGCGCTTCCCCTCGTGAACATCATCAACACCAAAGATCCGGGCGACGCCGAGGAAGCCGACGAAACGGAGATCGAGGATGTGACCGACAATGTTCAATTCATCGCCGTCGCGAGTCAGAGCCGAAGCAAATCAGTGATCGCCTACTACGGGATCGAGAACCATTCAAAATGGGTTTTCACCCCACTCTTCCGCGGCTCCGGGCCGAGCGTCGTCAGTCCGAAGATTCAGGAAATGGATCAATAAAGCCGGATTCCCTGATTACGCAATAGTAAACCCTTTTGGTGCTCGGTAACGATTGCCGAGGACTACTACGTCATCGGGCACGGGTGTCTCGAACTCGGACTGCGGACCGATCTCGTCTCGGCGCTCGACCGCGCCGCGGCTTGCCGCCCGGATGTGCGGAAAGGCTGTGGGGACTGTCTCAAGAGTCCCCAATGTCGCCGACGGTGACGGACAACATAGCGCAGAATCGCTACGTGAGGATCGGAATTCGTCTTCGGTCTCCGAAGGAGACGAACATCGATGATTGTTGGTCACTTACAGCGACGAAGACGGGAATGCAACGTCACGTAGGATTCGCTTCGCTTCATACTACGCTATGCTCTTTGTCTCCTTCGGAGACTCAATTCGGTGACTTCTAAGACGGCCTCCTCGGCCTTTCCGTAAGTCGCCGGGTAGAGCCGCGGCTCCGCCGCAGGGTTCTAAGCGGCGGCATCAAATGTCACAGGATATATGCAATCTGTGGCGGCTGTCGTCTTGGATCAAGGAGGGAATATTATGGAAAGCGGGAGTATGTCGATGACTGAGTTTGTCGAACCCGCAAATGATGCGGCAAAAGTCATAGAGAAAACTGGAAGTCAGAATACAAACAATGGTGTTCCCGTGCCTCAGATTAGCCAAGGTGTCTTTTGGGATGTTCAGATTAGAGGGCCAGGTAGCATTACGTACAACGAAATTAAGACGACCCAGCGTCTTCTATTTCGAAATGGGAATCGCGGAATGTTCGTAATTAAAGAGATTTCGATCGTGATGAACGACGTCGAGCGAACTATTTCCATTACGCCAGGCAAAGTTCGGAAGTTAAATTAATTAATCAAGGAGGTTTAACTTATGAGAATTCTAAACGTATTGGCTCTATTATTCGTCATTTTGTGCTCGTTCGGCATTCGTGTGGCAAATGGACAACCCACATGTCCCAAAAGCAATCTGAACCAAGGCAGATGTGAAATAGAGTCGCTAACGGTTGAAAAGCAAACTATATCGCAAGTTCTGAACACGATCGCTTATGAGTACGATGTTCGGATTGGTCTTGAGCTTTCAAACAACGACGATCTCACACGCACTTTGTCGTTTTCGGTGACGAACCGCTCCTTAACAGAGGTGCTCGACCTTATTACGCAACAAATGCCGTCTTATAAATGGGAGTTTCGTGGCGAGGTTATCAACTTTTATCCGAAACCCGAGTTCCGAGATGCGTTTTTGTCTGTCCTGCTGGAAACCAGGATTAATTCTTTCAAAGTCAAAAAACGAATGAGCCGTTTGGAGTTGAGGAGGTCACTGGCGGAAATTCCTGAGATAAAAATCCTCGCAAATTCCAACGGTTTGATTTTTGACATTAGCGCGATACACATCAGTCAGTTTAAGCCGTTCGATCAGACAAAATCATTTAAGGTGAAACGTCGCACACTCAGTGTGGTTTTGAACAGGATTGTTCTTGCCGGTCAAACAAAATTCTGGGTACTCTCCCGATACGGAGAAGGCAAGAAAATACTGGATATTGGTCTTTGATGACCGAAACTGATATTTCCAAACCATACACTACAGCTTCTAATGATCGGTGCACAGAACGTACGTCAACAGCAATCCGCACTTTTTTTCGAGGTGAGACAATGGAAAGGAAGCAGTTTTGGCGCGTGCTGCCGAAGATGGCTCAAAATCGATTCATTCGAGTCGGCGTAGGCTTGGGGATCATTTTGCTGATCGTTTTTGTCTTATGGATCGGCAACAAAGAAATTACTCCCGAAAACTTCTATTTCCAACCGTTTCTTGTAAAAGCATTCGTCGTTATTAATCTGCCGGCGATATTTTTGGCAGGATTGCCATTCGGCCTGGCCTTTGGTGGTAATGTCCCGGAACCTACAAATTGGCTCCTCGTGGTTTATTATGGATTCCTGATTTGTTGCTATCTGGCGCAGTGGGCTTTCTACGGATTGATCGTTTCCCTTTTTCGACGTGCGAAGTAGTTCGGGAGTTCATTTGGTCCGGCAGGAAAGAAAGACAAACGCCGATGAGACTTCCGTTATTTCGGATTTTGAAAATCGACTTGTTAGCCTACTCGCGAAGATCAACAGGGCTCCGGCGCATCTGTGAAGAAAATTTCATCGGCTGAAACGACCGTTTGCGTTTATGATGGAAGCGGAACGCTTGTGGCGGAATACACGGCTCTGGTCGGCAACGATCCGGCCCCGACGCCGCAGGTAAGTTATTTGACAGCAGATCATCTGGGCAGCCCGCGGGTGGTGACAAACCAGAACGGCGAGGTGATCAGACGAACCGACTGGATGGCATTCGGCGAAGAGGCCTTCCGATTTTGGATTTGCGATTTTGGATTTTGGATTGCTCGGGCTTGGTTTTGTTCTTTGAAATTTACGCGGAATCGGGCCTCGGCTACGACGAGGTTCCCGAGACTCGGAAAGGCTATACGGGTTACGAAAAGGACGAAGAATCGGGCCTCGATTTCGCGCAGGCGAGATACTACAACCCGAAACACGGCCGCTACACCTCGGTCGACCCGCTGACCGCCTCGGCCAACGTCAAGAACCCGCAGACGTTCAACCGCTACAGCTATGTTCTTAATTCGCCGTACAAGTTTGTTGATCCGCTGGGGTTGATCTCGGAAACAACCGGTGCATATGGTTCAGCAGGACAGTGCGATGCGTCGTACTCAAGCTGTTACGATTCGTCGAATTCCGGAGGCTTCGCTGACCCGACCGAAGAGCCGGCTGCCGAAAGCCAAACGCCGAGCGCCGGTGAACCGCTTGTCAGCGATGAAGATACGGGCGACGAACCGCAAGCTGAACCGCCGGCCCCGCCACCGCCCCCAACTACACCAACTGAAGATTTTGTGGTATCAAATGTTGATGAATTAGAACGCCAGACAGAGCAGGGCAAGGTTGCCTATCTCGATTCAAACGGCGTTGCCCAATGTGCGCGATTACCAATCGCTTGGGAAATCGATCAATCTGAGACTCCGATACTCGGATCAGTTTGGGCAAGAGTTGTTAGCGACGAGGATCGGCAGCGGCGGCTTTCTGAAAACTGGATTTCAGGATCACCGGCAAATTATGGCGCAGGGATCGCAAAAGGTACGGTGTTGGCGACTTTTAAGCAAGGCAAGTATTCTCAGACCGATTCTGGACAGGGTGGTGAGAATCACGCAGTTATCTTCTTGAATTGGGAGACACGGAATGGGGTCAAGGGAATGCGGGTTATTGAACAACGTAGTGACAAGAACGGAAAAGCCAAGATCAATTTCATCCCATTCGATAATAGTCAGCCTTACCACAGTAACGCATTCCGATTCAGTACAGTGAGGATAAAAATGAAGGAAGGTCTTTTGTAAGGGAAAAAGGAGATCCAAAATGAAGACGAAGTGTTACGTATCGCTCACCGAATTCTCGGCCGATTTGCTACGCTGGTCAGTTTTCCTGATTGCGACAGCCGTGGTTGTATTCGTCGGATGCGGTAAGATTGAGTTGTCCGAAAGAGCATCATCGGACATGAATGTGAAGGATCCGTGTTGGTTTATGACGCTTAATGATAAGTCAATCGACTACAAGACGATCAGGGAAAGGCAGGACCGCGAAAGCTACGGATATTCCGAGGCGACGGAATTGTCGTACGCGGTCGAGGTGTTTAATAGTGAGATCGGATGTTTTCGAGACTACGCGGAGTTTCCACTCCTAACGGTCGACGAACTTCGAGCCGCAGTTCTCGTAGGCTTGAGTGAATCCGCCAGCGAGGAGCAAAGAAACAGACGGAGCGCGATTTTGAAAACGTTGCTGTCCGAAGGAAAGCTTCCGAAAGGGAGCCTCATTCGCGCGGACAACGGGGGGCGGATTCAGGAATACGGCCTTTTCAAAACAAAGACAGTCGAAGCGAAGGGGATTCGAATCTCTTTGCTCTTGGATCTTGATACGAGTGGTCCGGAAGCCTTGTCCGGAAATCCCAGCGATGTGATCATCATTCGAAAGGCATTCTCGGGAATCGTGCCAGTCGATTGACGGCGGACACAAATATCGGATGCACGATGCCGTCAACCCATTTGGGATTCGCGATTCTGGGTGAATTCTTCGAAATGCGAATTGTATTGAGTGGACTGACAACACGTAAGTTATTTGACAACAGATCATCTTGGAAGCCCGCGCGTCGTGACAAACCAGAACGGCGCGGTGATCAAACGAACCGACTGGATGGCGTTCGGCGAAGAGGCCTTCCGATTTTGGATTTGCGATTTTGGATTTTGGATTGCTCGGGCTTGGTTTTGTTCTTTGAAATTTACGCGGAATCGGGCCTCGGCTACGACGAGGTTCCCGAGACTCGGAAAGGCTATACGGGTTACGAAAAGGACGAAGAATCGGGCCTCGATTTCGCGCAGGCGAGATACTACAACCCGAAACACGGCCGCTACACCTCGGTCGACCCGCTGACAGCCTCGGCCAACGTCAAGAACCCGCAGACGTTCAACCGCTATTCTTACGTCCTCAATTCGCCGTACAAGTTCACCGATCCGCTGGGGTTGATCTCAAGCACGACCGGCGCCAACGGCGGCGCGTGGTGCAGCACCTGCGACTCGCAAGACGGGCCGGGAGGGTTCCTTGAAGAAGATTCCGCGGGACCGGCTGATTCCGGTCCGGCACCGGAAAGCACCTCGAATGACACGAACGGCCCGCCCGCAAGTAACAATGTTCATTCGCCCGAAACTCAGCCGTCAGCGACACCACCACCACCTCCTCCTCCTCCCGTAGGCGACTTCGACAATATCAGCGTCAGTATGGTGTTCAGTATCTCAAACCGCCTTTTGACTGTGACCGTTAAAAAGCACGTATACAACGGCGACGACATCGTTTCAACATACGAATTTGGTGGATCTTCCGGTACAGGGGAATGTTTGAACAATCCCGACTGCGCGGTAGATGATGAGAAAAATAAGGACAAGGGACCAATTCCAATTGGAAATTACACGATAGCCAGTTCGAATATGGTGGATCTAACCGAACCGGGCGCTTCCAAAACCGGGAAGCTTTTAGGCACTAGAGTGCGGAAGGTTTTTGGAACAGCGGTTACTCCAGATTGGGGCAGCTTCAGAATCTCAATACAACCGGATGAGAAGCTTAAGGTCCGCAGTGAGTTCTTTTTGCACGGCGGTTCATTTCCCGGGTCAAAAGGTTGCATTGACATCGGCGGCGGAGAATACGATGACGACAATACCCAAACTATGATAAAAATCAAGGCGGGTGATATTGACGGGAAGATTCCGTTAAAGGTGATCAAATGAAACCGAAGCTGATAAAAAGAGCAGTTTGGGTTGCAGTTCTCTTACTTGTTTCCCTGATTGTCGCAGGGTGCTTTGTACGAGAACGAGAACCCCTAGCGGAGCTGCCGGCTGACTTCGAAACCTATGAAGGCGACCAGCGCGATCCGCTGATTCTTGCAGGAGATAGGGCGGTACCGAGGGTGCTTGAACGGATCCGCGACAAGAAAATGCCTCGCCGCCCAGCTGCAATACGATTTCTCGGAAACGGCAGGTACGCAAGCGCGCTCCCCGTGCTGATCGAATTGTTCTCCGATTCGAGTGATCCGGACAGAGAAATATTACTCACGCAAATTTTCAGAATTGACGAATCCGAAGGCACTCGCTTGGCAATGCGGTCATTGAACGATAAAGGCGTTCTCGGAAAATCGGCCCGTGAAGTGATCGTCCGGGAACCTTATCTCTATGAGCGAAGGAGCTTTATCCAGGCTTGGTTAGCGTATCGTGGTATGGAACCACACGATTGACGGCCCCGACGCCGCAGGTAAGTTATTTGACAGCAGATCACTTGGGCAGGCCGCGCGTCGTGACAAACCAGAACGGCGAGGTGATCAAACGAACCGACTGGATGGCATTCGGCGAAGAGGCCTTCCGATTTTGGATTTGCGATTTTGGATTTTGGATTGCTCGGGCTTGGTTTTGTTCTTTGAAATTTACGCGGAATCGGGCCTCGGCTACGACGAGGTTCCCGAGACTCGGAAAGGCTATACGGGTTACGAAAAGGACGAAGAATCGGGCCTCGATTTCGCGCAGGCGAGATACTACAACCCGAAACACGGCCGCTACACGTCGGTCGACCCGCTGACCGCCTCGGCGAACGTCAAGAACCCGCAGACGTTCAACCGCTATTCATACGTTCTCAATTCGCCGTACAAGTTCGTTGATCCGTTGGGGTTGATCTCAAGCACGACCGGCGCCAACGGCGGCGCGTGGTGCAGCACCTGCGACTCGCAAGACGGGCCGGGAGGGTTCCTTGAAGAAGATTCCGCGGGACCTGCGGATTCGGGTCCTTCCGATACACAGCCGTCGGTCAGGCCGCCGGCTTCGCCACCACCGCCAAGGGCCGAGCAAGATCAGGAGGCGCAGCTTCGTTCCCAGTTTCCGGCACTCAATCGAGCAGATGGTGCAGTTGTCAGTGAGGCCATAGTCGATGCCCAAAATGCGACAGATGGTTTTTTTCGAACTGTGTTAGTCGTTCGTTTTAGACGTACAGGGGACACCACTACTCCCGATCAAGCACTTCGAAATATTGTCCCATCAACAGCGTCAAGTATTAGTGTCACCCGCGACGCAAATGGGCAAGTTGAAACGGCTTCGGTTGCAGAGAATGCCATTTATGATGGCAGAACATCAACACTTTTGGTTGATGATGATAATGATTCTAATACTCCTGAGATCACTGTTTCCCAGTTGTTCCGGAATAATTCCACTGTTAATGCAATTACTTTCGCTGGATACATTTTCGTTGGACAAGGATTCTTTAATCAGAGCGCCGATGGTAGAGCAAAAAGTGTTATTCACGAAGCCGTGGTTCATAAAGGGTTTGGAAGAAACGATACCGATTTCGGGCCCACGAGAACCCAGGGATCACACGCTATAAATGCAGTTATTGACACATTCTTTTTTAGGCGTAATCCTGTTCAGATAACGATAGAACGTTAATTGATTACCCGCAACAACGGTTATTTTGAGAACGCCATAAAAAGCATTGAAACAAAAGGCCCAATGGAGGTTGGAAATGAAAAAGGCGAGCGCAACAGTTTTGTCCATCATCTCTCTTTTCTTTTCAGGAAGTTCCCAGAACGTACAGAAAGACGAAGTTTTCGTTTCAAGTTGGAAAACGGGAAACGAAATGATTACGGAGCAGACCGTGCAGATCAAAATAACGCCTGAAAATCCAAGTTATGAAAAGGAAGTTCTAAGTGACTCAGGCAAAGTTTACAAACTGCTCATCGTACCAAACTATTCTAAATCCTTAAAAGGAGAAAATTGGAAAGTGGAACTCCGTGAAGTTGGCTTTGACAAGAGTAAAAATGTGACAAGTCTCGGTGACGATTTGCTCTATGTTGAGCGTCCTGGTGAAGTTGGAGATAATTTTCCACGAGGCGATTTGATAGCGTATTTCTACCCAAATAGTAAGAACAGCATACTAATCAATAATGTTCCTTGGATTGAGGGAGTTCTACCAATATACCCAGTAAATGTTATAAGAACTATTCAAGTCGAAGATTTCTTGGTAATTCTTCGAAGCGGAGAAATACAATTTAACGCTAAAGATAAAGTCAAAGTAGATTTGTTTGAGATTTTCATTGAATTCACGAATACCTGTAACAGAAGTAAATAAGCAATCGGACTAACCGTATTCAATGGCTAAAACCGTCGTTTTGTTTACGACTCCGCTTCGCGTCAAAAAACCGAAGTCATTCTTCAGGACGGATCTTCGGTCAAGACGGGTTACGGCGTTTCAACTTCGTGCGTCATCGGAGTCACCAAGACGACACGGACAGAACGTACGTCAACAGCAATCCGCACTTTTTTTCGAGGTGAGACAATGGAAAGGAAGCAGTTTTGGCGCGTGCTGCCGAAGATGGCTCAAAATCGATTCATTCGAGTCGGCGTAGGCTTGGGGATCATTTTGCTGATCGTTTTTGTCTTATGGATCGGCAACAAAGAAATTACTCCCGAAAACTTCTATTTCCAACCGTTTCTTGTTAAAGCATTCGTCGTTATTAATCTGCCGGCGATATTTTTGGCAGGATTGCCATTCGGCCTGGCCTTTGGTGGTAATGTCCCGGAACCTACAAATTGGCTCCTCGTGGTTTATTATGGATTCCTGATTTGTTGCTATCTGGCGCAGTGGGCTTTCTACGGATTGATCGTTTCCCTTTTTCGACGTGCGAAGTAGTTCGGGAGTTCATTTGGTCCGGCAGGAAAGAAAGACAAACGCCGATAAGACTTCCGTTGTTTCGGATATTGAAAATCGACTTGTTAGCCTACTCGCGAAGATCAACAGGGCTCCGGCGCATCTGTGAAGAAAATTTCATCGGCTGAAACGACCGTGTGCGTTTGATGGAGGCAGTCACTCGTGGCTGAATACACGGCGCTGGTCGGCAACGACCCGGCCCCGGCGGCGCAGGTCAGTTATTTGACAGCAGATCATTTGGGCAGCCCGCGCGTCGTGACAAACCAGAACGGCGAGGTGATCAAACGAACGGACTGGATGGCATTCGGCGAAGAGGCCTTCCGATTTTGGATTTTGGATTTTCGATTTTGGATTGCTCGGTTTTGCTGACAACAAGAGTGCAAGGGCCGTCATGATTGCGGTGTTTTCAAGTGGTCGGGGAGCTTTGTTTGATAATTATTACTCGTCCAACGGGACAACCATAGTTTATACGAATCCTGGCACCGGCTACCTCAATGTTACTCTACGTTCACTGCGAACATCGTTAGATTAGCAAGCCTCGAAGAAGCAACGTCAATGGCGAATGTGACCCTCAGGAGAACTGGGATAGGCATGCCGCAAGCGGCCGATGCGAGCATTGACTCAAGGGTTCTTCCGATACCGCCTGCTCCGTCAGGCAAAAAGAAGCGCAAATGACGCTAATTATGCGAGTTGCGGCATTTGCGCTTCATCGTGAGTGTCTGTTTGGGAGATTGTGCAGTTTTGAACGAATCATGATGTGTACACATATTCGGATGGCAGTTATGGTCAGAGAAAAGGTTTACGTACCGTGAGGTAGTATTTATGAAAACTCCTGGTTTATTGACAATACTTTCGATTCTGCTCTTTTGCGGATTTGGTTCGTCGCTCTTCATTGTTTCTCAGTGTTCAGATCAGCGTTCGTCGACGAATCGACAAACAATTCAGACTGATACGCCGCGAATATCGGTGGAAAGGCTGGAAAACGGATCATTTATCAACCGGAACGGATGGTATGTACCGGATACAGCAAATACCCGGAAAGCTACCCCAGACGTGAAAAACTCGAGCTCCGAACAGGGCAAGCCGGTTCAAGTTCTAATTACTACGTTTACACCGAACAACTCGGTCTTGTACATGGAAGAGTTTTTTGCCAACGGAGTCACTCGGCTTTACGGCGAGTTGGTGCTTACGCGATTCGAGGAGTATCGCGCTAATGACAAAGTCTACTCTTTTCGAATAACGGCGAAGAATCGCGAAACTGCCGCCCAAGTGAATGTCCGTGACCACAATGAGATGCTGCTTTACCGGATTGTTGATTCCGATGGAGACGGAACGTTTGAGACACTCTTCGACGATGATCGAGAGGTGGCCGTTCCGAATTGGGCTAGCAAATAGAGGCCGCAGACGTTTAACTGGGACCGTTTCGGCAACAGAACATTCGACGCCGCCAACACGACGACCATATCGGTTTCAAACACGGTCACCAATCCTTCGGCGAGCACCGCGAGGAACAGGCTCAACGGCCATACTTACGAGCCCGCCGGAAACCTGACGGTCGATGCCGAGAACAAACGGTTCGTCTACGACGCCGAAAACCATCAGACAAAGTCCGGGACGAAGCCATAAACAATAAGAAAATCGCGAGAACTAAAATGCTCATCGGAGTCGAATTCCGATGAGCATTTTGCATAAAGACCATAAAACCGACGAATCAGAGATCAAATTCAAGTTTCTTTCGGACTCTGTACTGAAGGCCTTCGAGAAAGACAACGCATTTTGGATTTATGATTTTGGATTTTGGATTGGCCGTGATCAAAACGTTCGCAGGAAGCGACATGTGTTCGATCACTTATCGGGACGTCACGCGTGAACGCGTAACTCCTACGGGCCAAATCGATCGAAATTCTGCCGGAGGATTCCGCGGCCGGTGCGCCGCAGATACCCGAGGCCGATCAAACGGAAGAGATGCGCAAACAGTTGGCCGACGCCCAGACGCGTGAGGCCGATCTGCGGACGCAGTTCGACGAAGCAAACGGAGATCTCGAAATCGCGAAAGCCGGGCTGAAGGCCGCGAACGGGCGAGGAATACACCACCCGTCCAATCCCCGCCGAAAAAGCTCCTGCGACCTCGCGGCGGCTTGAAGAACCGCCGACGACGAAGATTATGGCGCGGATCCGTTCGCTGAAAGGCACCTTTGATCCCAAATTACGTAATAGAAAATTTCTTTCCCGCAAACATCACTCCAAAAACGCGAAAAATGGCATTTTTGATCTTGTTTTTCGCGTATTTCCCGTATTTCGCGGGAAATTGCTTTTAATGAGTAATCTGGGTTGATAACCGATCTCAATATTCCGGCCGAATACTCCTTCGTCAATTTGGGATCGACTCCGATTTTTGAAACTCAGGTTGACATCAAGAGATATTAGAATTAGAATAATTCTAAATTTGGAGGATATATGGCACTACATAACACAAAAATTGACATTACAAAGGCAAAGCGAGAGAAGATCGTGGCAATCCTGAACGCCAGGCTCGCCGACGCGGCGGACTTGAAATCGCAGGCCAAGCAGGCCCACTGGAACGTGAAAGGGATGAATTTCATCGCGCTCCACGAGCTTTTTGACCGCGTGGCGACGGAGGTCGACGTCCACGTCGACGATATCGCCGAACGTATCACGACGCTTGGGGGAACGGCCCTTGGGACAGTTCGTATGGCGGCCGCGAGTTCAACGCTCGCGGAGTATCCGGCGGAAATCACCGACGGTGCGGCGCACGTCGACGCGCTTTCGACGGCGCTCGCGGATTTCGGCAAAAAGGTCCGGGCAAACATCGACGAAACCGACGAACTCGGCGACGCCGACACCGCCGATCTTTTCACCGGCGTCTCACGCGGGATCGACAAACTTCTGTGGTTCGTCGAAGCGCATATTCAAAGCTGAAAAGGGAAAAGCGAAAGGGCAAAGGGGAAAAGGCAAAAGGCAAAGGGGAAAAGGCAAAAGGGGAAAAGGCAAAGGGCAAAGGGGAAAAGGCAAAGGGCAAAGGCAAAAGGGGAAAGGCAAAAGGGGGAAAGGCAAAGGGGAAGGGCAAAGTAAAAGGCAAAGTGAAAGGGCCCTCTTTTGCCTTTGCCCTTTGCCTCCCCCTTGCCTTTTGCCTTTCCCCTTTGCCCTTTGCCCTTTCCCCTTGCCCTTTGCCTTTTGCCTTTGCCCTTTGCCTTTTCCCCTTTGCCCTTTGCCTTTTCCCCTTTGCCCTTTGCCTTTTCCCCTTTGCCTTTTGCCTTTTCCCCTTTGCCCTTTGCCTTTTCCCCTTTGCCCTTTGCCTTTTCCCCTTTGCCCTTTGCCTTTTCCCCTTTGCCCTTTGCCTTTTCCCCTTTTCCCCTTTTGCCTTTTCCCCTTTTCCCCTTTTGCCTTTTCCCTTTGCCTTTTGCCTTTTGCCTTTCGCCACGCCGTCAATAATCAAAGACTATATTGCAGAACGCCTTGACGCCGACGTCGAGCCTCGAATCGTCGATGAAAAAATCCGGCGTGTGATGCGCGGCCGAGTCTTTCGGATCCTTCCCTTTCGGCAGTCCGCCGACGAAAAAGAAGAACGCCGGCGCCTTCGAGCCATAGTACGCAAAATCCTCGGCGCCCGTAACCCATTCATTTTCTGCAACATTCGACTTCCCCGCCGCCTTCTCAAGCGATGGCACCATCTTCTTGACGAGTTCGGGCGTGTTGAACGTGACCGGCGTTTTGACGTCGATCTTCACCTCGGCCATCGCGCCCATACTCTCGGCGATCTTTTCGGCCGTCAGCTTTATTCTGGCGTGAACGTCTTTCTGGATATTCGAATCGAGCACGCGGATCGTCCCGGCCATCGTCAATTCCTCGGGAATAATGTTCTCGCGGACTCCAGCGTTGATCTTCCCGACCGTGATCACGACCGGCGATTTGGTCAGCTCCGATTGCCGCGAGACGATCATTTGCAGTCCCTGAACAATCGACGCGGAAACCGCGATCGGATCGACGCCGAGCCAAGGGTACGCGCCGTGGGTCTGCTTTCCCTTGATCTTGATCGAGAACCAATCGCTTGACGCCATTATTGCGCCGGGTTTGAACCTGATCTGCCCGATCTCCGTTTGCGCGTTGATGTGGATTCCGAAGATGGCGTCGATCTTCGGATTGTCCATCACGCCCTCGCGAACCATCAGATCGGCGCCTCCCTCTTCGCCCGCCGGCGGGCCTTCTTCGGCCGGCTGGAAGATGAAAACGACGGTTCCCTTGATCTTGTCCTTCATTCCGGCCAGCACCTCGGCCGCGCCCATCAGCATCGCGACGTGCGTGTCGTGCCCGCAAGCGTGCATCACTCCGACCTGCTGGCCGTTGTATTCGGCCTTCTCTTTCGAAGCAAACGGGATCGGCGCTCTTTCGGTCACGGGCAGACCGTCCATATCAGCTCTCAATGCAAGTGTCGGTCCCGGCAGTGCGCCCTTGAGGATTCCGACGACCCCGGTTTTCGCGATTCCGGTCCGAACCTCGAGACCGAGACGCCGCAAATGTTCTTCGACAAATTTCGATGTTTTGAACTCCCGATTCGAAAGCTCGGGGTATTGATGCAAATGCCGCCGCCATTCGACTAACTTCGGCAACAGTTTATCGGTCGCGACGTTGATCTCGCGGCTCATATCGAGCGCCGGAACGGTACCGACACAAATGACCGCCAACAGGAATGCGGCAAACAGGACTCTCATTTTGATTTGGATCTCCCGGAATTTGAAACGTTTCGATTCTAGCTTACTTCTACCGAAATCCGAAAGAATCCGTGGTAAAATCGCCGCCGTATGAAAAAACCGTTCGGCTGGATGTGGAAATCGATGCTGACAGCGATTCTTTTGATGGTCTTGAACGTCGCGGCTCACATCGCTTATATGATCATCTTCGGAATGATCATTAATCCCGGAAATGAACCGGTATTTTATGAGGAGCACGCGCGATCGACGGCGCCTTATTCCGCGATCATCGCCGGATTCCCGTTGACCTTCGTCGCGGCGCGCCTCTTGGCGGCGTGGGTCGGACGCGACGATGCGATGCGTGCGGCTCTTTCGATGTGGGCGATCTATTTCGGCGCCGACCTGCTGATAGTCGCATCATCGGGCAGTTTCACCGCGATCGCGCCCTTTTTTGCAGTTTCGTTCTCGACCAAACTTCTCGCGGCATATCTCGGAGTCTTGGTTTATCGCCGGTCGGCGTAAGAATCCCGCCGATCATCGTCACGTCTTCATCGGTGCAGCGGGAAAGCGAGATATTCTCAAAAAACGCGCCGCGCAAGAAAGCGGCGACGGGTTACGTCTGAATCCCTACTGCGGTCCGCGTGGACGGATCACTTCGTCCGTTTCTTCAGCATCTCCTTCGGTATCGGATTTCCCGGCCGCTCTTCATCCCAGGAAACGGCCGAGATCCACCAACGACTTCCGTCCCAGTAAAGCTCAATACTGTTCACACCGCGTCCCTTTATTTTGGCGTCCTCGGTAGTAAATTCATACGCCGAAAAGACGTGCGCCAGATTGCCGAAGCGCCTTTCGACGCGGCCGATCTCGCGTTCGCTGAAGCCCTCGGCGACAAAGAACTCGTTAGATCCGTTCACGTACTGCAAATGATTTTGGATCGATGCCCGGATCTTGCCGTCGCGTTGGCTGAGCGCAACGAACCGGATGTCTTTCGTGTACAGAGTGCGGTCGCGCGACCACTGTCGCGGAACCCCTTTCCCGCCTGAGATCGTCGCATAAAACGCCTTGACGATGCCGTCGATCGTCGCGACGTCCGACGGATCCGCCTCGATCGCGGGAATCTCGACCGACTTCAGATCGCGATCGCATTGGAATTCGAGAGTCGAAGCTGCGTTCGCGATCTTCCAGCCCGCTTCCGTCCGCACGAGGTTGAAGGTATTTGTCCCGCAATGCGAAAACTTGTCCCCGACGAAAAACGTGTAGCGCCCCGAAACTATCGACAGATCGCCGCTGATCCGAATATCCTTGTTCGGCATCCTCTCGATGTATTCGGCGGCCTTCGCTTCCGAGATTGCTTTCGCGAAGCTCTCGGCAGTGAAGACGCGCGTTTTCGAAATTCCTTTGCCGTCGCGCGGTTTGTCGATGGCAACCAACTGCCCGTCGTTGGTGAATTGCGCTTTGATGTCCGCGAAACTCTTCGCGCGCATCGCGGCAAACAGGGCATCGGGAACCGCGCCCGCATCCCGTTCGTCGGACGTTTGCGGCAATGCCGCGTTCGAAAACAACAGAACCAAACCGACTAGGATCAACTTTTTCATTTCTTTTCCAGTGAACCGGCGATGCGCGGCGCTATCTCGTCGAGCCAGCGATCAAGAACGATCTGTGAATAGTACTTTCCTTTGAGCATCACGCCGGCGCGTTTTTCGGTATTTGAGATATCGAGAAGCGGATTAGCGTTGAGCAAAACAAGATCGGCATTCTTTCCTTTTTCGATCGTGCCCGACTTCGAGAGCGTTCCGAAGAAGAGCGCCGGGTTTTTTGTCGCGGCTTCGAGTGCGGCGAATCGGGTCAGTCCGGCTTCGTTGAGCGCCTTGAGTTCGCGGTGCATCGTGAACCCGTAAAGCCAGAGAAACTCCGGCGTGTCGGAGCCGGCGAGTATTTTTCCGCCGGCATCATATATCGCTTTGATCATCTTGTCCCTGATCGCGACCCATTTTGCGCGTTTCTCGTATGAAATTTGGTTCAGCGGCGTCCGCTTCAGATACCCGATATAGAAGTCCTGCGCTTTTTTGGGGTAGAACCGGAAGTCCGGCTGCGCGCGGATCGATTCCTCAGTTCGCGGCATTCCGAAAGTGTTCTTCATAAAATGCTGCGTCGGATCGACGAAGGGGTTTGATTCGACCGTCATTTTCGCGATCTTTGCGATCTTCGATTCGTCGATGTAATCGAGGCTTTCCCAGTTCTTCGGATTGTAAACATACAGATCCGAAACGGATCCGCGCATCGGCGCGTCGTCCGCGAGAAGCGCTTCGAGGTAACCGTCAAGATGCTCCACCTGCTGGCCCGCCTTGAACGCGCGCTCGAGACCGACGAATCGGCTGTCGGCGTGGCCGACGACGCGAATCCCGATCTTCGCGGCTTCATCGACGGCCGCTTCATACACTTCCGCCTTGATGAACGTCGTGATCTTGATGAAGTCGTAGCCGGCGGCCTTTGATTTGCGGACCGCGTCACGGGCTTCTTCGGGCGTGTTGACGACAAAATCGTTTCCCTGCTTCTTTCCGGTCAGGTGCGGGCTCGCCGAGTAGATCGTCGGCGCGATGATCTCGCCTTTCGCGGACTGTGCGCGGAGGATCAACTGCTCGGGCGTTCCGATCATCAAACGGATCGTCGTCACGCCGTTGGCGATCATCACCTTGAGTTCGTCTTCGGCGATCGATTTCGGGTACTCGTCGCCGTCCGAGAGAAGATGCGTGTGCATATCGGCAAGTCCGGGAATCAGGAATTTGCCGGTTGCGTCTATGATCTCCGCACCTTTCGGAACCTTCGCCGTTGGACCGATCTCGGCGATGACGCCGTTTTTGACGATGACGATCTGGTTAGTCAAAACATGTTCCGTGTCCATCGGTATGACATTGACGTTCTTGAAGACGACCGTTTGGGCAAAGGAAACTGCGGCCGTAAAAAGTGAAATCAAGATAATGAATGTGACTTGTTTCATAAGTTTATTTCGGCGCTCGGGTCGAGGCGATCGCGGTCAGTTTCCATTCGCCGCGGATCTTTCGATATGTGGCGATCCACGAAAACACGTCGAATTCCTCGATCTCCGCACCATCAGCATTTTTTGTTCTCAGTCGGACACGTTTATGGACGAGAGTGTACGCGAGAGTCGCGTCGTCTGACACCTCGATCACCGGCGCATCTATGTCGTCCCACTCGACAAACTCCGAGTTTCGAAAGTAGTTTTCGAACCGGCTGAGACTCGATTCGCGAGTCGGACGCGCGATCGAACCGTTCCTGATATCGGCGAATCCGTCGGCAAAGGAGGATAACAACAGTGCGGCGTCGCGCCTGAAATGCGCCGCCCGCGCCCGGTTGTGAACCTCAAGTATTTCGGTCATCGCAACGACCTTCGCCGGAACAGCGAAGAGATCATCACTCGATCGGTTGATTCTGATCTCGCGAAACCTGAGGACGAAATCGCCCGTTTTATCCGTTGCGGTCGCGACCGACGGCAGTTTCAGTTTCCCGACCTGCTTCCATTCGCTGAAGACGGTCCGGATCATCTCCGTCGCGGCGCTGAACGGGTTGCGGACCGCGAAACCTACAAGCAATCCGTCGGATTTCGCGAAAAAGACCGCCGCGTCATTCCCAAGTTCATCTTTTGCATTGAGCTTCCACGCGGGGATGCCGGCAACCTTTTCTTCGCCGCCGAACGTATAGTCACGAAAATAGTTGCCGATCTCGAGCGCAATGCGCTGGTAGTCGTGGGAATGCCAAACGAACCCGGTTTTCGCGTCGGCCATCTTGATCTCGCCGTCTACTCCGCGCGTCCAATATGAAGCGCCGTTTTGAATCCCGACGTAGGGAGCGCCGTTCGTTCTGGCCTGCCTGAAAACGAGCCTCGAACCGCTCGCGGAGTCGATCTCGGTGATGTATTTGCCGTTTGGCCCGAAACAGTCGGCGATCGCGTGGATCGACTTCACACGCTTGCGTTCGCTTTTGGGACCGACTGAGTCAAGCGATCGTTGGATGATTTCCACCGGCGAGTTTTGGGCCGCCAACGAAATGACGCTCGAGAGTGCGATCATAATCAACGACATCAGTTTTGCCATTTTCTCCTGTTGGCGCTTACTTCGCCGAAAGCTGTTTGAATGCCGCGGCTGTCGCCGGCAGAAAGACGTAATTGTCGAAAACGAAACGTTTGTGCTGCGATTCGCCCGCGAACATCCGGACGAATTCATCGAGATTCACCGACTTTCGCATCTGTTCAAGGTTCTCGCCCTTTGCATAGGAGGCTTCGGTCTGCCGCTTGACCGATTTGAGAAGTTCGATCATTTGCTTCGCGTATTTGTCGTCGCGAAAGATCGGACCGTGACCGGGAATCGTGATCTTCGCCCTGATTTCGATCAGTTTCTCGAGAGTCGCCGCGTACTCGAGCGGATATGACGTGGAACCGACGAGCGGGATCGGCGAAACGATCAGATCGCCGCTGGCGACGATGCGCTCCTTCGGAAGATGGACGACAATGTCGGCGCCGGTATGCGCACGGCCGAGGAAGAGTATCTCGATCTTCCGCTTGCCGTCGTCGATCGTCGTTTTGTCTTTCACGGTCCGCGTCGGAAGAACTATCTCAAAGTCTTTGCTTTCAGCAAGATACGATTCGACCAGAGAAGCGTCGCTGAGATAACCGAGACGTTCTTCTTCGGTTAGCTTATTGCCCGCGAGGTTTTCGCCCTTTTCGACGGTCTTTCTGAGAAACGCGGCGAATCCCGGGCCGTTATCGACCGAACCTTTGCGGTTCGCCGCGCCGATCGTCGGAAGATCCGTGAGCGTGCTCTCGTGAGCGATGAACTCGACGCCCGGAAACTCGTCGCGATAGACCCGGTTGCCGATGATATGATCGTCGTGCCAGTGCGTATTGACGACGTAGCGCACGGGTTTGCGCGTGATCTTCCTGAGCGCGGCGAGAACATCGCGCGTGTAGGCGCTGCTGATGTTTGTATCGACAACGGTGACGAACCGTTTGCCGACAATGATGACCGTGTTCGGGTTGAACCAGAGTGAGGCCGGCTCCGTCCGGATCACCGCATAGACGTCGGGCGCGATCCTCTCGATCGTAAAATCGGGAGCCGCCGAGGTGGAAACCACGAATGAGAGAAGCGCCGAAACAATCAGAAGTCTGCCCAGCATAACTACTTCGGAGTTTGAACCGTTGGCGGTTTGATGGATTTTTCTTTCTTCGTGCAGCCGTTTGGTTCCATCGACGAAACGGCGTTCGCGATCTTCCAGATGCCGTCGGTTCTGATCAATTGAAACGCGTTCAGACCGCAATGCGACAGTTTCCCATCGGTAAAGAAAACGTAACGCCCGTAAACGAGCGCGATATCGCCGTCCACCTCGACCTTCGGCGCATACATCTCTTCCTTGATCTCGCCTTTCTTCTCGGTGAAGTTCTTCGAAAAGACCTCGCCGGA
Source organism: Acidobacteriota bacterium (assembly GCA_016715115.1). Taxonomy (NCBI): domain Bacteria; kingdom Pseudomonadati; phylum Acidobacteriota; species Acidobacteriota bacterium. The sequence goes on from JADKBM010000016.1 coordinate 314,545, forward strand.
AAAACTCACGTATTGCTTTTTACCGTCGCGGCGAGTGACGACCGCGGCCAGATTCGAGTCTTTCGTCCAGAGTCCGGCGATTGCGGCCGGATCGTGATTCGCCATTTCGTCAAACATCTTGTTGACGACGGCGAGCGCGTCTTTCGAATCATCCGATTTCTGCGCAAACGCTCCGAGCGACCCGAGCAGACCGATTGTGACCAATACAATAAAGTTTTTCATTTTTGCCTGTGTAATTACGTCGTAATTACGATTTCCGTTTGGATTTCGATTCAACAAGGTTCTTACGCCTCAATTGCCGTCGAGTTTCAAGGGTTTGTCCACTTTCGGCCGCGCCGCGCGGTTCCCGAGTTCCCAACCGGTCGCAAAGATCGTCCGCACGACCTTCTCCATCTCCCCGAAGTTTATCTTTTCGATCGAATCCGAAACCTGATGATAATCGGCGTGGCTGCCGTCCATATAAAAGATGATCGGAATCCCCTTGCGGGCATAGTTGAAGTGGTCCGAGCGATAGAAGAACTGTTCCGGATCCTTCGGGTCGTCGTATTTGTAATTGAAGCTCAAATTAAGGAACGACTTGTTTGTCGCCTCGCTGACCTCACCGAGTTCGGTGCTCATCATCTTCGAACCGATCAGAAAGATCTCGTTCGGTTTCGGCAAAGCCTTGTTTTGCGGATGGTTCTCGTCGCCGGGATTCTGGTAACGGCCGATCATATCGATATTCAGTTCGGCGATGATCGAACCGATCGGAACGGTCGGATTGTCGGTAAAATACTCGCTTCCCCACAGACCTTTTTCCTCGCCGGCGTGCCATATAAAAAGGACCGAACGCTTCGGCCGCATCGCGCCTTTCGAAAACGCCTCCGCCATTGACAGGACGGCGACCGTCCCGGAACCGTCGTCGTCAGCGCCGTTGTAGATCTTGTCGTCTCCCGGCGCGTTCGGATTCATCCCGACGTGATCATAATGCGCGCCGATCGCGACGTATTCGTTTTTTAGAACCGGATCACTGCCCTCGAGAATTCCGACGACGTTTTTCGACGATGTTTCTTCGGTCTTTACCGAGATCGTCAGGCTCATTTTCTTCGTCGGCTTGAGATCGAACGGCTCAACGAAATCGGCGGCGGCGGCCTTGTTGTAAACGTTTGAGCCGCTTGCCTTTTCGCCTTGAAAAAGCGCGGCGATAAGCCGCGGATTCGCGGTGATCGTCGGAATCGCCGGCCCGCCGGCCTTGCCGAACGAGATCGCGCCCGAAACGGTTTGCTGCGTTCGGATTCCCTGCCAATTGGCGAGATTGCTGAAATTCCCAAACTGGATCAGCGCCCGTGCGCCGTTCGCCTGTGCGTACATCGGCGGCGAGATCCAGTCGCCGCCGGCCGGTCCCTGAAGATCGTTGAACGTGATTCCTTTCGGAAGACTGTTCACGACGACGACGATCTTGTCTTTGACCTCGATCCCTTTGTACGGGTCGATGCCTTTCGATTTGATGACCCAACCGTGACCGACATAAACAACGTTGCTCGGCGCGATCTGCCCGGGCACGAATCCGGCGAGAAAATCGTCGCCGTAATTGAATGCCTGCCCGTTCAACTCAAGTTTTGTCGCGGCGCCGTCGATGCGGTTCCGTTTCAACGGAAACTTCTGAAAATACGTGCCGTTGTCGCCAGCCGGCTTGATCCCCCAGGCCTTCAGATGTGAAGCGAGGAACATCGCCGCGATATCGAGTCCGCGCGATGGCGTATCGCGGCCTTCCAACTCGTCCGATGCAATGAATTCAAGGTAGTTTCTAAGTTGTGCCGCGGTGATGCCGTCGGTATTGCCGAATTTCGGCACGGCAGCGGCACTCTTGGTTCGGGTTTGAGCGAAGGCCGGGAATGATCCCGACAACGCGACGACGATCAGTAAGAACAGAGTAATTTGTTTCATTGTTTATTTTTTTTGCCTTGGGCCGGCCAGCAGCATCTTTGTCTTCTACGAATGCAGTTCAATCAACCGGAGTAGGTATGAAAGGTACTGACTGGGCTATCTCGTTTTCTACATCGATGTCGCCGCCCGGCCCAAAGATCGCAGAGCCTAAAGTCCGAAAACGGCGATGCCGTCGGGAATCGCGCCTGAGGCAAGCTTCCCTTTGATTTCACCGGAGGCTAGCTGCAACTTGAGGACAAGATCCGGCTGAACCACGGAAACGAACGCCGTCGCGCCGTCTTTCGAAAAGACGATCCCGAGCGGGGAGCTTTCCAGCTTTAACCGCTTCGTCTCCTTGCGAGTCGCAACGTCGATCAGGACGATCTCTTTCGTGTTCGGGATCGTCGCCGCGGCGATTTTGCCGTCCGGCGTGAATTTCACGCGATACGGACGCTCGCCGAGTTTGATCCTGTCGACGACCTTGTTTGTCGCCGTGTCGATGACGTCGATCGCGCCTTCGGCGTTCAATCCGGCCCAGACCTCTTTGCCGTCCGGCGAGACGTCGATCGCCTCGGGTTGTTTCCCGACTGCGATATGCGTCACCTTCGAAACTGCCGGCGGCACATTCTGAAACTCGAAAGCGGTCACCGTATCCGAACCGATGTTCGCCGTGTAAAAACGTTTCTGGTCGGGCGTTCCGACGATCATATGGGTAGCATTTTGTCCTGTTCCCATCAGCCAATCCACACGATTTGTTGCCAAGTCGAAACGCCCGATAAGCCTGTTTGTTTCCGCAGTAAAATAGATCTTCCCCGCAAGTTCGATCAGTCCGTGAGGCCGCAGAAGCGGCGAAAGATCGACCCGTTTCGTTTCTTTTTTCGATTCAAGATCGATGATCGAGAATGAACTTCCCGGAGTCTGCGCTCCGTAGTTGGCGACGACCGCCGTTTTTCCGTCAGGCATTATGACGACCTCGTGCGGTGAATCACCGGTCGCGACCTTTCCGAGAACGGTCATCGACAAAGGATCGATGATCGCCAGCGTCGCGTCCTGTTTGTTGAGCGCGACGAGCAAGGGTTTCGGAGTCTGACCGATGACGATGACGTAACTTTTCCAGTAGATAATGACTGAAACCGCCAGCATCAACAGCGCTTTGGTTTTTTGTTTCGCCAACATAAGCTCTCAATCCTCTTGTCTGACGGTAATCTACGTCGAGAAGCCCGGGAAAGATCCGATTATGTGACGAAACGAATCTCGAAGGGATGAAACGCGAATTCGACACAGTGCAGAGTGCTACACAGTGCTGCACAGTGCTGCACAGTGCATAGAGCATAGTGCAAAGTGCAAAGTGCAGAGTTCACAATACTCAGGCAACGCCCGGTGTATTCTGATCTTTAACTTTTTTGCACTCTGCACTATGCACTCTGCACTCTGCACTATGCACTCTGCACTATGTCAATGCCTGCACTCTGCACTCTGCACTCTGCTCTCTGCACTCTGCTCTCTGCTCTCTGCACAAAAAAAGACTTGGGGATTCACTGAAAGCAAATCCCCAAGTCCAGGTTCAATTCCCGATCGCAAATCGCAAATCGGAATTCGGCAATCGCTTTACGGGAAGATCCCGAGTTCCGTGTAGCACGCCGCGACCTTGTCGATGGCGTTCATAAACGCAGCCGTCCGCAGGTTCAAAACCTTCGGATTCGACTTCAGGATCTCGCGGATCTGGTGATAAGACGTGATCATCGTCTCTTCGAGTCCGGAATAGACGAGATCCTTTTCGTCCGCCCCTCTCGCAACGACGCGCCGTTCGTCAGCCGTCAGCGGGCGGCCGGTTTCGCGTTCGATGATGCTCAGGATCTTCTCGTACGCGCCTTGTTCGAAGCGTTTTTCCATACGTCCGAAACGCACGTGCGAAAGATTCTTGAGCCACTCGAAATACGAGACCGTGACGCCGCCGGCGTTGATGTAAACGTCCGGCACGACCATAATTCCCTTCGCATCAAGAATCACCTCGGCATCGGCCGTGATCGGGCCGTTGGCCGCTTCACCGATGATCTTGGCCTTGACGCGCGGAGCGTTGTCGGCCGTGATCTGATTTTCGAGCGCCGCCGGAATCAGAATGTCGCATTCCAGTTCAAGCGCCTGCTCCCGAGCGGCGAGATTGGTGGCGCCAGGGAAGTTCATCATTGAACCGTTTTCCTTGCGGAACGCCATTACCGCTTCGAGATCGAGTCCGTCGGCGTTGTAGATCCCGCCTTCATATTCCGAAAGCGCAATGATCTTCGCGTCGGCTTCACGGAAAAACTTCGCGGCGTGATATCCGACGTTTCCGAGCCCCTGAACGACGACCGTCTTGCCGGCGATGCCGCGCGTCAGTCCGATCGCTTTCATATCGTCTTCCTGGTCGCAAGCTTCCTTCAGACCGTAGAAAACGCCGAGCCCGGTCGCTTCCGTACGTCCGCGGATTCCGCCTTGCGAAACCGATTTGCCGGTGACGCAGCCGAGCGCGTCGATCTGATCACCGTGGAACGCGAGATACGTGTCCGCGATCCACGCCATTTCGCGCGGACCGGTACCATAGTCGGGCGCCGGGACATCGACCGCCGGCCCGATAAAGTTCTTGCGGATCAACTCGGCCGTGTAACGGCGAGTGATGCTCTGAAGTTCATCAACCGTGTAATTCTTGGGGTTGATCTTGACCGCGCCTTTCGCGCCGCCGAACGGCACGTCAACGATCGCGCACTTGTAGGTCATAAGCGTCGCGAGCGCGATAACTTCGTCCTGATTCGCTTCTTCCGAATAACGGATTCCGCCCTTCACAGGCAGCTTATGATGACTGTGTTCGGCGCGCCAAGCAGTTATTACTTCATATTTATCGCCGCGCCGCACCGGAAATTGGAATGAATAAACGCTGTTGCAGGTTTTGATCTGCTTCAGCAAACCTTCGGCGTGACCGGTAAGGTTCGCCGCCTTGTCGAAATATCGGTCAACACTTGCCAAAAAACTATGGCCGTCTCCCATTGCACTCATAATATTTCCCCTTTTTTCATAGATTTAGAAACACCTGAAGTTATTTTTATTCTAACGCAGTTTGACGGTCACCGAAAGCGGTTTTCACAAGATTTGGAAAAACCAACCCCACTTTTTCGGGCGTCTGCCGGAATGCGGCGCGCCTCGACGGGTTGCGCCGGACCTGATTCACATCGCCCGCCGATTTGTGTATAATTCCCCAAGTTCGCGCCGCGCGTTTTTTTGCAACTTGCTCCGACATATATTCATCTTTTGACTTTGGTTTGTTCGGAAATCCCCGAGGTTGCTTCGATCCCTTTTCCCGTTCTTGCCGCAGAGGCGCGGCCGCCGGCGACAACCGACCGATCCGTTGGAGGAACTATGTTTTTACGATCACGATTCGTCCGCATCTCGACCACACTCGGCTTGATCCTGTCGATCGCCCTGCTCAGTTTCGGCGACACGATCCGCCTCAAGGACGGCAGCATTATCAAAGGCCGCATCGTCAGCTTCGCCGAAGGCAAGTTCACGGTGCAGATCGGCGAGGGCTCTCGGCAACGGCAAATGGTGTTTTTCGCGGACGAGGTCGAATCGATCGAGTTTGACGGAACGACCGGCATTTCGACCCTGAAGACCCAGCTCCCGAACCGCACGAATTCGAATACCGCGACCCCCGACGCGACGCCGAAGCCGAGTCCGACTCCGAACCGTTCGGTGATCATAACCGATAATACGACGCAGCCGACTCCGACACCGACTCCGGTATTTTCGCCCGTACCGACGCCGACGCCTTTGCCGACGCCTTCGAGTACGCCGGTCGTTTCGAAGATCAAACCGGTTGTGCTCAACGTCAAGGTACTCGCCGACAATACGGCCAACGGTTGGACCAATTCGCAATGGGTGGTCAAAAAGGGGCAGAAGATACGAATCTCGGCGAAGGGGCAGATCAATCTCGGCAACGGGCGATTTTCCGGGCCGGCCGGGATCAGTTCGCTTCCCGACAAGGACAAGCTTGTCCCGACCTCTGCAACCGGCGGACTGATCGCCGTCATCGGCGACGACAACAACGAATTTCTTTTCATCGGAGCTTCCCGTGAATTCGTTGCGCCGCGAGACGGAGCGTTGTTTCTCGGCGTCAACGAAGGGGATCTGAACGACAACTCAGGGGCGTTCGATGTGACCGTCGAGATCGAAGTCAATTAGTTGCGGTCAACAAAAGTAGTCGCACGGATGCCGATCGCGTCCGTGCGACTTCGTTTTGCTTCGCAACCTTGATAAAAACCAACTAAACATCCAGAATCGGTATCTAAAGTAGAAATTGCGCCCGTAACCCGAATTCTTATGAAGATCAGAACCGCTTTCCGAACATTTTTGTCGCTATTGATCCTTTTCGGACTTTTCGCGAACACCTTCGCGCAGTCGAAGGTGCAGAAGGTTGACCCGAAGGATCAGAAGAAAAACACGCGGCCGACGCCGAAGACCGAAGAAGAACTCAAGAAAGAGGAAGAGGAACGGCGGCTTCGCGAGGAATCGAAAAATGCCGTCACCGATGACGAGGTTTTGACGATCAAGACCAACATCGTCAACGTCGACGCGGTCGTTTACGACAAGAAGTCGGGCCAGATCATCACCGGGCTCAAAAAGGAGAATTTCGCGATCTTTGAGAACGGCGTCAAACAGGAAGTTTCGCAATTCGCGACGCCCGATGCGCCGATCACGGTCTCGCTCGTCATCGAATACAGCAAATGGTCGGAAGCCATCGGATACGCGGCGAATCGCGGTTACGAGTCCGGGAAATACGAGGTCATCCGGCCGGCCGCCTACTTTTTGTCGAAGTTCATCAAACCGCCTGACGATTATGCGTCGGTCATTGCCTTCGACATTCGTCCGACGCCTTTGACGGATTTCACGAACGATCCGAACCGTCTGCGCCAGGTCGTCGACCTTCTCGTCCGCAACAACCCAGCGTTTCGCGAGAACAATCTCTTCGACTCGATCAAATTCGCGCTCGTCGGCGGCAAGGGCGACACCGTCGTTCTTGAGAATTCAAAGGAAAAGTATCAGGAATACGGCGGAATGGTCAGCGTCAAATCCAAGCGCCGAGCGATCATTCTCGTCGCCTCGGGGCTCAATACTTTCAGCCGTTTGAACTATGACGACGTCCGCAAAGTGGTCCAGAGTTCTGGAATTCCGATCTACGTCGTCGGCACGGGCAATATGTTTTTCAAGCTATATGAGGACCGTTTGCCCGCGACCGACGGAGTCGACGGCACACCGGGACGAATGTCGTTCCAAATGGCGGCGAACTATTTGACGACCTTCGCCAAGGAATCGGGCGGCGCCTATTTCCCGGTGACATTCGAAAGCGAAGTGCCGAGCGTGCTGAATTCGATCAACGCGCTTTTGCGGAACCAATACAGTCTCGCCTACGACGCCACCGACAAGCCGAAGGACGGAAAGAAGTACAAGCTCGAGGTAAAGGTCGACCTCAACGGCGACGGCATTTACGAAGAAAAGCAACTCGTCGTCCAGCACCGGCCTTTCTACACGGCGGAAAAGGAAAAGGTCAAAAAGTGAAAAAGGGATGAGCGAATGTGATTCTTGCCGTTACTTATCGATTCATATGATTCGAAATCGAGCCGGGAGAGATTTTGCTCGTTCTTATTAATTGGTTGAACTCCGCTTTTTCCGGTTGGTTCACCTCAGAGCAATTTCGTTTATGCTTCGATGGAATCCGAGGTTATTGATCCGAAACGGATTCCGGGCCAAGTTTCTTCTTAGTTACTGACCGTCGAAAGCAATGCTTTGCGCACATCCGGGCGGCAAACGGCTGCAAATCCCGGCGTTTCGAATCCGAAACCGAGGATGTTTGTGATATTCTGACCAAACCTTCTGGAAGTGCGAGGATTCGCGATTATAAGTTCATTTATGACAAAAACCTGATTGCGGATGGTTGATCGTTTCGCCGTCCGCCGGAAAATCGGAGGACGGGCCAATGATCGGCAAGAAATCGATTGTCACCGACAGCAACAAGTTTAACGAAAATCAAGCGGCGCTCGACCGGGTCGCCGGAACTCACTCAAGATCACGCCGGCACATAAGCTCCGCGAACGCCGACGAACTGATCGGAACTCTTTCCGATGCGTATGAGAACCGTCGGGCGCGCCAGGTTCTCGAATGGGAGAAAGCGCGCCGCGGTCGATTAATGGATCTCTGAACAATGCCCCGAACTTCTGCTTCTGCATTATTCCTGTTTCTGGTCATCGCCTCGTCCGCGTTCGCGGTGCGCGCGCAGGACCTTTCGCGGTTTGCGGATGCGATCCGCGCCGGCACGTCGGAGGAAAAGCGCACGGCGCTGTTCGATCTTCGCAATCTGCGCACCGCGGAAGCTTCGCGGATCGCGGCCGCAGCGCTGAGCGATCCCGACGCGGCAGTCCGCGCGACGGCGGCGATGTCGGTGGTATTTCTTCCCAAGGACGAAGCCGTCACGGCGCTGACACCGAATCTCTCGGACAAGGACGCGTTCGTCCGCGGCGAAACGGCCTCGGCACTCGGCACCGTGCGTTCGGCCCTCGCGATCGACGCGCTGACGGAAGTCATCAATCGCGACCCGTCTCTCGCGGTGCGCGGCGCGGCATTGCGCGCGCTCGGCGACATCGGCGACGCGAAAGCGGTGCCGGCGCTGACCGATTTTTTGATTGCGAAACCAAAGGAATCGAACGGATTCGAACGCCGGTCGGCGGCGCGGTCGATCGGGCGCATCGCGCAAACGCTCCAATCCGGCGGATACGATCTGACGACGCCGGAGAGTTTTCTTCCGCCCAAATACAAAACGGCGCGCGAGGTGCGCGATCTTGAAGCTGCGTATCCGGTGTTCCGTGAGGCAGTGAGGGTTCTGAAAACGGTCGTTGCCGGCAAACGCGACGCGGCCGACACCCGGCGCGAGGCGGCCTATGCGCTCGGCGCGATCTCGAAAAACTCGATCGCATTTCTTGAAAACTGCGCCCAGTCACCGGATGTTTATCTCGCCGAGATCTGCCGCGAAGGCGCTCTGCGCGCGTCGCCTGCCGAAAAACGATGAATTTCACGATCCTTCGCTTTGACACGCTCGATTCGACCAACACCGAAGCGCTGAATGAGGCGAGGCTCGGCGCCGACGAAGGCCTGACGATCGTCGCCAAACGGCAAACCGCGGGCCGCGGGCGAAACGGACGCACTTGGATTTCCGCCGAGAATTCGGGGCTGTATGTCAGCGTCGTTTTGCGGCCGCGCATCGAAATGCGTCTCGTGCCGCTCATAACTTTGCTGACCGCGGTTGCGGTTTCGGACGTTCTTCGCGAAAATTACAAACTCGATCCGGATATCAAGTGGGTCAACGACGTTCACGTCGGCGGCAAAAAGATCTGCGGGATACTTGCCGAATTGACTGAAACGCGGACTGGGCCGGCGATCGTGGTCGGGATCGGGATCAATCTGAGATCGTCGAATTTTCCGCCGGAACTCGCCGGTATCGCGACCTCGATCGAGGTCGAGACCGGGAAGGTGACGACGGCTGACGAACTGCTTGACGGACTTTTAGGATTTTTCGGATATTTGTATGACCGTTTCGGCGATGAGCCCGGTTTCGTGATCGACGAATGGGCGGCGCGTTCGTCATATTTTCGCGGCAAGCAGGTCCGCGTCGCGACCGGCGGCGAAACCGTCACCGGCGTGACCGACGGCCTCGAACACAACGGCGCGCTGCGCGTCCGGACCGAATCCGGCGAGGTGAGGATCGTCCAGGCCGGAGACGTCGAGCAGCTGCGTTGAGAACTGGGAACTGGGAACTGAGAACTGAGAACTGAGAACTGAGAACTGAGAACTGGGAACTGAGAACTGATAGCTGATAACTGATAGCTGATAGCTGATAATTGATAACTGATAACTGATAGAGCTGATAATTGATAACTGATAACTGATAGCTGATAACTGATAGTTGTGGGTTCAACTCTTGTCTCGGAGAACTGTCAGTGATCAGCTATCAGTTGCCACTTATCAGCTATCAGCTATCAGTTATCAGCTATCAGTTATCAGCTTTCAGCTTTCAGCTTTCAGCTTTCAGCTATCAGCTATCAGCTATCAGCTATCAGTTATCAGCTATCAGTTATCAGCTATCAGTTATCAGCTCTTTCAGTTATCAGTTATCAGTTATATCAGTTATCAGTTATCAGCATGAGATTTTCTGAAATTCATCCGGTCATTTACCACACGCGGGTCTGGCAGTTGCGTCTGGCGCGCAGGTTCAGGGACGCGCGGAGCGGCGTCCGGTTCGCGTCGGAACAGGCGGGCGAAACGCTTCCGCTGACCGTCAAGAATCATCAGTCGCTTCTCCGCCGCAAACTGGGATCGCTCGATATGCGGTTTCAGGAGAACAAGGTGACGAATCTCGAGATCGCGCGGCAACCGATCGACGGGCTTTTGGTCAAACCGGGCGAGACGTTCTCTTTCTGGCAGAGGGTCGGCGAGACAACTTCAAAAAAGGCTACCTCGAAGGCCTTCAGCTATCGCGAGGAGAGATCAAGACCGGCATCGGCGGCGGACTCTGCCAACTCGCGAATCTGCTGCTCTGGATGGCCTTCCATTCGCCGCTCGAGATCGCCGAACGGCATCATCACAGCTTCGACCCGTTTCCCGACGACCGGCGTGCACTCCCTTTCGGCAGCGGCGCCAGCGTTTTCTACAATTACATCGACCTCCGTTTTTTCAACCCGACGGAACACACGTTCCAGTTTCGGGTCCGGCTGACGGACGAGCATCTCAAAGGCTCGATTCTTTCATCAGTCGAACTTCCGACGACCTATCACGTCGTCGAGCGCGGACATCGTTTCGTTCGCAAGAACGACAAGAATTACCGCCAGAACGAGATCTGGCGCGAGGTCATCGACCGCCGCACAGGAAATGTCATCGAGACCGAGTTGCTGGTCAAAAACTTCGCCGAGGTCAAATACGAATTGAATTTTCCTGCCGGAGAGTGTTAACGTTTACAAGCTTATGAATAACGAGTTTGAATTTGACCACGACGAAGAGTTCGAGGATCCAGAAGGCATTTTTGAAGATTTCGAGGAATTCGATCCCGAAGAGGTCAAGATGCGCACCGCGATCCTCTCGAAAAACGATATGATCGCGCTTCTCTGCGTCAAAACCGCCGATCAGGGCGGAGCTATATGCCGTGTCGATCCGCGCGAACCGACGCCTTCAGTTCAACTTTACGACGACCCGGCGAAAGCCCTCGAATGGTTCCACAAGAGCCTCCGCACAAGCCGTCGAAACGGCTGGCAGCTTGTTTACGACGGCCTTCCGCTCCAAGGTTAACTTCCTTTTTTGCAATTATTTATGCTTCTGGCGATCGACATCGGAAATTCGGCGACGAAGTTCGGTGTCTTCGACGGCGAGCGGCTTGTCAAACGCTTTACGGCTCCGACGATCCGCGGGAAATCCGCGTCCGAGATCTTCGAATCGATCGCGGACGAGGTCGATTTCCGGGTCGAACGCGTCGTCATCTCGTCGGTCGTGACGGAGTTGATCGAAGCCTTCAAGGAGCTTTCGGAAGAGCGCTTCAACCAAACGCCCGTGATCGTCGATTCGACGTTCGATTTCGGATTGAAGGTCGCGTACGACCCGCCGTCGAATGCCGGGACCGACCGCCTCGTGGCCGCGTCGGCCGCCGTCAGGAAATACGGCAAACCCTGCATTGTCTGCAGTTTCGGAACAGCGACGACGGTCGATGCGGTCAATTCGAAGGGCGAATTCGTCGGCGGCGCGATCGCGCCCGGGATCAACACTCTCGGCGAAGCCTTGTTTCTGAAGACATCGAAACTCCCGCGCGTCGAACTCGTCAAACCGAAAAGCGCGATCGGCGATTCGACCGCGGAATGCATTCAGTCCGGGATTTTTTACGGTTACGTCGGGCTCGTCCGCGAGCTGATCACGAGAATCAAGCACGAACTCGGCGAACCGGCGACGGTCGTCGCCACCGGCGGCTTCGTTTCGCTGGTCGCCGGCGAGATCGATCTGCTCGACCACGCCGACGAACTCCTTATTCTCGAGGGCCTCAGGGATCTTGCTACGGAACGATGAATCCGTTGAGCGGGTTTGCGTAAAAGGCGTCGGTCTTCCAATTCATCAGATTCCATTTGCCGGTTCCGATCACCTTCACGGGGATCACGACCTTTTGATCGCCGAGCTTGTTTTTTGAAGCAATGCCGTCGTCAACGAGATTTCCGTCCGAGCCGACCTTGAAATTCGCCTCGCGGATCTGCGTTCCCTGATAGAAGAGTTTGACCGTGTAATCGCCCGGCATATCCTTCATAAATTTCGACTGCGGATACTTCATCGAACCGCGCGGATTCAGGAACGCGTGAAACTTGTACCACGCCATCACATATTCTTCCCATTGCGATGCCGCCTTGTCGTCGTTGCGATTGGGGAAACGCCTCTGCTTGGCGCTGATCTCGCCCATATCGTCGGTCGTCGCGATCTGCGCCCCGTTGTAAAACAGCCGCGCCTCAAGTTGCCCGAGCGTATATTCGCCCTTGAGCCACATCGTCACGGCCGTCAGCGGCGACCATTGGTCGCGTGAATAATCGAGCCAGACGTAGCCGATCGGGAGGTTCCAATCCTGATCGACGTAATAGGTGTAGACGTTTTTCCACATCGGGATCTTGGGCAGCGCGTCGGGTTTGTATTTTGCGACCTTGTACTTCCCTTCAAAGACGACCTCGCCGTTCTTGTCGGTGATCTTGATCCCGAACGTGCCGACGGCGTCCGTCGAAGTGTTCTCGTGTTTGTTCGACGTTCGCGGCGTGTTGAGTTCCGCGGTCTGCTCGTTGCCGTTGCGCACGTTTTCTTCGAGCGGTTCGCTGAACCACGCGGCGCCGTTCGGCAGAAAATACTCCGCCTTGTAGCGGAGCCGCTCGTTGCCTTTGTAAAACACCTTGAATTTCACTTGCGGCACCCAGCTCGTGAAGTTGTATTTGTTCTCACCCATTTTCCAATAGGTGTCGAGTGTGTCGCAGCGTATGTCGAGCGTCGTTTTCAGGAAAACGGGATTCTCATTGGCGACCGGCTTGAGCGGCAGGTCGGATGCGGTGACCGTCGAAACCGTGTTCGAATTCGTTCGGTCCGGCGTGGCCGTGGTCATAGGCGTCGCCTGGGGCGTCGGTTTCGGCCCGATCTTCGGTATGTTGATCTTGATCTGCGCGCTCGCGACGGCGACCGCAAAAACTAAGAAAGTTATCGTGGAAATTGTCTTCATTCTTCGCTCCTTGGTTTCTAAATGAACAAGCCATTAAGAATAGGACGCCGTGCGGCATCCTTCGGTTACATCCGCGGAAACAAAAATAGAACCGGCCGCGAACACAGAACGACCCGGCGAGATGGTTCTGCGCCGGGCCGTTCCAAAATCAGAATTAGGTCGGGACTACACTCCACAGGCCGCCTGCAATTCCTTGATCTCGACCGCCTTGCTGCCGATGATCTCCCAAGCCTGCGTTCCGCCGCCCTCGTAGTATTCGCCGTAAACGAGAAACTCCAACTTGCCGTCGCCGTTGAGATCGGCGACCGCCGACAGCATATAGCGGCTCGGGGCGCCGAATTCCACCCGCCGTTTGACGAACTCGCCCGCGAGCAGCGTGTCGCGGACCTTTCCGCCGACGATCTTGCGCAAAACGAGCATCGAGTAATCGCCGGGTTTCGCGCTCGGCGTGATGATCTCCGGCCACGTGCCGGCTTCGAGCAGAACCTCTTCGACGCCGTCACCTTCGAGATCGATCCGCCAGGCGCGGATATTCTGCGGCTTCGCCTTCGGCAGCCCCTTCGTCCTTAGAATTCCGGCAACGACGCGCGTGTAGGTCGCGGCGGCGGCCTTCTTGGTCAGTTCGGTCGGAACGCGCGGCATCGGGTTCCAGGTCGCGTTCGCTCCGATCGCGACTCCGTTGTCGGAACTCGATCGATCCTCGATCTTGCGGTTCTTGAACGGCGTGTACCAGAATCCCTCGCACGGCACTTCTTCTTCGGGTTTGTCGCCGACGAGATCGACGGTCGAGCCGTCGAGTTTGTACCATTTGTAGGCATCTTCGCCATTCATCTTCGGACCGAGCGCCGCGGCGTTCACCCATTTGCCGTCCTTCCATCCACCGATCAGCCCGCCCACTTTGATGTCGACGATCGGGACGATTCCGGATTGTGCAAAAGCCGACGCGACGAAGATCAACAAACACGCCGTAACAATGATCTCTCTCATTTGATTATCCTACTTGTTTCCAAAAAAGAAGAAAAAGAACAGCGCCGCGTGTTCCGCCTTGATGCCCTCGGCATAACCGATGGTTCGCCGTGAGCCGTCGTCGACACGACCGTTCGAATTGACGTAACCGAGCGTTGAATGGCTTGAATTCTCGACCGAGCCGTTCGGATTGACGTATCCGAGCGTCCGCCGCGAACTGTCCTCGACCATCCCGTTCTCCTTGATGTATCCGAGCGTTCGCCGCGAACTGTCTTCGATCGTGCCGTTGTCTTTGATATAGCCGAGCGTCCGGCGCGACGAATCTTCGACCGTTCCGCTCGAACTGATATAGCCGATCGTCCGCCGCGAACTGTCCTCGACTGCCTGTCCAAACGCGCCGACGGCCGAGAGCGCGAACAAAAGAAAGATAAAGGCTGCTTTGATTTTCATATGCGTCATGGCTCCGGGGGCCTTTTCGCGGTCCGAGTTCAATATATGTTTACCCCGGCGTTTTGTAAACCGAAGGTGAAGATTGTCCGGAATCACCACGCTCAATTGTCAGAACGTTTCTTCCATTTTATCCGAGCGCCTCGGCGATCGCGGCCCGCGTCTTTTTCAATACCGGCATCAGGTCGGTTTCGACCGAAAGGCCTTTGGTTTCGATGGGCGGCAGGAGGATCATTTCGATCGTTCCGCCAAATGCGACTCCGGTGCGCTTGCCCATCATTCGGTCGGTTTCGCGGATCGCGACCGGCACGATCGGCGCTTCGGTCTGCATCGCAAGGTGAAACGCGCCCTTTTTGAACGGCAAGAGTTCGCCAGGCATCGCGCGCGTGCCTTCGGCAAAAACGCCGAACGAGTAGCCGCTTTCGAGGACCTCCTTCGCTTTGCGCATCGACTGCATCGCCTTTTCGGGATTGCGCCGGTCGATCGCGATGATGTTGACGAATCCCATCCCGACGCCAAGGATCGGAACCTTCAGCAATTCTTTTTTTCCGACCAGACCGAGCCGCCGTCCGGTGAAGGCGAAAAGCGCGGCAGTATCGAGATAGCTTCGGTGATTTGATACAAAAACGTAATTCTCGTTGGGGTCGAGATTTTCCGCTCCGGTGACCTTGATCTCGGCACCGCACGCCCAAAGCCACATTCTCGCGCCCCAGAAACACCACGGATAGAGCCAGAGTTTGCGATTGATGATCCGGAGGAGAATCATCAACGGCAACGCGACGCAGAGCAACAGACTTCCCGCAACGATCCAGCCCCACCAATATCGGAGTTTGCCGAAAAACCGGGATTTGTTAGACTCTTTGACAGGAAAAGTCAGCTTCTTGTTTTGTTCAATTGCTTCGAGAGAAACGTCTTGCATGGTCAATAGTCATAAATCTATATCGTTTGCAGCGATTTCCAAAATCGCCGCCGTTCTTTTTTGTCTGCTCGCGGTCCACGTTCGGGCGCAGGTTCCGCCGTCGCCGAAAGCGTTTCTCGGGTTCAATCCGACCGACGACCGGACGATCGCCGACTGGAAACAGATCACCGATTATTTTGCAAAACTCGATGCCGGAAGTCCGAAGGTTTCGGTTCGCGAGATCGGACGAACGACGCTCGGGAAACCGCAGATCGCGGTTTTCATCTCCGCTGCCGAGAACATCCGGAATCTGGAAAAACTCAGGCAGATCAACGCCAAACTCGCGAATCCGGCGTCGATCAAAGATGGCGGCGAACTCCAGGACCTTTTGAAACGCGGCAAGGCAATCGTCTCGATCTCGTGCTCGATCCACTCGACCGAGATCGTCGCTTCGCAAATGTCGCTGAACTTCGCCTACGCGCTCGCGACCGCGACCGACGCCGGCACCGAGGAGATCTTGAAGAACACGGTTCTGATCCTGATCCCGACGTCGAATCCGGACGGCATCGACATCGTCGCCGATTGGTATCGGAAGACATTGGACACGAAGTTCGAAGGCACGAATCCGCCCGAGCTTTACCATCATTACGCCGGCCACGACAACAACCGCGACTGGTTCATGCTCAACCTGCGCGAGACGCAGAACATCACGAAACTTTACTGGCAGGAATGGTTTCCGCAGATCGTCTACGACATTCACCAGCAGGGCCAGAACGGCTCGCGGCTGACGATCCCGCCGTTCTTCGATCCTCCGAATCCGCGCATCGCGCCGCTGATCCTCCGCGATCTCGGAACGATCGGCTACAAGATGGCGGCCGATATCCAGGCTCAGGGGCTTTCGGGCGTCGCGACGAACGCGACCTACGATACCTGGTGGCACGGCGGATTTCGCTCGGCGCCTTACTTTCACAACTCGATCGGAATACTCTCGGAGGCGGCGAGCGCGAACCTGATGACTCCGGTCACGGTCACGCCCGAGCAGTTGCAGCGCAGTTCGACGCGCGGGATGCGTTCCGCGCTCGAGACGGCGACGAACTTTCCGGACGCCTGGCCGGGCGGCGTCTGGCGGCCCGCCGACATAGCCCGTTTGGAGTCGATCGCGTCCCGCTCGCTGCTTGAGATGGCGGCCAAATTTCGCGAGCGATACCTGCGCAATTTTTACGAACTCGGCAAGGCGAACCTGACCCCGAAAGCGGATGATCCGCAAGCGTTTCTGGTTACGGCCGGGCAACCGAACGCCGAATCGGTCTCGCGGTTTCTCGAGATCCTGATGTGGCAAGGCATTGAGGTTCAAGAGATGACCGAAGAAGGTTACTTTGCGATGGAGCAAAAGAAACCCGACGATTTTCACGAAATGCCGCTCGGGTCGTTTTTCGTCTTCGTCAATCAATCGCAAAAGAACAACATCCTGAGCCTGTTCGAAAAGCAGGTCTATCCGAACCGGCTCAATCCGAACGGCGAGGCCGAGGTTCCGTACGACGTCGCCGGCTGGACGTTGCCGCTCCAAATGGGCGTCGAGGCGGTTCCGGTCTGGAATACGCGCGATCTGGACAAGTTTCGCGCGACTCTCAAAAGGGTCGCCAAGATCGATCAGGTGCGGGCCGTTTTGAATCTGAAACCGGCGTCGGCGCCGTTCGACAAGCTTTCGAATCCGTTGAAAACGAATCCGCGCGTCGGACTCTACAAGGGTTTCATCTCATCGATGGACGAGGGCTGGACGCGGTTCGTCCTCGACAACTATCAGATTCGGTATTCGACGGTTTCGGACAAGGACGTGCGCGGCGGAAAACTCGAATTCGATTCGATCATCTTGCCGGCCGACGGCGAGAACGCGATCGTCCGCGGCCTCAGTGCCGAGCGATATCCGGCCGAGATCGCCGGCGGGATCGGCGAGGAAGGCGTCGAACAACTCAAGAAATGGGTCGAAAATGGCGGCACTCTGATCTGTTTCGACGACAGTTGCGAGCTTGTCATCAAACGCTTCGAGCTTCCGATGAAGAACGTCCTCAGCGGTCTGAAACGAAACGAGTTTTACAATCCGGGATCGATCGTCGAGCTTGACGTCGACCGGCGATCCAACCTTTCGCGCGGGCTAAACGAAAAGACGCCGGCCTACTTCACCAACAGTTCGGCGTGGGAAATCATCGACACCGGCCGCGTCCGATCGGTCGCGAAATATGCCGCGAAAGACGCTTTGATGTCCGGTTGGATGCTCGGCGAAAAGCATCTGAACGGCAAAACCGCGCTCGCCGAAACGATCTACGGCAAAGGCCGGATCATCCTCTTCGGGTTCCGCCCGCAGCACCGCGGGCAAACGTTCGGGACGTTCCCGTTCATCTTCAACGCGTTGGAGAAGCCCTGATTTGAGAATAAAGCGTTCGGCGCGCGAATCACGATCGTTTCAGATCCCCGCGAATCCGGTCAGGCGCGGCGGTTTCACATTTAATGCCGGAACTCTTATCATTAAGGGATGAGTTTCAGCCGCCTTTTCATTGCTGTCTGCATCGTCGCTTCCCTGCTTTCAAGTGTCACCGCCAAAGAGAACGGTTACTTTTCTTTCGTTTCCGAACCGTCGGTGCGGATCGGACTCTCGACGAACGCCGGAAGCGTGACGATCACGACGGCTGACACGTCACTGATCGCGGTCACCGGCGATGACGCCGACAAGGTGCTTTCAGTCAACCGTATCACCGTAGCGCCGCGGCTTTATCGCCCGCCGGTCATCGAATTCTTCCGGTTTGAGATCCCAAATCTCGAAACTCAGGCCGATGCCGATGATCTCGCCAAAGAACTCCGCGACGCCGGCGAGAAGGCGACCGCTTCGCTCGACTGGACAAACAATAAATGGCGGATTCAGATCGGCGACAGCAAGGAAACCATCGAGGAAGCCAACGACTATAAGGCGGCACTCGCGGAAAAAGGATTCGAGGACGTAGTCATTGTCACCGAAAAGAAAACGCAGCCGTCCGAAGAAGCCGTCGCGCTTTCGGAGCAGCTTCGCAACAATCCGAATCCGAAATCCGAAAATCGAAGCTTGATCAAACCGACCACCTCGACACAACCGACGACAAACGCCCCGATCGCGCCGAACGTCAAGGAGATCTTGATCTCCGGCGGCGCCGAATCCGCGAGATTCTCTTCGTTCAAGCCCATCTCGTTCGGCTCGCTCAACCAACGCGCTGTTCCCGTCAAGCTCAACGGCAAGGCCTACCGCGGCCGCGTCGAGGTTTTCGTGAATTCACGCGGCAGCCTGACGGTCGTCAACGTCGTTCCGATCGAGGAATACCTGCTCGGCGTCGTCCCGAAAGAACTCGGGTTGCCGTCTCTCGAAGCGCAGAAAGCTCAGGCCGTGGCCGCGCGCACGTACGCGATCGCGAACCTCGGCGGTTATTCGACTCAGGGATTCGATCTTCTGCCGACCGTCTGGTCGCAGGTTTACGGCGGTGTGTCGGCGGAAACGACGATGGGAACGATGGCCGTGACGCAGACCCGCGGGATCGTCGGAACATACAACGGCAAGGCGATCAACGCTCTTTACACTTCAACGTGCGGCGGACGCACCGAGAATTCCGAGAACATTTTCGAATTCAATGAGCCGTATTTGCGCGGCGTCGAGTGTTCGCTTGAAGGTCGCAAGCATTTCGAACCGTTCCTGATCCGAAGTTCGCGCGAGTTGCCGAAGGTCGAGTCCGACGACCGGCTCGAACTAGTGCGGCTTTCGTCGCAGTTTGCGGTCAACGGGTTCGTGATGGCGACGAACCGCTTCACCGACGAGTGGTTCGATCTGCCGCCGAACGAGACCGAGCTTCGGAGCTGGATCAATCAGCTCGCGCTTAAACTCGGCAAACCGGTCCCGGCGTTTTCGTACGACCTCGTCAAATCGATCGAATTCGCGAATATGCTCGCGAAGATGATGTACGCGGAAGGGCAGACCGATATGCTGATGAGCGAATCGGACATCAATTACCAGCTTTCATTCACCGACGCCGCCGACATCGACAAGGACAAGCGCGCGAACCTGGCGATGCTCTTCCGCGACGGCTGGTTGTCGCTTTACCCGGACTCTAATTTCCGTCCGCACCGACCGATGCCGCGTGCGAAACTGTTGCGGTTGATCGAGAATATCTACGCCAAACGCAAGCTGACGCCGGCCTTGCAGTCCGGCGAGGCGCGTCCGACCGCGGACGGCAAGCTGATCCTCAAAAGCGGACGCAACGAAAGGCCGATGACGGTCAGTCCGAACGTCTTTCTTTTTCGTGAATTCGGAGGCCAGTTCTATCAGGTGAAGGAAGTCGCGCTGATCGGCGGCGAGCAGGTGGCGTATCAGACGAACGCCGCGGGCGAGATCGCTTATCTTGAGGTGAAACCGTCGGATGAGCCGACGGTCGCCGAAAAGATGTCGCCATTCACGATCTGGAACGTAAGCCTTGCGGCCGGCGCCGTGCAGTCGCGCCTGTCGCGCTACGTTCGCGGCATCGGCACGCTTCTCGACGTTAACATCAAGCAAAAGGGCTTTTCGCGCCGCGCGACCGAACTCGAGATCATCGGAACGAATGGGCGCTTTTCGCTCAAAGGCGGCAAGATCCGATCGGCTCTGCGTTTGAAAGAGCAATTGTTCGTGATGAACAAGCGCTATGACACCGGCGGTCGCGTCACATCTTACCAGTTCACCGGCCGCGGCTGGGGCCACGGCGTCGGGATGTGCCAGTACGGCGCCTTCGGCCTCGCCAAAATGGGCGTCAAATACGATGCGATCATCAAGCACTACTACACGGGCGCCGAATTGACGAAAGCGTACTAGGATTTGGGAATTGCGATTTGGGAATTGGGATTTCGGATTTGGGAATTGCGATTTGGGATTTGGGATTTGGGATTTGCGATTCGAGACTTGAGATCCACGAGTCAGTACCGCCTGCGTGAGCGGGCGGGCAATCGCTGTAAAACGAGCGTATCGAGCATTGCGAACCGCTTGATAACGATTCTTCGGAAACAACCCGCGACAGAGCAAGTCGGAACCGCATTCCTGGCGGTTCCGACTTGCTTCGTCGAATACATCAAAAGGTCCAGTCCGTAAAACCTGAAGGATTGTCGGTCCAATGATTCACGTAAAACGTGTCGTTTCCGGATCCGCCGAATCCGAAATCGCGCCGATCGGGTTTCCCGCCGTCTTTCAGATCGATAACGTCATCGCCCGGTCCGCCGAAGACGAAATTTCGCCCGACGTTCGTGTTTATCGAATCGTTATCTTCATTTCCAAACGAGACGTTGAACTCGGTCGTGCTGTTCGAGACGTTGTCGTTGTCAACGATCGTGTCCGCCTGCTTCCCGCCGAACATTATGTCCAGCCCCTGACCGCCGCGAATATTATCGAGCCCGTTGCCCCCAAAAAGCAGATCGCCGCCGTCGCCGCCGAAGATATCGATTTCGTCGCCGTCGCCGCCGAGAATTACGTCCGAGCCACCCGCGCCGTTCAGCGTGTCGTTCTGATTTCCTCCAAGGATGATGTCTGAATCCGGTCCGCCGCTGATGATGTCGTTCCCGTCCCCGCCGAGCAGGAGGTTTATACCCGAACCGCCGTCGATCGTATCGATGCCGATGCCGCCGATCGCGAGATCCGCTTCACCATCGCCGTTGATCGAGTCATCACCGTCTCCGCCGAGCAGGATGTCCGAATCGGCGCCGCCGGAGAGACTGTCGTTCCCGACACCGCCAATCAAGAGATCGAAACTCTGATCGCCCTTCAGCGTGTCGCTGCCAGTCATCCCGAAGAGGACGTCGGGAGCGCCGCCGCCCGAGACCTGATCGTCTCCCGCGCCGGCAAACACGACATCGACGTCGCTGTCACCGCTGATCACATCGTGACAGTCCTCGCCGAAGAGTATGTCGATCCCGTTTCCGCCGGAGATCCTGTCCGGACCGAATCCGCCGAAAATGAAGTCGATGCCGTCGCCGCCGTTCAGAGTCTCGTATTCGTTGGCGCTCGCCTTCATTCCGCACCGGTCGCTGTCGTAAAGATTCTTGTTGCCGAAGATTATGTCGATACCGGCCTCCCCGTCGATCAGGTCGGTTCCCAATCCGCCGAACGCCAGATCGACCGTTCCCGAGCCGTTTTTGATGATGTCGTTGCCGGTTCCGCCAAAAATGGCGTCGATCATTCCTTCTCCATTTAGCTGATCAATGCCGTCCCAGCCGACGATGATGTCGAGCGCGCCGTCGCCGCCGGCCGCCTTGTCATCACCGACACCGGCAACGATAAGATCGAGACCCGTGTTTCCGACTATCGTGTCATTGCCCGGCCCGCCGAACATCATCGAAAAGATCCCGAGATCGCTGTAGAGAATGTCGTTTCCGGCGTTGCCGGCGAGCACGTCCTGCTTATCGTCGCCGTGAACCGTGTCGTCGCCCTGCTGCGCGATGACGAGGTCCATACCGTCGCCCGCATTGATGGTGTCGTTTCCGGTCGACGGAATCACGAGTCGGTCGCCAAAGACGAAATCATCGCCGTCTCCGGCGTTGATCAG